>JADFMD010000011.1 GCA_022564055.1 Gemmatimonadota bacterium
TTTCTATGCCCCGACCGCTACCGGCGGTAGGGCGTCGGCGAAAAGCCCAGGCCATCGGCCCGGGCCTCTGATAGCGGAGGAGGGACTCGAACCCCCGACCCGCGGATTATGATTCCGCTGCTCTAACCAGCTGAGCTACTCCGCCGTGCTGCTCAAGCCTCCAAAACTCCCAAGAGTATCGGGGGGTGTCAATGGAGCCATCCCTTCCTTCCGGGGGTAGATTAATGGAGCGTATCGAACGCGTGTCAGCCACTGATCCCCCTGAATTCGAAGGTGGTGCATCATGGAATTCGGTTCCCTGTTAGGCGTGGCCGCCATCATCGGAGGCGTGGCTCTGCTCACGAGCCTGCGAATCCTGATGGAGTATCAGCGCGGCGTCGTATTCAGGCTCGGGAGGCTCACGCGGGCCAAGGGACCCGGACTCATCTTCTTGGTGCCGTTCGGGATCGAGCGCATGAAAAAGATGGACCTCCGAATCGTAGCGCTCGACATTCCTTCGCAGGATACGATCACTAAGGACAACGTCAGCGTGAAGGTCAACGCGGTCGTGTATTTCCGCGTCACCGACCCGTCCAAGGCCGTCGTAGAAATTGAAGACTATTACTTCGCGACCAGCCAGCTCGCGCAAACCACGTTGCGCAGCGTCATCGGGCAGTCGGAGTTGGATGACCTCCTCATCGAACGCGACCAGGTCAATCGGGTGATCCGCGACATAATCGACGAGGGGACCAATCCGTGGGGCATCGAGGTCACGGCCGTGGAGGTCAAGGACATCGATCTCCCGCAGGAGATGAAGCGAGCGATGGCGAGGCAGGCCGAAGCGGAACGGGAAAGGCGGGGCAAGGTCATCGCCGCGGCCGGAGAGGCGCAGGCGGCCATAAAACTCGCCGAGGCGGCCAAGATGATGCAGGACTACCCAGTGGCCATCCAGTTACGATTTCTCCAGACGGCAGTGGAGATCGCCGCTGAGAACAATTCGACAACCATATTCCCGATTCCCATGGACCTCTTCACGCCGATCCTGGAAGCCGGTGAGCGGTTCAAGGCGCTGAGCCGAGGAGCGGGGTCTGCCGGAGCTGGCTCCGACGCGCCCGAAGCAGAAGCGGCGGGTGACACGCTCCCCGCAGGCGGCGACCAGGAGCTCCCGGCTGGCATCGACCCGGCGATGCTCACCGATGCGGCCAAAGCCCTTTTGGGAATCGGTAGCGGCGCGCCCTCGTCGAGCGAGGAGGGCGTCCCCGCGACCGGGGGAGGTGCACCGAGCGACGGAGAGGGAAACGACTAGATCAGCGACACTTCGAATTTTGAGCGCGGACGGAGTCGGCGGGTTGGGTGATGCGGTAAAGGACCTCTCCCGATCGAATCATCCCATACCGCTCTCTTGCCAACCTCTCGATGGTCGCTGAGTCCGACTGCAAAGCCTCCGCCCACGCCCGCAGACAGTCGTTGGTCTGCTCCAAATCCACGAGCCTCTTCTCCATCTCGATTCTCTCGGCTCGAACGCGTCTGACCTCGAACAAAGAGTACTCTCCACCGAACAACGCGAAGTAGAGGGCAAGCCCGATCAGCACGGGGAGAATGAGCCGCTTCACGAGATCCGTCGGGTTCTCAAGACCAAAGGCTCCTTCCTGGATAGAAGGCCGAATCCCCCAAGGCCTCTTCGATTCGGAGCAGTTGATTGTACTTAGCTACGCGGTCGGTTCGACTCGCGCTGCCGGTCTTGATCTGTCCCGCCCCGGTCGCCACAGCCAAATCGGCAATCAACGTGTCCTCGGTCTCGCCCGACCGGTGGGAGATCACGGACTTGTAGCCCGAGTCGTCCGCCAGGCGGATCGTTTCGAGTGTTTCCGTCAGGGTCCCGATCTGGTTGGCCTTGATGAGGATCGCGTTGGCCACTCCGTCGCGTACACCACGCTCGAGTTTGGTCACGTTCGTCACGAAGAGGTCGTCGCCTACGATCTGGGTGGTCGCGCCCACCGCGTCTGTGAGCCGCTCCCAACCCTCCCAATCGTTCTCTCCCAGCGGGTCTTCCAAGGAGCGGATGGGATATCGGTCGAGCCACTCAATCCAGAACTCGACCATTCCAGCCGCATCGCGCCGTTCTCCGGACGACCACCGAAAGACGTACTCATCGCCCTCCATCCACTCGCTCGCGGCGGCGTCGATCGCCAACAAGACATCGTCACCAGGGTGGAATCCGGCCCGTTCTATCGCGGTAAGGACCACCTCCACGGCCTCCTCGTTGCTCGAAAGATCGGGGGCGAATCCACCCTCGTCCCCGACCGCCGTGCTGAGTCCCTTCTCCGACAGAACCTTCTTCAGATGGTGGAAGATCTCGACGCCGCAACGCAGGCCCTCGGAAAACGTGTCGAAACCCACGGGCATGACCATGAACTCCTGAATATCGACATTGTTCGGCGCATGGGCGCCGCCGTTGAGGATATTCATCATCGGGACCGGAAGTACGTTGGAATCGGCAGTACCCAGGTACCGGTATAGGGGCAACTGGTTCTCCTGAGCCGCGGCACGGGCCGCAGCGATGGAGACGGCCAAGATCGCGTTCGCGCCGAGTCGCGACTTATTGGGCGTTCCGTCGAGTTCGATCATGGTGCGGTCGAGGTCGAGTTGCTCTCGCGCCTCGAAGCCCCGAACGGCCTGGCTGATCTCGGTGTTGATCGACTCCACCGCGCCCAGGACGCCTTTCCCCAAATACCGTCCGGCGTCGCCGTCCCGGCGCTCCACAGCCTCGTGCTCTCCCGTCGACGCTCCGCTCGGCACGGCGCCACGACCCCGAATGCCCGTCTCCAACAGCACCTCCGCTTCCACGGTCGGGTTTCCGCGGGAGTCCAGAATTTCCCGTCCCTTCACATCTATGATCGCCGACACGCCTTGCTCGCTCCGGTTGAAGGCCGACCCGCTGCTCGGTTCACGGGCCAGTCAGTCGCTGTGGCTCAGGACGGGTTCGAACTGGACCTCATTGGCTCAGAAACATCGTCCAATGGCGGTTCTCCCGGTAGGCGGGAGGTCCGTCCCTCACCGCCCCGTAACCGAGCGACGGCTGCGCGGACCAGATCGCGAAGCCTGTCGCGGTCGAAATGCCGCATTCCCTCCACTGAAACGGGCTCACCGACACGAACCGTGATGGCTCCCCAGGACGAAACCCCAGGCTGACCTCAACACGAGCCCTTGCGGGCGGAAAAGTGGTCGAAACCCATGGGGAGTTCGTTCTGCCCCTCAGGCGCACCCACCACCACGACCCCTGTGCCCTCCTCCACCTGGCCGACGCGGGTCAGTTCGATCCCGAAACGCTCTCGAAAATCGTCCACGCACGGGCCGATCACCCCGGGCGGTGATACAAAGCAGAGTTCGTAGTCCTCCCCGCCCGACATCGCCAAGGCAGGCGCGTCCTCCTCCGGCAGATCGGGGTGGGCCGGGATGAGGCGCAGATCGAGTACGATTCGCACGTCGGACGCCGCCGCCAGGTGTCGGGCGTCGCCGGCCAAGCCGTCCGAAAGGTCGATCATGGCCCGTACTTGGGTCCGGTCGACCAACCAACGCGCCTCTTTGACCCGGGCCGTAGGCCGGACGAAGGCCGCCCGCAGGCTGGGAGCGGGCTCGCCACCGTCCCGCCAGGCGCGCACCGCCCCAGCGCTGGCTCCGAGCACGCCGGTAACCCAAAGCTCGTCGCCGACACGCGCGCCACTTCGCGTGACGGGCTCCTCGGCCTCCCCGACGACCGTGACATCGATGATGATTGGTCCCGGAGAAGCGGTCAGGTCGCCGCCCACCAAGGGCACACCGAGCTCGCTCAGGGCCGCCTTGATCCCGTCCCCGAGTTGGGAGAGGACGGCCTGAGCCTCCTCGGGAGCCACAGCCAACGAGATCAGCACCGCGACGGGGGCGGCCGCCATGGCCGCCAGATCGCTCGCCGCGCCCGTGACGGCACGCTCGCCGACCTCGGCGAACGTCACCCAGCTCCGGCGAAAATGCACGTCCTCGACGCTCAGATCGGTGCTCATCACCAACCGCCTCCCGTCGACGACCGCTGCGTCATCGCCGGCACCCAACCACACCCCACGCCCCTGCGCGACCCCGGTGCCCGCGTGGGTGTCGGCCGCCGGGTTCACCTTCTCCAAAAGATCCCGTATCAGCTCGAATTCCCCGACGATGGTCACCTCGCCGGATCCTGGTCGAAAATCACGAAGGGACAGTCGAGGTCGCTTTCTCCAGGCCCCTCCTCGGTACCCACCCATGGGAGCTGTTCGATCACATCCGAGGGAGTCAGACTGGCACCCAAGTTGGCGCGTGCCGCTGCGCGGCCGGTGCCGTACAGTGCTAGCGCGCCGGCCTCATCCGGCGGAACGCCCTGCGCCAAGAGGGACGCGGCGACGCCGGTGAGGACGTCACCCATACCCCCGGACGCCAGGTCGGACGAGCCCACGGTATCCACGAGACAGGTGCCCTCCGGAGGAGTCACGATCGACGGGAGGCCCTTGAGCAGGACCACAGCTCCAGTGGTCCCGGCCAACTCTCGGGCCGCGCCTATCCGGTCCTGCTCGATGGCCTCCCGCCCGAGCCCGGATAACCGCTTCATCTCCCCCAGATGGGGCGTCACGAGGACGGGGCGGTCGGCCGCCCACTCCGCCACCCCCGGCCCCTCCCCCGAGGCCGCCAGGTTGAGTGCGTCGGCATCGAGAACGGTGGGAAGACCCTTCGACACCTCGAGCACGGCGGTCAAAAGCTCACCCGCCTCAGCTCCGGTCCCAAGACCCGGACCCACCCCCATGGCCTGGGACGCGGCGGCGGCCTCGCGCACCGCATCGACATCCTCGGCCGGGACAAAAATCGCCTCCGGAATGGACTCCTGAATTATCGAGCGGTTTTCAGACGACGAAACCACACGCAACAGACCGACACCGGAGCGCAGCGCGGCTCGGGCAGCCATCACGGCAGCTCCCGCCATCCCCGGCTGGCCGGCCACAAGTAAGAGGGCACCCACGCTGTTTTTGTGCGCATCGGGTGCACGCCTCGGCCAGGTCTCGGATGCCCATGCCGGCGTGGCGGCGGCGGCACCGAAGCCCTTGTTCGGCACGGGTGGAAAGCCGATCTCCACTGCGATCAAGCGTCCGACCCTCGCCCGGCCGGGTTGGAGCAACGTGCCTAACTTGGGCCATCCGAAGGCGACCGTAACATCCGCGTCGACCACCTCTCCGGCGATCTGGCCCGTATCGCCGTTTACTCCGGACGGTGTATCGAGCGCGAGCACGGGCCGCTCGCATCGGTTGATCGCACGGATAGCTCGGGCTTGGCGGTCCCGGGGCGCTCCGCGGATGCCGGTGCCGAAAATACCGTCCACGATGACGGAGGCGGCACGCAGCGCGGCGTCCACAGGTCCGGAATCCGGTCCGAGACCATCATCCTCTTCAAAGGGGATAGGCCAGCCACGAAGGAGATCCTTGTGATCCCGGTCGGCGACGAGGACCGCTCTTACCGGGCGCCCCCACGCCTGCAGGGTTCGAAGCATCACGAGGGCATCTCCACCATTGTTTCCGGCGCCGATGAGCGCGAGTGCCTCTCCCTGAGGATACAGCCGATCGAGGATTTCGGCGGCGGACCGCCCCGCGGACTCCATGAGCGCGGCCTGCGGGACTCCCTGGCCTTCGATTACGGCCCGGTCGAAGGCGGCGGCCTCGGTGGCGGTGGGCGCCCAGATTCGCGAACGTGCGAAGGGCCGCAGCGGAGTGGGGCTCATGCCGGGGTCCACACCGGAAGAGCCGGCCTACTTGTAGCTTTCGCCGATACTTCGACCGAGCGAAATCTCCCCATTGTCGATCCGGATGTTGAACCCACACTCAGGGTTGGAGCACACCCAGGCCTTGTAGCGGATGGCGGCGCCATCACGCCCATAGTCGGAAAGCGGAAGCAAGATCCCCGGCTCGCACTTCAGACACTTAGGAAATCCAGTTTCGTCCATTTCTCAGCCCTTCTCCCCCTGCGTGACGTTTTTCGATTCCAAAGACGTCAGATCCCTGGACTCCATGGATAATTCTGCTCGAACACCTCTTCGAAATCAAAGACGCCCTGAAAATCTTCTGGGGAATCCCCCTCCTGCCGGATAAGGACACCGCACTCCACCAGAGCGAAAACGATGTCGCCCAGGTCCTCAGTGGAGTGAATCCCCCAATGCTGAAGCACCGTTCTGGACAAGGGTCCAAAACGGCTCAACGCGAGGCGGCGGACACCGTCCGACAGTTCCTGCCCAGTGATATGCCGTGGCTCCTCCAGTCCTTGCATGACCTCGTGGAGGGCCGAAAGCAAAAAAAGATATGCCTTCCCGTGGAACCGCGGGTTTTTTTCCTGGAGCTGATCCAGAACGTCTTCGGCAAACTGAATTTCGCTCATACGGGAATCTCACCCACGCGAGATCCTCGCGCCAGACTACCCATGTCCAGCTCGCGAGTTTCGCACCAGACTACACACGTCCGACCAACTCCTCATACAGCGGAAAAGCCGCGCACAACGTCTCGACTTCGGCACGCGTTTTCGAAATCACGGTCTCGTCTGACGCATCGGTCAGCACGGCTGAGATCCAATCCGCGATCTGGTGCATGTCCGGCTCACGGAGGCCCCTCGTGGTCACGGCCGGGGTGCCGATCCGGAGGCCCGACGTGACGAAAGGCGACCGGGTTTCCCCTGGAACCGTGTTCTTGTTGACCGTTATTCCCGCACGTTCGAGCGTGTGCTCCGCCTCCTTGCCCGTGAGTTCCGCGTGGCTCCCACGGAGATCGACCATGAGCAAATGGGTGTCCGTGCCCCCGCTGACCACGGAAAACCCGTGCTCGACCAACCGCTCCGCAAGCGCCTTCGCGTTGGCGATGATCTGGCCCTGGTAGATCTTGAAATCGGGCTGAAGAGCTTCTTTGAACGAGACGGCCTTGGCCGCAATGATGTGCATCAAGGGCCCACCCTGCAGCCCCGGGAAGACGGCCTTGTCCACCGCTTTCGCATGCTCCTCCTTACACAGGATCATCCCGCCCCTCGGGCCGCGGAGCGTCTTATGGGTCGTGGTCGTGACGATGTCGGCGTGGGGGACCGGGCTGGGATGGAGCCCCGCGGCCACGAGCCCCGCGATGTGCGCCATATCGACCATGAGATAGGCGCCTGCCTCCCGAGCGATGTCGCCAAACGCCTCGAAATCGATAATTCGGGAATAGGCGCTGGCGCCGGCCACGATCATCTTCGGTCGGGCCTTCAACGCCTTCTCACGAAGAAGGTCGTAGTCGATGCGGGCATCCGACTCCCGCACTCCGTACGACACTACCTCGTAGAGTTGGCCGCTGAAGTTTACGGGCGACCCGTGAGTCAGATGGCCACCGTGACTCAGATCCATCCCGAGGATCGTGTCACCCGGTGTGAGCAACGCGAAGTAGGCGGCCATGTTGGCCTGGGCACCCGAGTGCGGCTGAACGTTGGCATGGTCGGCCGAGAAGAGCTGTGTGGCCCGAACGCGCGCCAGCTCCTCCGCTTCATCGACGAACTCACACCCACCGTAATAACGCCTCCCGGGAAGCCCCTCGGCGTACTTGTTGGTCATGACCGAGCCCATGGCTTCGAGGACCGCCCGAGACACGAAATTCTCGCTGGCAATGAGTTCGAGCTGTGAGCCTTGGCGTGCCGCTTCGCGGCGGATCGCCTCGAAAATATCGGGGTCGGTATTTCGCAAATGATCCATTAGAAGGCTGTTCAAGGATTACAGTGGGCCGCCACACGTGTTCGCGCGCGGGTACCCGGGATGCCACGGTCCCAGACCCATAAGGAAATATCGAATCGGCGTCAATACGGAAAAAAAGGGCCGCGTCAGCTACCCATCGCGCACCCGTCGCGCCTCGGCAATGCGCCGGCGAGCCAGGCTGTCCGCAGCCTGGCTGGTCGGGATATCTTCTAGCAAAGCCTTCCCGAAAACCTGGAGGAGGCATTCGTAGATACCCCTCGCTTTTTCCATGCTCTGCTCGGCCGTCCAGCCCTCCAGTTCCCCGTAAACGCTGCAGATGCCCCCCGCGCTGATCACGTAGTCCGGCGCATAGACGATGCCCTTCTCGTGAAGCGCCTCGCCGTGACGCGGCTCGGCCAACTGGTTGTTGGCGGAACCCGCAACGATGTCGACCTTCAGCGTGTCGAGCGTGTCGTCGTTGATCACGGCACCCAGGGCACACGGGGAGAAGATGTCGGCATCGATCCCGTACACGTCGTCGGGCGCCACCGCGGTCGCACCGAAATCAGCTACTGCCTTCCGGACCCGCTCGTCCTCGATATCGGCCACGCTCAAGCGGGCACCCTCCTCGGCCAGGTACTTGCAAAGGTGATACCCCACACTTCCCAGCCCCTGAACGATTACGTGCCGGCCCTCGAGAGATTCTTCACCGTAGCGGAAGCGAGCGCACGCCTTGAGGCCCTGACACACGCCGAAGGCGGTAATCGGTCCTGGATCGCCGGACCGTCCCTTCAGGCCGGTCACCCACTGGGTCTCCTTGCGGAGGTATTCCATGTCATCGACGGACGTCCCGACATCGGCCGCGGTGATATAGCGGCCTCCCAGGGATTCGATGGCTCGTCCGTGGGCTCGGAAGATCGCCTCACGCTCCGTCGTGTGGTTATCACCGATGATGACCGATTTCCCTCCACCGAGGGCGAGACCCGTGATGGCCGCTTTGTAGGTCATGCCCCGCGCGAGGCGCAGCACATCGGTAATCGCCTCCGCCTCCGACGCGTAGTTCCAGAACCTTGTGCCGCCCAGCGCGGGACCGAGCGTGGTGTCGTGGATGGCTATGATCCCGCGATATCCGCTGGCCACATCACTCCAGAACACCAGCTGGTCGTGCTCCTTCGTCGCCATCGCCTCGAAAATTTCCACTGGCCTCTCGATTTCTCCCCTAGCTGTACTTTTTCAACAGCCTTCTTGTGAGGTGCCCCTTGGCCCTCACCCTCGGCTGCTCGCCCGTCGTCATACCGGATCAGTCCGTATACGTGTAGAAGCCGCGCCCCGTCTTGCGTCCCAGCCAACCCGCGGCGACGTATTTTCGCAGGAGCGGGCAGGGGCGGTACCGGTCGTCCCCCAAATCCCGATGCAGGACCTCCATGATGCTGAGGCAGATGTCCAGCCCGATCAGGTCCGCCAACGCCAGCGGTCCCATCGGGTGGTTCATCCCGAGCTTCATGACCGAATCGATCGCCTCCACGTCGGCCACGCCCTCCATCAACGCGAACACCGCCTCGTTGATCATGGGTCCCAGGATTCGATTCGAGACGAAACCAGGGAAGTCGTTGACCTCCACCGGAGTCTTCCCCAGATCCCTGGAAAAATCCATGACGGACTCGGTCGTGGCGTCACTCGTGGCCAGTCCGCGAATCACCTCGATCAGCACCATCATCGGTACGGGATTCATGAAGTGCATGCCGATAACCCGGTCGGGGCGCCCGGTCTCCGCCGCAATGGCGGTGATCGAGATGGAAGATGTGTTGCTGGCCAGAATCGCCTCGGCGGAGGCGATGGCGTCGAGTCGCCGGAAAAGCTCGTACTTGATGTCCACCTTTTCAGGCACGGCCTCAATGATCAACTGCGCATCGGCGGTGGCGGCTTCCAGATCCGTCATGGGCTGGATCCGCTCGAGCGCCTCCTCCCGCCCGGACTGGGAAATGATCTCCTTCTTCACCTGCCGGTCCAGATTCTTCGAGATCGTCGCGAGTGCCTGGTCCAGAACGTCCTGTGACACGTCGGTGATCCGCACCTCTCGCCCACCCAGCGCGCAAACGTGGGCGATCCCGTTTCCCATGGTCCCGCCGCCCACCACGGTTACGATCTTGATGTCCATGATCTCCGGGGAACCCGTACTCAGGTGCGGCGGATCGAGAGCGCTACGGCATTACCTCCGCCGAGACAGAGGGTCGCGAGGCCGGTCTCCACATCCCGGTCCTCCATGGCACCGAGTAGGGTCACCAAGATGCGTGCCCCGGACGCACCGATCGGATGTCCGAGGGCCACCGCGCCACCATGGACGTTCACCCGCTCAGGATCCATCTCCAGGCCCCTCATGTCCGCCAGGGCCTGCACCGCGAACGCTTCGTTCAACTCGACCAGGCCATAGTCCCCGACGCCCGTGTCTTCCTTTTCCATCAGCTTCTTGACGGCCGCGATCGGGGCGAAAAACAGATCTTGGGGGTCGGCTCCGGCCGCCGTATAGGCAGAAATCTCCGCACGGACCGGTATTCCCTGCGCCTGAGCGAACTCGAGGGAAGCGACCACGATGGCCGCCGCCCCATCGTTGAGTCCGGGGGCATTTCCCGCGGTCACCACGAGCTCCTCGATATCATCCGGGGCGTCGGCCCCAAAAGCGGGACGCAGCTTCCCGAGCGCCTCCAGCGACGTGTCGCGCCGGGGGCTCTCGTCGGAATCGACCACGGTGGTGCCCCGACGTGTGTCGATCGACACCGAAACGATCTCCTGCTCGAACTTGCCTCCGTCCATGGCGGCGACCGCCAGGCGGTGAGAGCGAAGTGCGAACTCATCGGCGTCGGTCCTCGAAATCCCCGCCTTCGCAGCGGTATACTCGGCGTGACCGCCCATGTGGCAATTGCCGAACGCACACCATAGGCCGTCCAACACCAAGCCGTCCTGGAGCGTTTGGTCGCCCAACTTTACACCGGATCGAAGACCCCGGACGTAGTGAGGCACGTTCGACATCGACTCCATCCCCCCGGCTACGACCACCTGAGCGTCACCGGCCCGTACCGCCTGAGCCGCGAGCATCACGGCCTTCAAACCCGATCCGCAGACCTTGTTGACCGTCAGGGCGGGAACGGTCGCCGGAACGCCGCCGGAAATCGCGGCCTGCCGCGCCGGGGCCTGGCCCTCGCCCGCCACGACCACGTTGCCCATGATGACCTCGTCGACGCTGGCCGGATCGACCCCAGATCGCTCCAACGCCGCCCGGATCGCTATTCCCCCTAGCTCGGGGGCGGCCAGCGGGGACAGACCGCCGAGAAAGCGGCCGATCGGAGTACGGGCTCCTCCGAGGATTACCGGGGTTCTCGCCTTTTCACCCATGACCGAACGTCTTGTAGTGGAGTCCCATCCCGCCGGTACAGCGGTGACAGCGACATAATCTAGTCGGTGTCGGGAGTGGCGCCCAAGAAGGACAACTGCTGGCCCTGCCGAGGTCGCGAACGCCGCCCACGCTTCCTGAGAAATGATCTGAGGGCATGGAGGTCGGAGAGTCCCCGCCGGTTCGCCTCATCTAGGAGCCGGATAAGAACACGCGCCGTGGCCAAGGCGTCTCCGTACGCGCGGTGCCGATCCGGAACGTCGATCCCAAAGTGCCGGGTAATCGCGTCGAGATTTCGGCGCCGCAAACGAGGGATGAGCCGGCGCGCCATCTGAACGGTGCATAAACGCTCGACGTCGGGGGCCTCACCGATGGCTTCTATGAGCTGCTGACTGACGAAGCCCCAGTCGAAGCGCACATTATGCGCCACGAAAATGCGGCCCTCCAGCCGCTCCAGAACCGCAGCTGCGATGTGATCGAAAAAGGGCGCTGACGAAACCATGCCATCGCTGATACCGGTCAGCTCCTCGATGTGGGAAGGGATCGTTCTGCCCGGATTTACCAGCGACCGATACTCATCCTCCACGACACCGCCACGTACCTCGTAGATGGCGATGTCCGTCAGGCGATGGCCGCGCCCAAAGCTCCCACCCGTCGTTTCGACGTCCACCACGGCGTAACGCAACTCGGAGAGCGGAGTACCCGGGCCCGGACCCGCCATGGACCAAACGCCTTCACCATCGACCTGGAATCGTGGGTCGGCACCCAAGAGCGTAAAAACCGCGGCGGATGCGGCCCCCGGATTTCCGGCGAGCCCCAGAGCCTCATGGGCGAGAGCAACCGTATGTATGGGCCCCTTCTCGAGAACCGAAGCGGCCCGGTGAATCAGAGTTCGGTCTGGGCTCACGCCTCTTCGTCTTCCTGGCTCAGGGCGAAGGACAAGGCTTCCAGTTCCATCACCATGTTCACATCCTTCACGGCGACTCTCTCAGGGACCTTCAGCTTCGTGGGCGCGAAGTTGAGAATACCCCTGACGCCCGCCTCCTCGACGTACTCCATGACGGACGGCACGGCCTCCACTGGAATCGCAAGAATCACGATCTCGACGCCTTGGTCCTTAGCGACCGATACGAACTGGCTGATATCCCTCACTCGCAGCCCGCCCCATCTCTCACCCACCTTGGATGGGTCGGAGTCGAAGATAGCCACCACATCATAGCTGCGCTCGGCGAACCCCCCGTACTCCACGAGCGCCGACCCAATGCGTCCGGCGCCCACGAGAGCGACACGCCAGCGACGGTCGAGTCCCAGAATTTTCTTGAGCCTCTCGGACAGATCCGCTACATCGTAGCCGAGTCCACGCTTTCCAAAGGACCCGAACAGAGAGAGATCCTTCCGGACCTGGGCAGCCGTAGTCGCGCTCCGGCCCGACATCTCTTCGCTGGACACCGTCTTTTGATCCTCACGCTCCAGGTCCTCCAGAATCCGAAGGTAGAGAGAGAGACGGTGGACCGCCGATTCTGAAATTTTCCTCGAGATGGACAACTATAACCCCGTTTTTCCAACCGCACGCGGCTTTGTGAAAATCTTCACAATATTAGTGGGAGTGGAACGTGTGCGCCAATTCAAGCCGTCCTGGTGATGAATTCGGACAGTCGCACGAACTCTTCCGGAGACAGCGTTTCCGGCCTGCGCGTAAGATCCCATCCTGTTTCTCGCGAGAGGTCGTCCAAACGAGTCCGAGAGATTCTCAGCGCCTCGTGGTCACGGAGGATCTTCTGTATCTGTTTTCTCCGCCATTCGAAGGCAGCCCGGGTGAGCACCCTGAGTGACCGTTCCTCGTCAGCGGAAAGAGGGGGAGGCGCGAATGGAGTGATCCGCACCACTGCGGAGTCCACCCCCGGGACGGGCCGGAAAGCGGCTCGCGGCACCTGAAGGACTCGCTCCACGGATGCGACGCACCGAACACCGACCGTAAGAGCCCCATAATCGCCGGTGCCAGGCTCAGCAGTGAGTCGGTCGGCCACCTCGCGCTGTACCATCAGAATGATGTCCCGGGGGCGGGGGAGTTCCAGCAGTTTAAAGATGATCGGCGCTGTGATGTTGTAAGGGATGTTTCCCACGACGAGCAGGGCCGTAGGATCCTGGACTACCGCGCCGTAATCCAATTTCAGGAAATCCTGATGGAGGATCTCCACGTCGGGGCGGCTACCCCACTCTTCCCTGAGCGCCTCCACCAGCCGGTCGTCCAACTCTACGAGCACCAGATGCCCGGCCCGGCCCACCAAGTGCCGTGTGAGCGCGCCGCGGCCCGAGCCGATCTCCAACACGGTGTCCGACCGCGAACAGTGGAGCGCCTCGACAATTTTCTTTTGAAGCGCAACATCCACGAGGAAGTTTTGCCCGAGAGATTTTTTCGCCCGCATCAGCTGAGGCCGCCGTGCCCCGATCAGGTTCGGAGGACCACCGCGGTTCGGTCGTCTGCCGGAACGTAGGGGGTGGCGGCTTCGGCGAGGTCGAACAGGACTTCCACGATGTGATCGGGGTCGGCCTTCCGCTCTTTTTTCACGACCTCGAGGACCGCGGCCTCCCCACTCCCAGGCTCGGGTGTCGCGAGCGTGTCGGACAGGCCATCGGTGAAGAGGACCAGGAGGTCGCCGCCGTCCCAGGACATCCGGCCCTCACCGTACGAATCGGGACCGGCAAATCCCATAGGGGGGTCGGTGGCCGCAAGCCGCTCGGAATCGCCGTTGGATCGGAACACCCAGGCGTGTGGATGGCCGGCGTTCGAGTACCGAAGCTCCCCGGCGGTCGGATCGATCACGACATAGCAGAGGCTTACGAACATCTCCGTGGTTTCGAGCTCGCCGCTCAGGGCATCGTCGAGCTTACGTAGCACCTCCGCCGGGTCGGGAGACTCCTGGGCATAGATGCTCGCGGCGCTCAAGCACAGCGCCATGATCAGCGCAGCCGGGAAACCGTGAGTCGAGACATCCCCGATCATCACGCCGATCTTTCCCGATGGTAACTTGAAAAGATGGAAGAAGTCCCCGCCGACCTGCTCCGCGGAAACCACGCGGGCTGCAACATTCGCCCGGTCGAATGCCTCGGGTGAGGGCAGAAGCTTCATCTGGAGATTGTGCGCCAACTCCATTTCGTGACTCATTCTTTCCTGCGCGAGGCTTTCCTGAATGAGCCGGTTGTTTTCGAGCGCCGCACCTACCTGACTCGCGATCGCCGAGAGAAGCTTCTTGTCGCTCGTGGTGAAGGGCTCTCCGGTCACGCGGCCGAAGAGGTCGATCACGCCTACGATTCTGGATTCCCCCGACCGTCGGCTATAGCTGATGGGAACCGAGATGTCGGTCGTGGCGCCGCCCGAGGGAGACTCGCCTCCGTCCCCTCGCCCACCGATCCGGGAACGTCCCTCCTGGAAGACCTGGGACGTGACCAAGTCCGGGGTTTGGTCCACGAGTGGGTCACTGGAACCTGGACCCACCGAGGCTGTGAGACGAAGCAGATCTTGGCCGCGGTCGTAGACCCAGAGAGCCCCACTCTCCGCCCCGAGCACTTCACAGACCTCGCTCAGGATGTCGTCGGTGGCTTCCTCGAGAATGAGTATCGAACCGAGCGTTTCGCTGATCGAGTACAGCAGATTGATTTCCTCATAACGCTCCGACAACTCACGTGTGAAGAAATCCACCTCCTGCATGAGTTCGAGGACCCGCTCGACGGCCGACTGTACAAAGGAAACGAAGCCCTCCAACACCAAACTCCCGGGTGAGCACAGCTCGAGTTGAAATGCAGGCCCACCTTTTGGGGACAGGCAGCGGAACAGGCTGTCCGGCAACGGCTCTCGGTGCCCGTCGGGCGCGCCATTCTCCAGAGCCGGATAGACGTGAGCCGTGCGTTTGCCATCCTCTCCGAGGCTCCAAAGGTGAAACTCCAGGCCGAGCTGACTCCTGAACTCGTCGAGGGCCTCCTGAACCGGAAGCGGAAGGACAGCGGGAGTCACGTTTTTCCCACTCATTTGTCAGCTTCTCCCTCGAGCCGCAGCACCAGGGTCACGGAATTCCCCTGCTCATTGAAATGGACTTCATCCATCAGCGCCTTCATCAAGAAAATCCCCCTGCCCCCAGACTTGGAGATGTTGCCCGGGAGGGTTGGATCGGGGACCGTCGTGGGATCGAAGCCTTCGCCCTGGTCGGTGACCCGCACCGCAATCTCTTCCACCCTTACCGTGACTTCGATACGGACACGCTTGTTGGGGTCGCTGTTATTGCCATAGAGCATGGCGTTGGAGAGAGCCTCGGTGAGGCCGACGCGAAAGTTCAGATTGAAGCGACGCGCATAATCACAGCAAGTGGAACAGTGCCGCATGACATAATCCACGGCGTGCTCGATCGAACGAATGTCGTTCGGCAACTCGAGAATGAGTTCCTGATCCACCAACTATCCTCCGCTGGAACCCTCCGGCGTTCTAGAGCCCCTCCAGCGCCTCTTCCCGCGTATCGGCGATAGTGAAGAGCGTGTCCAGTTTCGTGAGCTCGAACAAGGTTCTCAGGTCCTCGTTGAGGCTGGCGAGTCGAAGCTCACCCTCCTGCTCCCGAATCTTCTTGGAGAGAGAAACCAACACGCCCAAGCCCGATGAGTCGATGTAGCCGGTATCAGAAAAATTAACGACGAACCTGCGTTCCCCCTTCTCAAGCTCATCGAGAATCTTCTGCTTCAGCTCTTGGCGATTTCCGACGATGAGCTGCCCTTCCACATCGATGACCGTCACGTCGCCCAGTTTGCTCACCTGAAATCCCATGAGTCCTCCATTTGGGTTGGGCGCCCAGCACGATAGGTGTGCGTACCGGACGGGTGAAAACGATAAGAGAAACCGCCCCACTGAGGCAATACTAACGATTTCGTATCTTCACATCGTTCAGTCCCGCCGGCACGCGTTCGAGGCCGAAATCCACGGCTTTCGGGCTCGGGAGACTCACCCCGCCGAACGCCGCTGTAGCCGCCGCAACACCGGTTCGGAAACGAACCGGGAGACGTCGCCTCCAAGACGGGAGACCTCACGGACGAGCGACGCGGAAAGAAACGAATATTGCTGATTTGGGGTGAGGAATACGGTTTCGGACCCACTCCACAACTCCCGGTTCATCTGGGCCATCTCAAATTCGTACTCGTAATCGGAAACAGCCCGCAAGCCCCGCACAACGAAATGGGCACCGATCTCCTGGGCGAGGTCGACAAGGAGGCCTTCGAACTTGACCGCCTCGATTCGGTCATCGTCCTCGAAGACCTCCTGGACCATTTCCAGCCGCTCCTCGACGCTGAAGAGGCCGCCCTTCGCCTGGGAGACCGTGTGAGCGACCGCAACGACTAGTCGATCCGCGATGCGCAAGGACCGTCGAGCCACGTCCTCATGCCCCTTGGTGATCGGATCGAACGAGCCCGGATAGATGGCGACTACCGGATGAACTCGTGTCATGTTTTCGCCTCGACGATGGAAATGAGTGTGTCTCCATAGCTCCGCTGACGGAGCCCAGGAGGGTCGGGAGTCGCATCCGTTTTACGATGCTCGACCCAAAGCTGGGAGGCAAACGGAACCACCCCGAAGGCCTCGATCAAGCGTTCCGCAAATCCCTTTCCGTACGGCGGATCGGCAAGAGCGAGGTCGAAGGCTCCAGCCTCGAGGTGTCTCACGTACTCCATAGCATCTCCACCGCAGATCTCCACTTCGGACTCCGCACCGAGCAACTCCGCGTTGTCTCGTATCCCCTTCAAAGCGCCCCGGGACCGTTCGACGAACACCACCCTCTCGGCTCCCCGGCTCAACGCCTCGAAGCCCAACGCCCCCGAGCCCGCGAACAGGTCCAACACCGTGGCGCCCTCCAGGTCCGCACCCAACGCCGCCATCCAGGATTCCCTCACCCGATCCGAGGTGGGCCGGACGTCCCGCCCGCGAAGCGCCTTGAGGCGACGCCCCCGCCATCGACCCGCGATGATTCTCAAGCTACGCTCCCGCATCCGCTGACAGGGGACGAGCCTCGGGAGATCCCTTCGACTCGGAGCGGCGTACGTCGAGGAGGTGCGCCTCAACCTGCCGGCGCCCTTTGAAGACGCCGAGTTTCAGCTTGAACACGACGTCCACCGGACCCATTCCGAGGCTCTCGGGGGGAACTCGGGCGACCAGGCCGAATCCGATGGCGTCCACGCTATGATTGGCTTGCGTGATGTGGAGCTTCAGGTGGCCCTTCCCCACCTCCGTGGCCGGGCGGATCAGATCCACCTGGCGTGCGAGGAACACCGGCGTTGGATTTCCCATTCCGAACGGCCCGAGGTAAGAGAGCATGTGCGCAAGCCGCTCGGTCATGGCTGCGAGAGGGATCTGGAGTTCGGGTCGGAGGACCGGGCGGGGCTGCTCCCCTCCCAGGCGCTCTCGGACCTCGGCGTTGAAGGCAACCCGGAAGCGGTCGATGCGATCCGTGGCGATATCCATGCCCGCCGCCGCGCGGTGCCCGCCAAAGCGACCCAAGTGCTCCCGGCAGGCATGGACGGCACCGAAAAGATCGAACCCGGGAATCGATCGCGCACTACCCCGCCCTAGCGCCTCAGAAACAGCGACCAGGACTGTGGGGCGATGGATCCGTTCGACAATCCTCGAGGCGACGATCCCGATCACCCCAGGATGCCACCCCTTCCCCTCGAGCACGACGCCGAAGTCCTGGGCGGGGTCGAACGAACGCTCCAGCTGCTCGAGGGCGTCTTCCAACATCCGCGCTTCTGCCTCACGCCTCAGCTCGTTCGCGTCTTCGAGACGGTCGGCCAGCGCCGAGATGCGCGCCAAATCCTCCGACATCAGCAACTCGAGTGCGGTCATCGCTTCCGCCATTCTTCCCGCGGCGTTGATTCGCGGTGCGATGCGGAACGCAACCTGCCCGGCATCGATCGGTCCGTCGCCGAGTCCGGCTCGCACCATGAGGGCCCTCAAGCCAGGCAGCTCCGTCCGAGCCATCGCCTTGAGGCCGTAGCGTACCAAGGTGCGGTTCTCCTGATTCAGAGGCACTACGTCGGCAATCGTAGCGAGCGCGACGAGATCCAGGGACGAGTACAGCTCCTCCGGGTCGATTCCTTCTTCTTTGACCAGGGATTCGCACAGGCGATACGCCACACCGGTCCCGCAGAGGCCCTTGTTCGGATATCCGCAGTCGACACGATTCGGATTGACGACGGCTAGCGCCGGTGGCAACGTCTCCGCCGGGGTATGGTGATCCGTGATAATCACGTCGAGGCCGGCGGCGTTCGCATCCGCCACGGCATCATGGGCCCGAATCCCGGAGTCGACCGTGAGGATCAAGCCCGCTCCGGCTTCCTTCGCCGCGCCGATCCCGGCCGCACCCAGGTCATAGCCGTCCCGCAAACGGTGGGGCACAAAGGGAATCGCCTTCCCTCCGATCCTGCGGATCCACCTGGTCAGGAGGGTGGCACCCGCGATCCCATCCACGTCGTAATCACCATGCACGAGAATGGTTTCTCCGCGTCGCACCGCGTCGAGTACCCTTTCAGTGGCTCGAGCCATCCCTGCGAGCTCTTGGGGGCCGTCCAGCTCCGACAGGAGAGGCCGTAGGTAAGCCTTCGCGCGAACAGGGTCCGCCAGATCCCGTCGCACCAATAGCGCACATAGGACTTCGGGAAGGGAAAGCGCCTCCTGGAGTGACCGTACGGCGCCGGGGGGTACCTCGCCGGGTTCCTCCCACCGGGGCTTCACCCCAGGGATCGCCGATGAGGGGCTCACGACCCTCTCCTCACGTCAGCGACTCACCGAAGCGGCAATGCCTATGCGTCGGCGTTCGGTTCTTGCGGCTCCGACTCCTCGGCACCGAGCCGCTCGGCAACGACTTCGGCGTCGGCATCCTCCCCAGGATCGGGCTCCTCCTTTTCGGCCTGCTCGCTATCGGCCTGCTCGCTATCGGCCGGCCGGCTATCGGTCGGCTCGCTTTCGGTTTCCTCGTCCGGCGGCTCCTCATCCGGCGGCTCCTCATCCGGCCGCTCCTCGGAAGATGCATCGTCGGTGATGGAAACCTCCACGGAGACCTCGCCGGCGGGAACGTCGTCAGCGGCGCCATTTTCGGCCGTCGGTTCCGCCACACGCGCTTCGTCCGGGATGGCATCCTCGACGGGCGCCGCTTTGTCCGGAACATGTTCAGCGGCGACATCCTCGAACACCAAGCCGTCGGCCTGAGCATGGTCCGGGGCTGCCCCCTCGCCCGCCGACGCCTCGGCAGGTGCATCGTCGGAAGCGATATCGGCGAAAACCAGCTCCTTGCTGGGGACCTCGCTCGCGGCGGCCTCCTCGATCTGGGCCTCCTCGGACTGGGCCTCCTCGGTGGCCTTCGCGGCGGCCGAGGCCTCTTGGGCGATGGCCCCTTCTGCCTCTTCAAGTTGGGCGATAGCCTCTTCTGCCTCTTCAAGAGCTATCGCCTCGGCGACGATAGCCCGCTCCAGGTCTCGCTCCTCGGTCGAATGCTTGAGTGCTTGCTCGATCCTTTCTCCCTCTTCCTTGGCCCGAGCCAGCCCCTCCGCGGATTCGGGTGTGAGGATCACTCCACAACCCTCACACCGAAACATCGTATCGGTGTGACGTATCTGGTTCTGAATCTGGAGCGGAACCATGTTGTAGCAGTTGCCGCAAGCACCGTCGTGAGTGAGCTCAGCGAGCGCCACATCTCTGGCCCCCGCCATGATACTGTCGTAGACCCGCCTCTCGCCCGGGTCGATCCCTGCCGCGAAGGCCTCTCGGTCGGTCTCAAGCGTTTCGAGCTTGTCCTTCGTGGCCTGTTGTTCCTGTACCAGTTCCTCGCGGCGGGGCCCCACTTCGGTCACGGCTCCCTGGTAGGCCCCTTCCTCCTCTTCGTATCGATCCTCCAACCGCTTGATCTGGTCCAGGAGGCTCAGGGCCTCCTGTTCCTCACTCTCGAGAGCCCGCCTGACCATCTCCAGTTCGGCGTGCACCGCCGCCTCCTCCCGCACGTTCCGGACCGCCTCCATGCGTTCTTTGAGTTTGGCTAACCGAACCTGCCGCTCTTCGATAGTCAGCTCGAGCCTGTTTTCCTCGAGCCTGATCTCGGTGAGTCGCTTGTCGAGAGCCTGTACCTCCTGCTCCAGCCGGAGCACCGGCGCGTCGACCTCCTCCAGGAGGGACTCGAAGCTCTCGGTCGCCGTCCGAACGGCGACGATCTCCTGATCCAGCGTCTGCAGCTCCTTCAGGGATGTCCGTGTCTGTGGTGTCATGAAACGCTCTTTGCTCGCGTGGCCCTAATAACGGCCCTATAGGTGATTGTTCTTGAGTGCTCTGCGTACGGTCGGTGACCAATCCTGCCCCAACCCCCTGCGCTCCTTGCTGAGCCGGTCTTTCTCGCCGAGGAGTTGGGTCTCCTGCTGCTCGTCCAAGGTATTCTGTAGGAGATGGTCCACCGCGTCGAGCCTCTCCTGCAACAAAGTACTGAGGATCTTGCTCAACGATTCCTCGAAAACCCGCTGGGATCGGCCGAGTTCCGCGGGATCGGCCAGCAGCACCTCCAGTACGCGGGCGGCCTCAGGAACCATTTTCTCCGGCGGGTGCGTCAACTCATGGTCCGCCAAGAGCGACTCGAAGATGGCGCGATACCGGACATCCACGAAGTCTGGAGGTCCGAGGCGCTCGCCAACGCGCTCGATCCAATCACGGTCCTTGATCATGAGAAGCAGCAACTCGCGCTCGGGGCCCATCTCAGGCACGGAGGGTCGGGAGAGACGGCGGTGTTCGCGGCCGCGCACTGCACGCTGCGGCGTGGGCGGGGGCGCGACCCGCGCCAACTCGGCCTCCAACGTGTCCCGACGTACCCCGGTACGATCCGAAACCTTCTTGATGTAGATGTCCCGCATGGCGGGATCCTGGACGGCACGCAGTGTCGGAAGCAGCCGGTCGATGGCGGCCCGTATGTGCTCGATGCTCCTGAATTGATCGCGCTCCTCCAGAATCTGGAGCTTTCGGTCGAGGACGTCGACGGCCCCGTCGATGTGGCCTTGGAGCGCTTCGGCACCCTCGGAGTGAACGATGTTGTCGGGATCTTCTCCCGGTGGGAGCGTAACAACGCACGGGTGCACGCCTCCGGACAGAAGCAGATCGGCGGCTCGGAAGGTCGCCTTGAGACCGGCCGCGTCACTATCGAAAAGGAGGTGAGCCCTCGATGTAAAGCGGCGGAGAAGGGCCACCTGGCCTGGAGTTACAGCAGTTCCGAGCGGAGCGACCACATTTTCGAATCCGGCAGCCGCAAGGGACACGACATCCATGTACCCCTCAACCACGAGCGCCGTCTCCCTCCGGCGAATCGTGTTCTTCGCCCAGCTCAACCCGTAGAGGATTTCCCCTTTGTGGTAGACCGGAGACTCGGGGGAGTTGACGTATTTGGGCGATCCCTCCCTTCCGGGCCCCAACACCCGGCCACCAAATCCCACCACCTTCCCGGAGAGACTCTCGATCGGAAAGATGAGCCGGCCACGGAAACGGTCATAGGGATCCTTTCGCTTTTCACTGCGGGTAACGAGGCCCGCTTCGAGCAGGACCTCTTCTCCGATTCCGTGGTGTGACGCCGCCTCGTGAAGTCCCCGCCACGCGTCGGGTGCGTAGCCGAGGCCAAAACGTTCGGCTGTCTCTCGGCCGATACCTCGCTCCTGCAGATAATCCATGGCCGAGCGTCCGGTCGTCTCATCCCAGAGCGAGTTCTGGAAAAACATGCGAGCGAATGCGTTGGCTTCGTGGAGGTGACGATAGGGATCCTCCCCGGTCTGGCCCCGGTTCACCTCTCGGATCTCTACTCCGCTACTGCCCGCCACGTGCTTGACGGCATCCACGAAGCTGAGGCCGAGCCGCTTCATCAGGAACGCGAAGACGTCACCGGACTCACCACACCCGAAGCAATTGTAGAATCCCTTCTCCGGGACCACATAAAAACTCGGTGTTTTTTCATCGTGGAAAGGGCAGCAAGCCTTGTAGTCCTTCCCCGACTTCTTGAGCGGTACGATGTCTCCGATCACCTGAACAATGTCGGCGCGGGAGCGAACCTCCTCGACCTGATCGTCCGGGATCATCCGAAGCTCCCCACGGTTACGCCGGCCCCACGCTCGGCACGCCCGCCGACCCTGAACGCCGACACCTGTCCGAGGACTCGATGGAACTCCAGCACGGTGAGGGCGTGCTCGCTCATCCCGCGGGGGCGTGGGAGAGCTGTTCCGAACTCACTTGAGAACTTCCCGCACGATGCGGTTCGCTTCTTTTCCATCGAACCGTCCTCGAATCTCCGGCATGATTCGGCTCATCACGGCACCCATTTCGGTGGCACCGGAATCGATCGCTTCCCGGACCAGTGCCTGGACCTCGCCCTCGGAGAGAGCGGGTGGAAGGTACACCTGGAGTAGGGTGGCCTCCTCGGTTTCCTTCTCGGCCAACTCCGGACGCCCTGCCTCCAGCATCTGTTCCGCCGCGTCACGCCGCTGCTTGATCGCCTTCACCACGATGACCTGAATCCCCTCGTCATCCAGGTCTTCCCCGACCTCGATCTCTCGATTGCGCACCTCCGACAGGAGCGTGGTGAGGACCACCGTGCCCAACCGATTTCGCGCCTTGCGGACCACGACGAGGTCACTTCGGAGCCTCGCTTTCAGATCTTCCGCCATGGCTGAGAAGCTATCCAAGAAGGTCCCATCCAGCCATGGGGCCGCCACCGCTCTAGCCCTATTCTCGGGACAGGTTTGAGGGCTCGCTGCCACCCTTCCCAGCACCCGAGGAGATCATGAAGACCATACCCGATCTTGCGAGGGAGATCCTGAGTCGTTCGCCCACTCCCGCGCTTCCACTCCCTGGCCTCGTCGAGGCGATCGAGGAGGAGACCACCGGGCACCTCCCCAGTCCCGCACGGATCCTGACCGAGATTCGGTCGCGCCCCGACCTTTTTCGCGTTCTCGATCCCGTGATCGGACCTTGGCGTCGCGCAAAGGCGGAGCCAGGCGGCCCCCCCCCGTGGAGCCCCGCAACTTGGGTTCTCGGCCTCGATCCCAACACCCGAGCGAGTTCGCCAGTTTCGGCTCGCACCTCGGAAAGTCTTCGGTGCCTGGGAAGGAGGGTCGACGAGAATTCGGCGATGGCCGTGGCACGTTGGCTTCTACTGATCCAGAGGTGTACCTAGTGTGGTGTCGAAGGGTGGTGCCGAAAAAAGCTGCGGTCAGTCGATGGGCCGGGTGAACCAGCCCGTACGCCAATCCCCCTCGGCATCGACATCCTCGAGCTTGAAACTCAGGAGGGCCGCAGACCGGAGCACTCCAGACCACTCCTCCTCCATGATCCCACTCAAGATCAGCCATCCTCCAGAAGTCAGAGCACCGGCGAAGCCCTCGAGAAGCGGCACCAGAACCCCGGCCTGAATGTTGGCCAAAATACCATCGAGGGGTGCCAGCCCCTCTAGCCAAGCCGGGGTCACGGATGCGCGCTGGATTTCGATGGAGTCGGCGACGCCATTGAGAGCCGCATTCTCTCGGGAGGCTTCACACGCGTACGGGTCGATATCCACGGCCAGGACATGACGCGCACCCAGGCGGACAGCGGAAATCGCGAGAATGGCCGAACCGCATCCCGCGTCGAGAAGGCGCTCGCCGGGGGATAGGGCCCTGACCATCAGCCTGAGAGCCCCCCGTGTCGTTTCGTGTTCGGCGGTGCCGAACGCCATGCCGGGGTCGATGGTGACCACGACGACACCCTCGGGAGCCTCGGCCTCGCACCAGCTGGGGGTCACGACCAAACGGTCGTTGATCGTCCTGGGTCCCAGCCCCTGCCTCCATAGGACGGACCATTCCCGCTGGTCCTGCCAGTGCCAACTCAGCCTGAGGTCGTCGAGTCCCGTGGCCTCGCGAAGCCTGTCTTGGACCCGACTCACAAACGCTTTCGGATCGGCGGGAGGGGGTAAATAGGTGATCAGTCGACCCTCCAACTCCTGGACTCCCGTTGCACCGAGGTCGAGCAGTGGCTCCACCAGCAGTTCCGCCGCCATAGGTGCGTAGGAATCGACCGAAAGAGCCAACCAACGGTCGGGGGTGGCGTCGGAGGTGTGGGAGCCGCCGATCACGCCTGGGTGAACGCCTCTTTGACCCGGGACCAGATGCTTCGGCCCGAATCTCCACGGATTTTCTCGGGTGGCGGGTCCTCCAGGTCACGAAGCGTACGAATCGCCTCTTCCTGTTCGGGCGTCAGCCGGTCCGGCGTCCAAACCAGAATCCGTACCAGCTGGTCGCCTCTACCGCGCCCATGAAGCTCTGGGAGCCCCTGCCCTCGGAGACGCAAAATATCCCCGCTCTGGATACCCTTCGGGATGGTCAGTCTGACCGTCCCATCCACGGTCGGCACCTCGGCCTCATCCCCCAGTGCCGCCTGCGAGAAGGTGATGGGCAGCTCGTACCGCAGGTGCGGACCGTCGCGCACGAACCGCGCGTCCTCCTCGACCTCGATCAGCACCAGGACGTCCCCCCGTGGACCACCCCGTGGCCCAACGTTACCCTCGGCACGCATCGTGATGAAGTTCTCGGACGTCACGCCGGGGGGAATCTCGACCTTGATGGCCCGTTCGGAGCGGGCCCGTCCTTCACCGTGGCAAACGAGGCAGGGCCTTTCGATGACACGACCCTCGCCCCCGCAGGCGCGGCAGGGAACGACGCTGATGAACTGGCCGAACACCGTTCGCTGCGCCTGACGCACTTCCCCCGCCCCTCCACACGTGGCGCAGAGCGTCGGTTTGGCTCCGTCGGCACTCCCGCTTCCCGAGCAACGCTCACAGGAGTCCAGGATCGCCACCTTCAGCGTTTTCACCACGCCCGTGACCACCTCATGAAGCGAAACGCCCACCCTGACCTTGATGGTCTGGCCCTGGGGCGCCGAGCGAGGTCCGCCTCGCTGTTGCCTTCCGCCAAAAAGGTCGTCGAGCCCCCCGAACCCTCCGAAGTCCCTCATGAAGACCTCGAGCGCGTCAGAGAAGTCGAAACCTCCGAATCCACCTGTGCCAGCGGCACCCCGACTCAGTCCCTGGTCCCCGTACCGGTCGTAAATCGAGCGCTTCTCGGAATCACTGAGGATCTGGTAGGCCTCGGTCACCTGCTTGAACTGCTCCTCGGTCTTCTTGGATCCTTTGTTCCGATCGGGATGGTATTTCAGGGCGAGCTTGCGGTACGCCTTCTTGATATCGTCCGTGCTGGCGCCCTTCGAGACACCCAGCAACTCATAGTAGTCGGCCATTTACCTCCGCGAGAATCCGGGTCTAGTCTCGGAGAACACTGTTGACGAGCGTCGACGTATAGTCGACGATCGCGATCACCTTTTCGTACGGCATCCGAGTGGGCCCGATCACGCCGATCACACCCTTGAGACGTCCAACCCGGTATTCCGCCGTAACCAGCGTGAAATCGGCCAGAGCCTCTTCCGGGTTTTCGCTGCCGATGGTGATCTTCAGGCCGCCCTTGTGCTCCCGGTTTCCCAGAACGTCGGCGAGCAGAGTCCTCTGTTCCGTCAGTTCGATGAGCCCTTTGAGTCGTTCTCCGGTGTTGAATTCCGGCTGAGCAGCCAGGACGCTCGTTTGGCCCAGATGGACCTCACTTCCTTCCAGTGGCGTCCAGTCGAACAGCTCGGAACTCGACTGAATAAAGATATTGAGGAGCTCGTCGGCCTCTCCTCGAGCGCCGAGCGCGGTGTCCCTCAGTCGGTCCGGCAGCGTTTCCCTTATTGCATGGAGGGTGAGGCCCGAGAGCCGCTCATTGAGAACCTGTGCCACGCTGGCGAGGACTTCCGGCTGGACCTCGCCGGGTAGATCCACGTAGACGGTGTGGACCAGCCCGCTTTTGATGGACATCACCATCAGGATCTTCGCACTCGAGACCTGGATCAGCTCGAGTCGCTCGAGAATGGCATCCTCCAGATTCGGAGCGATGGCCACGCCCAGCTCCCTCGAAAGTAGGCTGAGGGCCCGGATCGCACGCTGGACGAGTCGTTCGACAGCCGAAGATCCACCGATCTCGATTTCCTGGGCGAGGTGTTCACGCTCGACCTCCGTAAGCGGCTGGGGCCGCATGATCCGGTCTACGTAAAAACGGTAGGCCTGGTCCGTCGGGATGCGTCCGGCGGAGGTATGACGATGGAAAAGATATCCCTTGGCCTCGAGGTCGCTCATCGTATTCCGCACGGTGGCTGGCGAAACACCGAGATCGAATTTCTTTGCCAGCGTTCGACTG
This sequence comes from Gemmatimonadota bacterium, assembly GCA_022564055.1. Taxonomy (GTDB): domain Bacteria; phylum Gemmatimonadota; class Gemmatimonadetes; order Longimicrobiales; family Gaopeijiaceae; genus UBA822. The sequence goes on from JADFMD010000011.1 coordinate 26,403, forward strand.
CCAGCCGGCTCTGCGGAATCCACGTACGAGCGGAGCACGGCCTCGAGCACCTGCTGCTCCCGGCTCGAGAGATCCTGACCAATGGTTTGGAGGTTTTCGGGCTTCATATTTAAAAATATCGAGAAACGGCCTCAGTGGCGATCACCCTTCGAGATCTCCCTCTAATTCGACGGTGAGGCGGTCCATGACCAGCCATCCCCTCGGCGTGAGTCGCAAGACATTCCCTTCGGCCACCGCCAACGAACTCTTCTCCCAACGCGCCGCCCGGTTTCTGGCTGAGGAGGGCAGATCCTGCAAGGAGATCCCCCGCGTCGTTCTCAGTCCAAGCCAAATCCGCTCGAGCCGGACCTTGCCCACGTCGAGCTTCTCCTCGTCCTCCAGCGGAGGGCCCGGGCCCTCGGTGCCAACCCGGTAGGCGTCCCATTCTCGAGTGTTCCATCTGCGGACTGGATGCCGGTAGCTGTGCGCACCGTTTCCCAACCCGAGATACGGTTCTCCCGACCAGTAGACCGAGTTGTGCCGCGAGGTGAACCCCGGTCGAGCAAAGTTGGACACCTCATACGCCTCATACCCCGCCTCAGCCAGCCGATCCACCGCCAAGAGGTACTCCTCCTCGTACTGCTCCCCATCGGAGAGGTTTTCACGGCCCTCGGCCACCGCACGACCCAAAGGTGTGGCCGACTCGGCGGTCAGGCCGTACAGGCTGACATGATCGGGTTCGAGGGCGAGCGCCTCGTCCAGGTCGCTCGCCCAGTCCCGCTCCAGATGAGCCGGTAGGCCGAAGATCAGATCGACACTGAGGTTGCTGAAACCCTCCTCTCTCGCGACCCGGACCGCCGACCGCGCTCCGTCCGCTCCATGCAACCGCCCCATCCACTGCAGGGTTGGCGCGTGAAAGCTCTGAATCCCAAGGCTGATCCGATTGACGCCAGCGCTCCTCCAACCGTTCGCTACCTCTTGAGTGAAACTTTCCGGGTTCGCCTCCGCGGTCCACTCGAGATCGGAGTTCCGGAGGCGCTCCTCCCCGATGACGGGCAGGAGGCCCTCCATCGCCTGCGCACCGAGAAGCGAAGGCGTCCCACCACCGATATACAGGGTATCGAGCGTATCGTCCAAGACGAACATGCCCTCTCTCTCCAGGGAGCGAATCTCCGCGGTCAGGGCGCCCAGCCACACATCACAATCCGCCGACGCGACGCTGACGGCGAAGTCACAGTAAAAGCAGCGGCGTGCACAGAAGGGGGCATGCACGTAAACGGATCGGATGGCGCCGGGTTTCGCGGGGGGGTCGAGGACCCTGACCGCGTGCGGTGCCGACGGATTCCTCAAGACGCCCGGCGAAATCGCATTCCCGACTCCTGAACCACGAGTCCCCCCAACTGAAGGATCGTGAGCGCCGCGAGGACACGGGCCGACTGCAGATCCGCGCCCGACGCGAGGTCATCGATCCCGAGCGACCGCTCGCTCAAGGCGAGCCACACGCGCCGCTCTTCGTCATCGAGGCCAGCCGGCACCACTTCCCGAGCCACGGAGGAGGACCCTGGCGCCGGCCGGAAATCCGCCGATGTCCCGCACACCAGGCCGAGGTCCCGCCCGAACTCCTCCGGCGAAGTGATCACCTGTGCTCCTTGGCGGATCAACATGTTACAACCCCGACTCTGTGGAGCGTCGAGTGCGCCCGGCACCGCGTACACATCACGGCCCAGATCGAGTGCATGCTCGACCGTAATCAGGGCGCCGCTCTTCTCCGCCGCTTCCACCACCACAACCGCACTGCCCAACGCAGCCAGAATCCTGTTCCTTCTAGGAAAGTGGTGCGCACGGGCCGGTTCTCCGGGCAGGAACTCCGAAAGGAGAAGCCCCTCACGGGCGACGCGCTCGCCGAGGCGACGATGGGAGGCCGGCTGAATCAAGTCGACGCCAGAGCCGAGCACCGCGATCGTGTCGCCACCCGCCGCCAGGGCACCGCGGTGCGAAGCGCCGTCGATGCCGAGCGCCAAGCCGCTCACGACGGTAATCCCCCGAAGCGCCATCTGCGCCGCCAGAGCCTCCGCACTTCTGCGTCCGTACCCCGTGGACCGGCGGGATCCGACGATGGTCACCGAGGGCCTCCCCAGCAATTCCAGCCGCCCCCGCGCGAACAAAATGGGCGGCGGATCGACCAGATGGCCCAGCTTTTCCGGATATCCCTCATCGGTCCAAAGGAGAACCTCGATCTCGTGCGTGCGGCAGCGATCCAGGGCATCGCGCACACGGCGGTCGAGAGCGGGTGATGCCAGCGCACCACCGCACTCCTTCTGCGCTACAGCGTCGAGCTCCCGCGGGCTGGCATCCAGCGCGCTCCAGCCGGATCCGAATCGCTCGAGGATGCGCCAGAGGCCCCGCGTCCCCACGCCAGGCACGCTGCTGAGCCGTAGGACCGACTCGATTTCACGGACTCGCTCCGAGGAGCTCAAAGTCAGGGTGAATCCCAATCTTCGTCCCCCGTATCACCGGCTTCTTCGTCGATGACCGCTCTAAGCCTCATCCACAGCGCCTCCAGGAGCTCCGAGAGCCCTGTCCGCGCCACCGAGGACACCACGAAGACCCCCCAAGCCTTCGGAGCGTCCAAGGTCGGAGGATCGTCCTCAGGCCCAAGGAGGTCGGCCTTCGTAAGAACCACGCAGTGCGGTGTAGCCTCCAACTCCTCCGAGTAGGACGAGAGCTCTTCACGTAACTCCCGATAGACCCGAGCCGGATCGGGTGCGTCGACCGGAACCAAAACGGCCAGCGTGCGGGTCCGCTCTATATGGCGGAGAAACTGGAGGCCCAGTCCCTTTCCCTCATGAGCACCCTCGACGATACCTGGGATGTCCGCCATCGCGAAGCTACGGAAATCGGGCAACTCCACGATTCCAAGGTTGGGAGCCAGCGTCGTGAACGGGTAGTCCGCCACCTTCGGCCGCGCCTTCGATACGGCCGCCAGAAACGTCGATTTTCCTGCGTTTGGCTCCCCGACGAGCCCTACGTCGGCGATCAACTTGAGCTCCACCTCCACGCGCCGCTCCTCGCCGGGCCGCCCGGACTCCCACCGGATGGGGGTCTGATTGGTGGATGTCACGAAGTGCACGTTCCCACGGCCACCTCGACCCCCCTGGGCGATCACGATACGGTCGCCGGGCTCGAGCAATTCTCCGAGAACCACCTCCGTATCGGCGTCCTTGATCAAGGTACCCGGTGGGACGGGAACGATCAGATCGTCGCCGCTCCTGCCCGTCTTGTTTTTTCCCGAACCATGAAGCCCACGTTCGGCCCGGTGATGCTGCCGGTAACGTAGGTCCAAAAGGGTGGAGAGCTGGGCGTCGGCGACCATGACTACGCTCCCGCCGTTTCCGCCGTCGCCTCCGGCAGGGCCTCCGCGCGGCACGCCCTTTTCTCTCCGATAAGCTTCGGAGCCAGCGCCCCCCGCCCCGCCATAGACATTGATGATCACGCGATCGACGAACATCATCCGGCGTAGCCCCTCCTCAAAGCACGGTCACCGTCGGTCATGCGGGCCTCTCCAGCCGAAAATCAGCTCGGATGATCCCAACGTTCTCGCCAAGAGTATTCGTGACGTCAGGCCTCCGAAATGTGCTCAACGATTCACTTTCAATTCCATCGAGCACTCCCATTTGGTCGAGCACGCTGAGCACCGCCACGGGAGTCGCCCGCCCTCCACCGTCCTCCACCTTGACCGCCATCCCAAAGCTACCGTCGGTAGCCCCCACCGCGAACACACCCTCCGCCCCCGTTTTTCCGAAGAGACGCTCGCCGGCCGCGCGGCCGAGAGCGGTCCCGAATCGACCAGTTCCCGCGACCAGGAACGGGTGCGCGCACATGGCCGCCACGATCTGCTTGGGGGGGCCATCCGCCCCGCCGAGCCGGGCGAAAGCCCCCGCCAACCGAACGAGCGGTGTGGCGAACGAAACGACCCCGCACCCATCCTTTCCTAGCCCAATTTCACCCTCCTCGAGGTTCGTCCACCGACCCATTTCCGCAACCATGCGGAGCTGAACGGGGTGGTCCCGATGGACGTACCCCTGGGTCGGCCATCCATGGGCCACCGCCAATGCCAACATCCCAGCATGTTTTCCCGAGCAGTTATTGTGGATCGATGTCGCAGAGCCGCCTGCCCGCAGCAGGGCATTCGCCGCCGCCCGGTCCAGCGGATCATGGGGACCGCATTCCAGCGCACTTTCATCGAGGCCCGCCTTCGCAAGGATCGACCGGGCCAAGGCCTCGTGCTCCGGCTCACCGTTATGCGAGGCACAACACAGCGCCAACTCCTCGGTAGTCAAAGCGAACCGTTCGGTTACCTCATCTTCGACCAAGGGGACGGCCTGAAACGGTTTGGCGGCAGAGCGATGGAAAATAATCCGCTCGGCGTCTCCCACGCTGGCCGTAAGGCGCCCCACCGAGTCCACGACCGCGACATGCACTCGGTGGGCCGACTCCGCCAACCCCGCTCGCTCGACGACCACAGAGCTCATCGCCGGACCTCTCGAACGTCAGAGTTCACTACCGGATTCGCCTACACTACCGGATGGTGTGGGGCACCCGAAGGGTTCCTTGGGTCAGTTCAGGCCCAGGACATCGGGCGTGGATGCACCCACACCCGTCGCGGTCTCGATCGGGTTCGCGGCGGCAGCCAAGCTAAAGAGGGCCTCGGGTGTATCCGCCTGCTTCAAGATCTCGATCGCATTCTTGAGCTGCCTGTCGACGCCGCGGGTGTGGTGAAAAGCCCCCTCTTCACCCCACGCTTGAAGAGCGATCTGACGCTCTAGTTGATGCGTCACGTAACGTACGGCGGTCACGAAGTCGGTTTCGCTGAGCATGATCTCGTGCTCATCGATGAGCGTCCGATAGAACCGATCCAGATCCGCAGGAGTGAGAGCGAAACCGGTTTCCAGATTGGGGTGATCCCGGACATACAAGACGGAGTGGTCGAACGACGCAGTGGCGAACGCGCCTGCGGAGCGGAAGAGGCGCTGGACCGCGCCCTGTTCCCGCGCTGACAGAGTGTCGGGCAGCACTACGAGATCGGGCGTGATGCCTCCGCCGCCGTGCAGCGTGCGCCCGCCAAAAGACTCCACGGTCGGGCCTTTTACCGAAGCCTCCTTGAGGACCCGCTCCCCCCCCAGTCCCAACGCCGAGCTCTGGCCCGCTCCGTTCTCCGCCTCCTCATCGTGGGCGATCTGAATGGAGCGCCCCACGGGCGTGTACCAACGCGCCGTCGTAAGCCTGAGAATATTCCCACCGCTCAACCGAAACAGCGTCTGTACCGAACCCTTCCCGTACGTCCGGGTCCCCAACACCAGAGCGCGGTCGTGATCCTGAAGCGCACCGGCAACGATCTCGGAAGCACTCGCGCTGCTCTGGTTCACCAGAACGACCACCGGAACGTGGGGAACCATCTCCGGGTGCACCCCACTGAAGTTCTGGTTCTGCCCGGAAGCTCGCCCACGGGTCTCCAGGATAGCGGCTCCGTTGGGGAGGAAGAGGTCCGCAACACCCACACCCTCGTCGAGCAGCCCGCCTGGGTTGTCCCTGAGATCCAAAATCAGGGAGGTCATTCCCTGTTCCTGGAGTCGCTCGATCGCCTCCCGCACCTCCGCCCCCGAGGTCTCACTGAAAATCCGGAGCGGGATGTACCCCACACCCTCGTCCACCATCGTTGCGAATGGAACGGAAAGAAGCTCGATCACCGCACGAGTCAACGTGAACGGAATCGACTCGTCCACACCCGGCCGATGGATGAGCAAGCTCACGTCGGTCCCGGGACTTCCCCTCAGAAGACTGGCTGCTTGGTCGGTCTCCCAATCCTCGGCGGACGCGCCCTCCACCTCTATGATCTGGTCACCGGCTCGTATCCCGGCCCGCAACGCGGGTCCCCCCGGGAGCGGCGTGATCACGGTCACCCACCCGTCGCGATTCAGGATCTCGAGGCCCACACCTCCGTAGTCCGCGTCGGCCCCGCTCCGAAACCGGAATCCATCCCACGTTTTGGCGTCGATAAAAGACGTGTGGGGGTCGTTCAACTCCGAGAGCACGCCCTCGATAGCCGCCCCGACCAGTCCCGACCGGTCGATCGGATCGACGTACTGCTCCGTGACGTGATCCAGGACTTCCTGGAATAGCCTCGCCTGGAGGTAAACGTTGGCCTCCTGCTCAACCCCGCGTTGCAGAAACCAACCGCCGGTGATGAGCGCGACCACGAGCACGACCGGCGGCCCCCAAGCCGATCGGTTACCCCTCACGTCATTGTCTTCGGACATCGCTCCATCCGTTTTATCGAACGCGGCCACCTTCAGCCCATTTTCAAAAAGAACTAATCCCCAAGGTTAGCGAAAGTTTCCGGTAACTCCAGGCGCAAAACTTCACGCACTCTCGTGTGGACATCGAGTGGGGTTCCCAGGGCATCGATCAACCGAATGCTCCCGTCCGTAGCCGCAAGTTCGCGATACCCCCTCCCGACGGCGTCCAGAAACTCCTCACCGGACCCTTCGAGGCGATCGTCTCGCTTTCCGGCCGCTTTCTGCCGGGCTCTGCCCTCCTCTACAGGTAAATCGAGCACCAGATAGATATCGGGCGCCAGTCCGCCGGAGGCGAACCGGTCCATCCTACGAACCTCTTCGAGATCGAGTCCCCGCCCATATCCCTGATAGGCGTAGGTCGACAAGGAAAAGCGGTCAGCGATCAGAAGCTCGCCCCGTTCCAGGACCGGCAAGGCGACCTCCTTCACGAACGCCGTACGAGCAGCCAAATAAAGGAGGAGCTCGGTCTCGGGCCGAATCGAAAGTTCAGGCCGGTCCTGCACCACGTTCCGGATCGCCTCTCCCACCTCGGTGCCGCCAGGCTCTCGGGTCAGCGTGAACGGGACTCCGCAGGCTTCCAACCACTCCCCCAACATCCGGGCTTGGGTGCTCTTGCCCGCGCCTTCGACACCTTCCAGTACCACGAACCGTCCCCGGGTCGACTCCCCTTCCGGTCGTTCCGTCACGCCAATTTCCCTTTACTCGTAATACTCACGGCCCAGATGCGTGATCTGCTCTTCTCCGGCAAGCCACCGGAGGGTGTTCTTGAGCTTCCAGTTTTGGATGAAGAGATCATGCTCGGGCTGGAGACCCGGCGCGCACTGCGGATTCTTGAAGTAAAAGGAAAGCCACTCCTGGATTCCCCCCAGTCCGGCGCGGCCCGCAAGGTCCATGAACAAGGCCAAATCGAGCACGAGCGGGGCGGCGAGGATCGAGTCCTTGCATAAGAAATCGACCTTTATCTGCATCTTGTATCCCAGCCACCCGAAGATGTCGATGTTGTCCCAACCCTCTTTATCGTCTCCGCGGGGCGGGTAGTAGTTGATGCGGACCTTGTGATAGAGGTCCCCATACAGCTCCGGGTAAAGCTCCGGCTGTAGAATGTGATCGAGCGCCCCCAGCTTCGACTCCTCCTTGGTCTTGAAGCTGGCCGGATCATCCAGCACGGCGCCGTCACGGTTGCCGAGGATGTTCGTGCTGAACCAACCGTGGATGCCGAGCATACGCGCCTTGAAACCCGGGGCCAGGATGGTCTTCATGAATGTCTGCCCGGTCTTGAAATCCTTCCCGCAGATGGGAACGCCGTGCTCCTTGGCATAGTCCTCGAACGCCGGGAAGTCAGCCGAAAGATTTGGGGCTCCGTTAGCGTACGGGAGGCCCTCCATCAACGCGGCATAGGCGTAGAGCATGCTCGGAGCGATCGAGGGATCATTCTGCTCCATGGCCTTCTCGAAAGACTCGACCGTCTCATGGGTCGGACCCGGGCGGAGAAATATTTCCGTGGAACCGCACCAGACCATTACCAGGCGGTCGCAGTTGTTCTGCGCCTTGAAGTTTCGGATATCCTCGCGAAGCGCCTCCGCGATTTCCCGTTTGTTGGCCCCGGTTTTCTTGTTGGGACCGTCCAGACGCGTCACGTACTTCGTGTCGAACGCGGCGGGCATGGGGGAGATGGCCGACAGATCTTCTTTGATAGGATCGAGATGTTTGGCGCTCAACACACCGGCGTTCACAGCACTCTCATAGGCGTTGTCCGGGATCGGATCCCAACCGCCGAATACGATGTCGTCGAGCCCCACCAACGGGATGAAGTCCTTGATGAGCGGCGTGCGGTTCTCGGTACGCTGACCCAGCCGAATCCTGTTCATCTGCGTGAGGCTCCCGACGGGCGTGGCCAACCCCTTCCGCGCGAGCATGACCCCCGCAATGGTCGTGGTGGCTACGGCACCCATGCCTGGCAACAGCACACCGAGGCGTCCCTCCGCCGGGCGAATCTCCGGACTGTCGATCACAGTTTTAGCTCCTTGGTCGATCATTTAGTTGATGCTCGAATCATCCCACGGCGGCGTCAGAAGGTCATCGTCGGCCATCCATACCTTGTAGTACGGTTCGTGACCCCGCGATGTTCCCTCGATGGCAGTCATCACCCCACATGGTTCAGCGCGCGCGCGGTTTACTCGTCGAGAGGTACACCGGCCGCTTGTCGATGGACCCAAATAATTCGATGGATCGCGGTCGTATTGGTGAGGACGGCGAAAATCACGATGATTCCGCTGAGCACGAGGCCGTCCCAGCTCAGGCCGAATATCAGCGAACCCAGCCCGAGGAGGACGATTCGCTCGGCTCTTTGCATGAGGCCAACGGAGCAGTCGAGTCCGAGCGTTTCCGCTCTCGCACGGGAATAGCTGATCATGAGCGAGCCCGCCATGGCCAGGGCAATCATGTAGATCATGCCGATGTTCAGAAGCGACATCTCATACTGGTTGTAGAGCGAGATGAGTCCGATGTAAATCGTGACTTCGCTCATCCGGTCGAGCACGGAATCATAGAAAGCGCCAAACTTGGACTGAAGACCACTGAGCCGAGCCACTCGACCGTCGAAAATATCGTGGGCTCCCCCCAGAAGAACCAAGAACCCGGCGGTGCGTACGTGGTCGATTCCGTACATCAAACCGGCGAGGATGGTGACGGCGAAGCCACTCGTCGTAATGAGATTCGGATGTACCCCTCGCCGCACCAGCCAACGGGTGATGGGGTCGATGATCGGATACACCCGACCTTGAAGATCACTCAGGTTCCAACTCATATGTCAAACATCCATCACTTCCTAGGGCAAGATGATCCGGCTCTCGCCACCCTCGGCGATCCCCTCTTGGATCGTTTGGTTCACCTTGTACAGAACCTTGTCGAAGTTCGCCTGTGCCGACACGAGGCGTTGGTAGCCGGCGCTCACCTGGAGGCGCTCTAGGGCCCCTTCATAGCCGGACTTCACCTCTTCGGTAGGCTCGTTGCCCGCCCTTAGGGCGGCGTCTATCTGGCCTTCGAGTGCCTCCAGCTCCGTACGCATTTCGGCCAACTCCCTATCGTCCGCGGTACCCGAGACCGTTCGCTTGAGTGTCTGGTATTCCTCAGTCCGTGCGAGGGCCTTGCCCAGATCCCTGGCCATTTCGTTCATTCGGGTCATCGCCCTTCCTGGAGCTTATTGATGATCATGTTGCGCCCGACCGACTGGCTCACTTGCTTGGGTGGCCCCTCGCTGGGCGATCACGAACCGGGGGCGCCCCGTCAGGTCGGGGCGAATTCGGACGCCGGCGAACGCCTCGGTCGCGTGCAGCAGGGTCGTGATGCGCTCCGCTTGCCCGAGGCCACATTCGAGCGCCAGCAAGCCGCCTGCCACGAGGTGGTCCGCTGCTCCGGCCACCAGCTGTCGGATAAAGTCCAAACCATCCTCCCCTGCGAACAACGCCTCCGAAGGCTCCCAGTCGCGAACCTCGGGTTCGAGCTCGCACTTTTCCCCCTCGGCTATGTACGGAAGATTCGACACGATGACGTCAAACCGTTCCCCCTCCTCCAGAGACTCGAACAGCGAGCCCGCACGGAACTCCACGAGACCGTTCACGTCGTGTCTTTCCGCATTTTCCGCCGCCACGGAAAGGGCGTCTGGTGAGGAGTCTGTCGCGACCACCCTGGTGCACACTCCCTCCACCGCGAGCGAAAGCGCCACGGCGCCCGTCCCGGTCCCCACATCCCACACATATCCAAGGCCTCTTCCCTGGGCCGAAGCCCAGTCCAACACCTCCTGGACCAGCATTTCCGTCTCCGGACGAGGGATGAGTACCCTGGGGTCCGTCTTCAGCTCGAGTTGCCGAAACGCCGTGCGACCGATGATGTACTGGAGCGGTTCGCGGCCGGCGCGGCGGCGGAGAAGCGGCTTGAAGGCCTCCAGCTCCTCGGGGCTCAGCGGGCGATCATACTGTAGGTAGAGCTGGAGGCGGTCGACACCCAACGCCGCCGAGAGGAGCCACTCCGCATCCAGCCGCCCAGCCTCCACACCCTTTTCCGTGAGGTAATCCGCGCTCCACAGGATCATTCGGAGGATCGTCCACGAATCCCCCGGACTCGACGCGGCGGCCTCGGAATCGCTCTTCTCCAACTCGGCCAGCCTCCCGACGCCTCTCACTCCGCGTCGCCCTGGAGCCGTTCTTCCTGATCAGCCAGCCGGAGGGCCTCGATCAGTTCGTTCAGAGCTCCATCCAACACCTCGTCGAGATTGTGGACCGTGAGCTTGATCCGGTGGTCGGTGACCCGGCTCTGGGGGAAGTTGTAGGTCCGGATCTTTGCGGAGCGGTCACCCGTTCCGACTTGAGCCCTCCGCTGACGGGAGCGGTCGGCTTCCTGCTCTGCGATCCTCTGATCCAGGAGGCGGCTTCGGAGCACCTTGAGGGCTTTGGCCTTGTTCTTGTGCTGAGACTTCTCATCCTGGCACGACACCACGAGTCCGCTCGGAATATGGGTGATGCGCACCGCGGAGTCCGTCGTGTTCACGGACTGGCCACCCGGACCAGAGGACCGAAACACATCATAACGCAGATCCTTGGGATCGATTGAGAGGTCCACCTCGTCGGCCTCGGGCAACACGGCCACCGTCGCCGCCGAGGTGTGGATTCTGCCCTGGCTCTCCGTCTCCGGCACCCGTTGAACACGGTGAACCCCCGACTCGTAACGGAGACGTCCGTAGACGCCTTTGCCCCGTATGGTAAAGATGACTTCCTTGATGGACCCCGGAATCCCCTCGGAGAGGCTCATCAACTCGATGGTCCAGCCCTCTCGCTCGGTCACCCGCTGATACATTCGGAAGAGATCCTTCGCAAACATTCCGGCCTCATCTCCCCCTGTTCCTGCACGGATCTCGACCACGGCGGCGCGATCGTCCAGAGGATCCTTGGGGATGAGGAGGAGGCGGGCCGCGGCGCCCAGCGACTCGATACGAGCCTCCAGAGAAACGACTTCTTCCCCGGCCATTTCACGGAGCTCCTGGTCGGAGGCGTCGTGCAACAGCTCCACCGCACCCTCGTACTCCTCCACGAGGCCGAGAAGCTCGTCGGCTGCACGGACCACAGGCTCGAGCTCGGCCCGCTCCTGCCCAAGGACCTTGAGGCGATCGAGGTTCTGGACGAGGTCCGGGCTGGCCAGCGAATCGTTCACGCCCTGGAAACGCTGCTGCACCTCGCGGAGACGTTCGAGGAGCTGCGGATCGGCCCCTGCGGGGTTACTCATACGTGAATCGGGCCTTGGCCCGGCCTAAGAACTGACTTTGTCGTACTTCTTCCTGAAGCGCTCAACCCGGCCGGCGGTGTCCACCAAGCGCTGTTTACCCGTATAGAACGGATGGCACACGGAGCAGATGTCCGTGTGAACAGCCGGCTGCGTGGCCATCGTCTCAAACTTATGGCCGCAAGCACAGGTGACCGTAGCCGACACATAGTCGGGGTGGATACCCTTTTTCATGACCTATCTCCGGAATCAACGAAGAGTGGGCTACGGTTTCTGTGCGATGCAGAAGCCTGGAGCCCACTCTTCAGCCGCGGGGAATATAAAAATTGCCGGAGGTGAGTTCAAGCGGGGCGACGCCAAGGAAGTGGAATTACCAAGAGACCCAGCGTGAGAAGCAAAGCCGTCCATCCGGCGACATCCCCGGTGCGGGTATACAGGGTCAAAACGTCACTCGTGTACATCGTCTCGCTATGGACGACCGCCTCAAACAGATCGGTCCGTCCGTAGACACGTCCAAGTGGATCGACGAACAGTGAAAACCCCGTGTTGGCAGCCCTCGCGATCCCCACCCGCTGCTCGATCGCCCTCATGACCAGATGGGCCGGGTGCTGCCAGAAAGCCGATGTCCTGGTATACCAAGGCTCCCTACCAAACCACCCGTCGTTGGTGAGGTTCAGGAAGAAGTCCGCCCCTTCGAGCCGAAACCGGCGGGCGTGGCTGGCAAAGATGGATTCGTTACAGATGAGAATGGCGAAGCGGGCGCCCGCCCCCATGGTTCCGAGAGGCCAATCCGCTCCTCTCCCATAGGAGTCGACCTCGGCGCCTCCATCCATCCAGGCACCCGGGCGGAACGGAAGCCCCTCAACCAAGGGCACAAGCCGGTGTTTGTCGTACCTGAAACCCGCGAGCCGGCCATCGCGTCCCGTCAGAAACGCCGAGTTCAGCGGGATCAGATTACCCTCACTGGTAACGCGTTGACCGATCCCTCCGAAAACCACCGGGGCGCTCCACTGCTCCGCGACCTCCCGGACGCGCTCCCACAGGGCGCGTTCGGTTTCGATCGGTCCAAAGAACGTCACCTCCGGCCACACCACCAGGTCCGGCGAAAACTCCCCGCCCTCGGGAAGGAGGCGCGTCAACGAGGCGACGGTGCTGTCGTTGCTCCGGCTCCCGTCCAGCCTCACCTGCGCCGCAATGTTCGGCTGCACCACGGCGACCTCGCCGACAGCTCTGAGGGGAATAGTGCGGGCCCTCCAGTAACCGAAGGCCGCGGGCACAGCCAACACGAGCGCGAACGCCGCCGCCCAACGTGCGAACATTCGACCGGCATCGCGTGCCCGAGCCGCTCGTACTGCTTCAGCGATCAGCCCGTTGAGCAGTGCAAGCCACAGCGTGATCCCGCGCGCACCCACCAGCTCGGCTGCACCCACGAGTTCAGGGTACCCGGTGAGGGACGTTCCGAGACCCAACCACGGAAAGGCCATGCCCCCCGGAGCGTGCGCTCGCGCCCACTCGAGCGCCGTCCACGTCACTGGAAGCGCCAACCAAAGAGGAATTCCACCGTGATGGGTCAGACGGCGGAGCGACCAAGTGAAGCAACCGGCGCCAAGCGCCAACACGGCCACCACCGTCAGGTAGGCGGGGACGGCCCACCAAGTGAAGGCAGCCAGAGCGAAAGGCATCCAGTAGAGGAGCAGCCCGAAGTAGAGCATGCCAAACCACACGCCGCCCCGGAAAACCCGTCCGGAGACCTCCCTTTCGGAGGCTTCACGCTCCCAAGCCTGTATTCCTGGCCCGTTTCTTCCCAGAGCCCCCCGTCCGTCATTCTGGTCGGTCACCCATACCGCCAGCGGGACGAGCGCGACGAACGACGGAATCAGAAGATGGAAGGGGGGGAACGCGATGACCGCCAAGAGGGCCGATACCGTCGGAAGTAGCCGGTCGCCGCGCTCCGGGATCACACTATTGCGGGCGGCCACGCTCGCAGCACACCCCAGGTAAGTCCCGCGTGGGCTGGAAGGAGGACCGCCAGAACCTCACCGTTGACCTGATCGAAACCCGGGAGCAGCTGAAGAAAGAATCCGGCGAACGCCAAGCCGACTACCACTTTTGCGACCGTACCCACCTGCCTTCCGGCCGAAGAGCCGATCCGGTGCCCCTTCCGGTTGAGCACCTCACGAATCAGCAGCACCCCCAGGACCAGTGAGATGGGGTTCGACTGGAAAGCGTTCTCGTTCAACGCCCAGAAAATGTGGTCCGTGAGAAACCACGACAGCAGCAATGCCGTGCCCAGCAACCCCACTCCAGTACTCCATGCCGCTCCCAACAGCGCAAGGGCCCAGCGGCCCCATCGCTTTCCTTCGCCCGCGGCCCACCCCAAACCGGCGAAAAACGCTCCCAGGGCAGCGCCGAACAGAAGCAAGGGAACCAGGAAATCGGGGGCGGCCAACGGCGTTGGGTCACGCACGGCTTCGACGACCCGTACCGCCTCGCCGAGGAGCGGAGCCGACTCTCCCTCCGTGTCCACGATCCGGATGCCATCCAGATGCTCCTTGAGACGCAACGGAAGAAACATCTCATCCCAGGCGGAAATCGGCTCATCACCACGATTCCCGACAACGAATTGGATTCCGGCGTAAGCAGCTGGCGCGGACTGGAGCAATCGGGCCGTGTGCCACCGATAGGTCGTCCCCGTATCGGTCTCCCCGGTGGCCGCACGGATCTGTCCACCGAGGACACCGTCAAGCACGTCCCGCACTCGGGTGGAGCAGTTGTCCCGAAAGTAGTCGTAGCGATAATAGCGGTTTGCCTCCGTATCCAGTCCCTGCACTACCGCCTGAAGCTCGAGACGCTCCCCGGGTGTGAGATTTACCGTCTGAAGCCATACGTCGCGGTTTTCCCGACGGTACACGGCGAGCCACGTCGAGGTCGGGAAGCCCCGCATGGAGTACCGCATCCGGCCTCGCGCCAACCGGGAAATGAAGTCGGAGTCATTGAAGTCGAAGATTCCCCAGTTGTACGCGACCTCCGTTTGGGCTCGATCATCGCGAATGACGAGCGCATTGTGGCTGAACCGCTCCCAAATAGCGTCCCCGGGGCCGATCGTCATGAGGGAGATCTGGAGGTGGGAGCCGGGCGGGGCGTCCGACTCGACGTTCCGCGGTGCGCCACTCGTCGTAGTGCCCTGGGCCCTGAGCGGACCGGGACCGAAGGCCGTCGCCCACACGACAAGTGCCAGGCAGGGGACTCGCAACTCAGTCCTCGCCAAGTTGGATCTCCCGGCCCTCCCTCGCTGATTGATACGCCGCCGCGATGACCTCCATGAGGTGGACCTGCTCGACGGGGACAGGGAGATCGGTTTTGCCAAGAACCGCACGCACGAATTGATCCAGAAGGCGCCGATATGCGTTCTGGTATCGGTTCTCGCCACCCCTCGTCCTCGGTTGGCGCGGCGTCACGTCCACAGGCTGCCCCCCCAAACGTTTGTGGATGTCCAGCGGGGGTAGGGCGCCTGAACCCTCGGTGCCCATCACGCGAGCACGGTGCCGGTCCGCCTCGGCAAAGAGGTTCCAGCTCACCTCGACGCTGAACGCGATACCGGACTCCGATACCGCGAACACCGTAGCGGCCTCCTCGACCTCGCCATCCCCATCCCGAAAGACGGCCGTCACGCGCTTGATCCGAGGATAGTCCACCAGCCAAAATGCGAGATCCAGGATCGGGACACCCAAATCCATGAGCGCCCCTCCGCCCGCCTCTTCCTGGTTCTGCCGCCACGTGGAACGTACGGCAGGCATCCGCGTGAGCGAGTTGGCCCGCACGGCATAGATATCGCCCAATTCTCCCCCGGCAACGAAGGCTCCCAAAGCCCCGACGTCCGGGCGGAATCGATGAATCATTCCGACAGCGAGATGCCGCCCCGCTGCCTCCGCAGCGTCCAGAACCCTTCTTACACCTTTTGCCGTCAGGGCCAAAGGTCTCTCGACCAAGACGTGTTTGCCATGCTCAAAGGCCTCGACCGCCATCGACTCGTGAAGATAATTCGGCGTGCAGATCACCGCGGCCTGGACCTCGTCGTGCGAAAGGATCTCCTCGTTGGACAGGACCCGCGGCACCTCGAAACGGGTGGCGAGCGCCTCCGCCTTCGCGCGGTCCAGATCGGAAACGGCGATAACCTCTACGTCGGGTCGCTCCGAAAACATAGGCAGGTGAACAACCTGCGTGACCGCGCCAACGCCCAGTATCCCGACGCTGACAGGCTGGCGTTTCCGTTCGGACATCACCGGTCCTCCCCCGCGACCAACCCTCCCCAGATCAATGTCACCCCTCCCCGGAACTCGACGTAGTTGAGATCGCCGAGTATTTCGACCTTGGATCCTCCATGGATACGGATACGATCGGTGATCGGGAATTCCAAGCTCGTGTGGAGGTTGAAGCCGGCGGCGACCGAGTCGAGCAGATCCTCGACGAAGGTCCCGTCGATAAGGGTACCGGAGCCGTCGAGGAAGTGCGCGGACAACCCCACGCCGGTTGAGAAGAAAAATTTCAAGGGCACCGCCCATACGTAATGGCCGTCCAGGCTCA
The DNA here is from genome assembly GCA_022564055.1 of Gemmatimonadota bacterium. Classification (GTDB taxonomy): domain Bacteria; phylum Gemmatimonadota; class Gemmatimonadetes; order Longimicrobiales; family Gaopeijiaceae; genus UBA822. The sequence goes on from JADFMD010000011.1 coordinate 42,596, forward strand.
TCACGATGTCCCGACGGTCGATAACGCCCAGTTCGAACCCGCCTGGGGGAACGGTGCCTCCCTGGTCCGCGGTGAGCGTGGCGAGCCGTGCCTCGAACTGCTCCACCTCGGTGTCGGCCAGCGTGGATTTCCAGTATGTCACGCCGGGCATGATCCTGAAACCGGGACCGAGGAAGCCCAGGTCGAATCGAACTCCCAGGGTGCGCGTATCCTCGACGTTGTCGGCGTAAAGATACCCAACGTCAAAGGAGATACCTCGAAACGAGAGATTTTCGTAATCGTAGTCGGCAAGGTCCTGCGCCCCTGCTTCGTAGGGTGCCAGCGACGTCGCGATCACGCCAGCAACCGTCGCCGCGATCACGGCCCTCACCGTCCTCCCCGTCCTCATCGCGCTCGCACACCTCATCCTCCGCACCTCACCTCCTTTTCAAGAATCTCATCTTCCAAATTCTCATCCGCATTTTGCCGTTCGTCACGCAATCTCTAGCACCGCGGCCCTCACGACCTCGAGGGTCTCGTCGATGACGCCGGGCGTGTGCGCCGTGGAGACGAAGCCGGCTTCGAAGGGAGAGGGGGCAAGAAACACACCTCGATCGAGACACGCCCGGTGGAAGGCCCGAAACCGGTCGAGGTCTGCTAGCTGAGCCTCCTCGAAGGAACGGACCGGCCCCTCACTGAAAAACACACCCCACATCGATCCGACGGAACATCCGGAAGCCCGGATCCCCGCTTCGGTCAGGGCCGACACGATGCCGCCCGACAGCCGTTCGGCGGCCTGGGCCAAATGCTCGAACGGATCCTCCTCTACGAGGTAGCGGAGCTGCGCGTTTCCAGCGGCTGTCGCCAGTGGATTTCCCGACAGCGTGCCGGCCTGGTACACCGGGCCGGCAGGCGCCATCCGCTCCATGAGGTCCCGGCGCCCCCCGAAGGCCCCGATGGGCAGCCCGCCCCCAATGACCTTGCCCAATGTCGTGAGGTCGGGCTCGATCCCATAACGCTCCTGGGCGCCCCCGGCGGCCACCCGGAAACCGGTCATGACTTCATCGAATACCAAGAGCGCCCCGTGCCGCTCGGTAATGGCACGCAGACCCTCCAGAAAGCCTTCCACGGGTAGGATAAGACCCGAATTTCCGACCACTGGCTCGACAAAAATGCTGGAGATTTCCTCGCCCCTCGTCTCGAACAACCTCTCGACCGCGTCGAGGTCGTTGAACGGAAGCACCAGGGTCTCGGCGGCAACCGTTTCGGAGACGCCCGGAGAATCGGGGAGTCCCAACGTAGCGACCCCACTCCCGGCTGCGACGAGAAAGGCATCGGCATGCCCGTGGTAGCAACCCGTGAACTTGAGCACCAAGACACGGCCAGTGGCCGCCCGAGCGAGCCGGAGTGCCGTCATGGTCGCCTCCGTCCCGCTGTTGACGAGGCGGACCATCTCTACGCTCGGCACCATTCCAACGATCCGTTCCGCCATCTCCACCTCGGCCGCGGTGGGGGCGCCGTACGATGTACCCCGACCGACCTGCCGCTTCACCGCCTCGGTGACCACGGGATGCGCATGGCCAAGGATGAGGGGACCCCAGCTCAACACGTAGTCCGTATAGCGGCGCCCCTCGGTGTCGTACAGGTAGGCGCCCTCCGCACGGGCCACGAAAAAGGGGTCACCGCCCACCGAGCGGAAGGAGCGTACCGGAGAATTCACCCCTCCGGGGATCAGGGCCTGGGCCCGAGCCCACAACCCCTTCGTTCGTTCGCTCATTCGCTCCCCACTACATGCGCAATCAGGTCGTACTCTTCCGCATCATCGATTTCCAGCGTCACAAACTGGCCGGGCGCCAGCCCATCGTAAGGATGAACGTGGGTGACACCGTCGACGTCGAGCGCCTGGCCGACCGTCCGCGCGACCCCCACCGGCCGTCCACCTGCAGCCGCCTCAAACGGGCCGGGGTCGTTCAGAACCTCATCCACCAGCGCCGGAAATCTCCGGCCGATCAGCGCCTCGTTTCGTTCGGAGGAGATAATGCGCTGAACGTCCATGAGTTCCTCGAGGCGTTCCCGCTTCAGCGAATCCGGGATCTGGTCAGGCATGTCCGCAGCGGGCGTGCCATCCTCCACCGAGTATGTGAACGCCCCCACCCGGTCAAAACGAAGCTCTTCCAGAAAATCGAGCATGTCGTGGAAATCGTCCTCCGACTCCCCCGGAAATCCGACGATCACCGTCGTTCGGAGCGTCAGGTCGGGAACCGCCTCCCGGATCCACGACACGCGCTCCCGTATGAGCTCCTGCCGTTCCGGTCTCCGCATCGCTTTGAGAATCCGGTCGCTTCCGTGTTGGAGCGGCATATCCAGATAGGGGAGGAGCACCTTCTCGCGCGCCATCAAATCGACCGTCTCACGGGTAATGCCCGACGGATACATGTAAAACAGGCGAAGCCACGCCACATCCGTATCGGCGATCAAGGCCCGCAGCAAATCGGGGAGGAGGGGCGCTGAACGGTCCTTTCTGCGCAGGTCCCGTCCATACCAGGTCGTGTCCTGGGAGATGATGTTCAACTCTTTCACGCCCTGCCTTACCAAAGCCTGAGCCTCGCTCACCAAATCGGGGAGCGGCGCGGAACGGTGCAGCCCACGGAAGCTCGGAATGGCGCAGAACGAACACGTGTGGTCACAGCCCTCGCTGATCTTGAGGAAGGACGTGTGCGGCGTCTCGGTGGAAAGGATACGCAGAGGCCGTTCCATCGTCGGCACGTTCTCCCATACCTCCGGGAGAAAGCCGCGACGACGGAGTTCCGGTATCAGAGAGGCCATCTCCGAAAGGCCCAGAAAGAGGTCCACCTCCGGCATCTCGGCGCTGAGCTCCTTCTTATACCGTTGGACCATACATCCCACCGCGACCACCGCCCGAACACGGCCCTCCTTCTTGAGTCGGCACGCCTCCAGGATGGTCTCGATCGACTGCTCCTTGGCCGACTCGATGAACCCGCAGGTGTTCACCACCACCACGTCCGCACGGCTGATGTCGGAGGACACGCGAGCGCCGTGTCCTACCAACGTCGCCAACATTTTTTCTGAATCGACGGTGTTCTTGTCGCACCCCAGCGTCACGAGCCCGACCTGAGGCCCGTCGGCGGGGCCAATCGGATCGATCGACAAGCGAACGGCTTCCACATCTCGCGCCACATCGGATCGGATCGGGTCGGGAGCCAGGGGAAATACGGGCAGAAACCTTGTGCTCATCTCGAGCTCACCCCCGCACCTTCGGGTGCCGTCATCACCCGCGCGCCTCGGGGTGGCACAAAGCGGAATTCTTCGTCTGGGATCGGGAGGTTCACGCGGATCTCCGTGAGCCGGATCCTTCGGATCGTCTCGTTCGTTTCGTGGATGTCCAAACCCGTGATCAAATAGCTGTCGACATCGAACCAAACGACCGCGGATCGAAAGTTCGCGGGGCGCGAGCCAGAGACCTCCCTCGGCGTCAAGGTGATCTTATGTGAGGTACCGTCGCCCATCGGCTCTCGGCCCTCATGCACGGCATCGAACCGCCCGCGCGGATCTTCCAGAAAGCTCCGGTAGAAGTTGAACCCGCCCCCGGAGCCTGCCGCCGAAAAACGCATCACCTGCATGTCGTCCATACTGGGATAGAAGGTCCAGAGGAACTCCCCGTCCCCCACCACCAGATCCCCCTCCGGGTCGCTGAAGCGCATGGAAAAACGGTCCGGTCGCCTTTGGCAGACCGTGCCCTCCCCCGAACGGGTCTGGCTCAGGAGAGTGATCTCGATCACCTGCCGAAAGTGGGCGCAGAGGGTCTCGAGACGGTAGTAACGGTCGCTAGCCTCGTATAGCACCTGGTAGGCCTGGCCGTCCTGGCCGTGGAGCGCCTGCGGCGCCGCTCCGAGGGAGACCAGCAGCAGGGGAATGATCAGGATGGGGAACGGCTCGTTCATACGCGGTCCATACACGATGCGCCACAAGCCCGTTCCGAGGGAGGACTGGCCTGGACCGGGCGCCATCACATTCCCCGGTTCGCGCAGATCGACTCCAGCTCGTCGAGGCCGACGAGCACTTCCCTCGCCTTCGAGCCCTCGGAGGGGCCCAAAATGCCGGCGTCATGTAGTTGATCCACGATCCGGGCGGCTCGCCCGTACCCGATCTTGAGCTTTCGCTGGAGCAGCGATGTCGAGCCCTGCTTCTGGTGGACACACACCTCGCCGGCCGCGTGGAAGAGGTCATCCCACTCCGCAGCGCCTACGGCCCCGACCGCCATCTCGACCTCCTTCTCATGGGCCCGCATCTGTTGGAGAATGTCCGATTCATGCGCCGCTTCAGTCTCGTCCAGCGCCCTGTTCTGAAGCTCGATCTGATCCCGGTACCAGGCCATCATCCGATCGGTCTCCGCCGTCGAGATGTAGGCGCCCTGGATCCGGACGGGTTCGCTCGTGCCCGGTGGCAGGAAGAGCATATCGCCGTTGCCGAGCAGGCTGTCGGCGCCGTTCTGGTCGAGGATGGTGCGTGAATCGGTCTTCGACGCTACGCGGAAAGCGATCCGGCAGGGAAAATTCGCCTTGATCAAGCCGGTAATCACGTTCACGCTCGGCCGCTGCGTAGCTACGATCAGGTGGATTCCGATGGCCCTGGCCTTTTGGGCCAAATGGGTGAGTGGCTTCTCCACCTCGCTCTGTACGGTCATCATGAGGTCCGCCAGCTCGTCGACGACCACCACGATGTAAGGCAGAATCCCGTCGCGGTAGATCCACCGATCCGGATCATCGTCGGCACCCTTCGGCTCGACCCGCCGGAGCGTCCCACCCTCCTTTACCCGTTCGTTGAACTCGCCGATCGAGCGCACGCCGTTCGCGTTCAACAGGATATAGCGGCGATCCATCTCCAGGACCGCCCATTTGAGGAGCCCCGCGGCATCTCGAGGGTCGGTTACCACCTTGTGGCGGAGGTGCGGCAACAACCGGTACGTGGAGAGCTCCACCATCTTGGGATCGACCATCAGGAGCCTCAACGTCTTGGGCGTGTGGCGGTAGATCAAGCTGGTGATGATGGTGTTGAGGCAGATCGACTTCCCGGACCCCGTAGCGCCAGCGATGAGGATGTGGGGCATGTCGTGGAGATCTGCCACGTACGGCTGCCCCCTGAGATCCTTGCCGAGCGCCAACGGGAGCTCGGCGCGGCTGCGTTGGTAGGTCGGTGAGTCGAGGATGTCACGGAGGCGGACCACCTCGGGGTGGGGGTTCGGGATTTCTACCCCGACGGCGCCCTTTCCGGGAATCGGTGCCACGATCCGGATACTCTGGGCCTTCATCGCCAGGGCGAGGTCGGCGTCCAGGTTCGCGATCTTGTTCACCTTCACCCCCGGCGCGGGGATGACCTCATACTGCGTGACCACGGGCCCCGTCGTGCGTCCGCCTAATTCACCTTCGACGTTGAAGGTCCGAAGCTTTTCGATCAGAACCTCGCCCAGGGCGTCGAGCTCCCGCTCCATGTCATGACGGTGTTCGTCATCCGCCGCCGACATGAACTCCATCGGCGGAAGCCCCGTTTCGGAGACCGTGCCTTCCGCAAACGGGTCGGGGAGCGGGCGCCCGGCGTCACCGAGCAGGCCGTCATCGTCTCTAGCGCCCCCGTCGCCCAGGTCCCTCTCCCCGTCTCCGCCCCCCTTTTCGTCCTGACCGACCGCCGCCAGATCTCCCTCGAAGGGCTCCCCCTCCACATTATCGTGGGCGTCGGTACCGGCATCCCTGGTGTCGTCCTCCGCTTCGGACACTCCATCACCCTCGAGGAGATCCATCGGCGGCGTTTGCTCCAGCCGATCCCTCGAGCGCTGGTCCCACCAGGCCTTGAGTCTTTCCGCCAATACGAAGAGGCGACGAGTTCCGCGTGCCATCACCCCAGTCCCTTGCGCCAGGCCGTGGGCCAAGGACCGAAGCGGATTCCACCCCAAGGTGCCCACGGATAGCATCACGAGGAGAAGCAGAACGACAAGGGACGCTCCAAAAACACCGAACGCCATCAGGAGCGGAGGACCGGCCAGTTCACCCCATCGGCCTACGGTCTCCCCGTCCTGGCCGAGGATCCTGAGACCGACGGGCACGATCAGGAGAAGGCCTCCCATGAGAATCGAGAGACGGGCTGTCCTCCCCACGGAAAGCCACTCGCTCGCCCGGAGCCCACCAAAGAAGAGGAGGCCGGGCACGAAAAACGCCGCCACCCCTACCAGCGTATAGAGCACACGCCGCACCACTTCTCCGACCACACCCACCATATTCCCCGACGGAAACCATTCCCCGCCCCTCGGGCCAAGCACCGATACGGGGATGAGGGCGGCAAGAAGAAAGAGCGCCAGCGCCAACAAGCCGGTGGCCATGACGTCTCGCTGCTGCTTCTTAGACAGCATCAGGATGCACCCCACTTCATCAGCAGGCCTCTAAGCTGTGGGCCCGGAGGACCCCGCGTCCAGGGAAGGCAGCTGGATGACCCGGTCGTCCATCTCAGGTACTACGGAGTGGCGATCGATTTCGGCGCAGATATCGAGATCCTCCCGGAATCCGTTCTCGATCAGTTGCTGGCCCGTCGAGGTGGACGCGAGGAAATGGGCGTTGACGCGGAAGGTCAGTGCCATCTCAACGGCGCCCATCGCGGCGTCGTTGAGTTCGACGTCTGTCCCGGCCGCCGTCCGGATACGCTGCACCAGGGCTCCCGCACAGACCGCGTCGTCGAGAGAGAATTGCCCCTCTTTACCGGCGCAAACCACGACGATCGATGCGGCCTCCATCACCTCCGCCGCGACCGCACCAAGATTCATGAAGCTGCAAGCCAGGACCCTCACGGCATCTTCGACCAGGAAGAAGGCACGGGTTCCATTCGTGGTGCTCATGACCAACCGCTTTCCCGCCACCCGCTCGGCCGAGAATTCCCGGGGAGAATTCCCGAGGTCGAATCCCTCGATGATGAGCCCGCGCGCCTCACCGCACAGAATCGTGTCCTCCCGCCCGAGAGAAGACGCCAACCTGATCGCCTCCTCGGTCGAGGGAACCGGAAAGACGCCCTGGGCGCCATTGGCCAGCGCCTCCACGATCGAGCTCGTCGCACGGAGGACATCGATCACCACGACCGTGCTCCCCGTCCTGTCGGCCAGTGAGGCCGCCGGCTCGAAATGGACGTCGATCTTCATCGGTCGCCGCGGCGCTCGCCTAGGAAACGCTCCACGAACCCGGTGTCCACCCCACCGGCCACGAACTGCTCATCGCGCGTAATTTCGGAGAGGAACGGAATCGTGGTGCTGATGCCCTCGATCACAAAGAACTCGAGCGCATGGCGGGCACGTACGATGGTCTCTTCCCGATCCCTGCCGCTGACGATCAACTTGGCCAATAGAGAATCATAGTAAGGGGGTACCTGATAACCGGCGTACAGATGCGTGTCGAGCCGGACACCGGGTCCGCCCGGAGGATGGAAGGTCGTGATCAGGCCCGGCGACGGTGCGAAATCCCGTAAAGCGTCTTCGGCATTCACGCGAAATTCTATGGCGTGCCCCCGCACCTTGGGAATCTCACTGGGGAACGACAAAGGCTCGCCGGCGGCCACGCGAATCTGCTCCTTCACGAGATCGAGTCCCGTCGTGACCTCCGTGACCGGATGCTCCACCTGGATCCTCGTGTTCATTTCGATAAAATAGAACGATCCATCGGTATCGACGAGAAATTCGACCGTGCCGGCTCCCACGTAATCGATCCCTTCCGCCGCCCGCACAGCAGCTTCTCCCATCTTCTCACGCAGGTCCGGCGTCAGCGCCGGCGAGGGAGCCTCTTCAATCAGCTTTTGATGTCTGCGTTGGATGGAGCAATCTCGCTCACCGAGGTGGACCACCCTGCCATGCCGGTCCCCGAACACCTGGAACTCGACGTGCTTCGGTCGGACGATGCATTTCTCGAGGTAGACGTCCGAATCATCGAATGCTGCTTGGGCCTCGCTCTGGGCCGCCTGGAACTGCCGGAGAAAGCTCTTCTTATCGGAGGCGACCCGCATTCCCTTCCCTCCCCCACCGGAAGAGGCCTTGATCATAACCGGAAAGCCGATCTCCGCCGCGGCCTTCTCGGCCTCGTCGGGATCCGATATGACACCGTCCGATCCCGGCACCGTGGGCACCCCGAGGTCCATCATGGTCCGACGCGCCGTCGCCTTGTCGCCCATCGCACGAATCTGATCGGGATTCGGGCCCACGAACACGATGTCCGTACGGTCACAGATTTCACTGAACTCGGCGTTCTCCGCCAAGAAGCCGTACCCCGGGTGGATGGCCTCGGCTCCCGTCACCTCCGCGGCCGAAATGATCTGCGGAATGTTCAGGTAGCTGTCCTTCGCCGGTGGCGGTCCGATGCAGACGTCCTCATCCGAGAAGCGGACATGGAGCGACTCGCGGTCCGCCTCCGAGTACACCGCCACCGTCTTCACGCCGAGTTCGTGGCACGCCCGAATGATCCGCAGGGCAATCTCACCGCGATTGGCGATCAGCAGCTTCTTGAACACTCAGCGCACCTCGAGACGCCCTGATGGCCCCTGGGCCTCAGTCACGGAGAAACGCGAAACAGCACCTGCCCGAACTCCACCGGTTCGCCACTTTCGACACAGATCTCGCGAATTACGCCGGAAACCTCACTTTCCAGCTCATTCATAAGCTTCATGGCCTCGATGATGCAGAGCGTTTCACCCGGTGAAACGGTGGTGCCCAAATCCACGTACGCCGGAGCGTCCGGAGCCGGAGCCCGGTAGAAGGTGCCGACCATGGGAGACTTGACCTCCAACAGGCCGGACGCCGTGGAGGCGTCCTCGGAATCCGGAGCGTGCCCCTCATGCGCGGCGGTAGCCGCGCCGCCGGGATCCAGTCCCGCCGATGGTACAGGGACGGTCTGCAGGGCCGAAAAGGTGCCAGGATCGAAAGAGGGAGTTCTTGCGAGCCGGATGCGGGTGCCTCCTCGCTCGATCTCGATTTCTTCCAGCCCGCTTTCGTCGAGCGCCTTGATGAGGCTTTTGATGAAGTCCAGATCCATCATGACGACGCTCGGGTCAAATACTTCTCTTCCCGGCGGTCCACTTTGACCACTTCTCCTTCTTCGATAAACAGCGGCACCTGAATCACGGCGCCGGTTTCCAGCGTGGCTGGTTTCGTGCCCCCCTGGGCCGTGTCACCCTTGAATCCGGGGTCGGTCTGGGTGACCACCAACTCCACGAACTGAGGTAGCTCGACACTGATGACCGTGCCGTCGTGGACCAGACCCTCGCACTCCATGTTCTCCTTCAGGTACCTGAGCTGGTCTTCACCGAGCAGGTCTCCAGAGATCGGAATCATCTCATAGGTCTGCTGGTCCATGAAGTGGTAGAGCTGCCCGTCCGAATAACTGTAGGTTACGGGTCGTCGCTCCAGCCGCACGTCGGTCACCTTCTCCCCCGCGCGATACGTCCTGTCCACCACCGCCCCGGTAAGGACGTTCTTGAGCTTCGTCCGGACGAAGGCACCGCCCTTACCAGGCTTTACGTGTTGGAAGTAGACGATGGTCCAGAGCTGGCCATCGATCTCCAGCACCAAGCCGTTACGAAAATCAGCGGTCGAGGCCATTACACCCTGTCAGTCGATGAGAATCGGGAAGGCTACTCGCCGGTGATTCGAGCTACGAGCCCTCTGAGCGCTAGAAGATAGCCCTGAGACCCGAAACCTAGAACCACCCCTGCGGCCACCGGCGAGAGATAGGAATGGCGCCGGAAACGCTCACGGGCAGTCGTGTTGGAAAGGTGGACCTCCACGAACGGGAGCCCCAGGCCCACGAGTCCGTCGCGCAGAGCCACGCTCGTGTGGGTCAGCCCCCCGGGATTGATCACGAAGCCGTCGACCCGCTGGCTGGCCTCTTCCAGGAAGTCGAGAATGGCTCCCTCCGAGTTGGACTGGAAGGTCTCGACCTCGACCCCCAACTCGTAGCCCAGTGATTCCCCGGCACCGTTGCTGTCGTCCAACGTATC
>JADFMD010000068.1 GCA_022564055.1 Gemmatimonadota bacterium
GGACGGTCACTGATCGCAGGAGTGCGGTCGCTCATCGCAGGAAGAAAGGCGACGAGCTAGCTTGAGCGGCGCCAGTTGTGTCTCTCAGAGTCGAGGCTCCGGTCGCGAACGTGACGTACTTAACGTCAGGTACCTGTTGACGAAACTCGAAGGGGTACCGTAATCAAAGATACGGCTACGAGGGTGTATCCACGAGGATGGAAAAGCGCTCTCAGGAACGTTTTTCGCCCGCGCGTCATGGAGCGACTGGTTTCGAGGGTCACGCGAGGCAGAACTCCCGAGGACAAGCTCGCTCGACTTCCGCTCAACCACTACCAGTATCCCGTGGGATCGATTCGGGAAGTCGAGCGCCTGGGACTCAAACTGACCCTGGACCTGAGCGATCTGGTCGATTGGGCCATTTTCTTCGGGCTCGTAGATGGTGGACTCGAGAGGCTGTACGGGCACGCGCAGCCGAACGATGTTGTAATCGACGTGGGAGCGAACAACGGGATGGTGAGCATGAGGTTGGCTCAGCGCGTCGGGGTCCGGGGTCGGGTCCTTTCCTTCGAGCCTCACCCCGGGAATTTTCGGCGACTCGAACACAACCTCTCTCTCAACGATCTCCCACACGTCTCCGCTTTCCACTTGGGTCTGGGTGAGGATTCGGGCCAGGCGGCGATGCTCTCGGTCGACAAGTTCAACTTGGGAATGCACAGGATCGTCCCGGACCGATCCGATGGCGCCCAACCGGCTGATACGATCGAGTTGACCACGCTCGACTCGGTTTGTGAAAGGCATGGCCTGGACCGGTTGGATTGGGTCAAGATCGATGTCGAGGGATACGAGCTCAAGGTTTTGCGGGGAGGGCTTCGGGCGCTCGAGGAGTTAAGACCGAGGCTGTTCGTCGAGGTGGACGATGCCCACTTGAGAGACCAGGGAGATTCGGCCGACGCCCTTCTCGGGGAGCTGGATCGGCTCGGATACGGGATGGTCGACGCCGTCACGGGGACGCCGGTGATTCCGGGCGTCGGTGAGGTTCCGGCCCACTTCGATGTTGTGTGCACTCCTGCCTCGCATCGGCCCGATGCCAGCTCGCTCTGACGAGTTGAACGCCGCCGCCGACAAATCCGAGATGGGACCCGCCCGCCCATCCGTGCCTGAGCGGATGAGAGCGGCATACCGGAAGTGCCGGGCCGAACTGCATGACCTCGAGTTGTGGCGCAACTACTACCTAACGCGCTATCTCGAAATGCGCTCGGTTGCCGCACATTGGCCCGTCGAACATTCCGAGAACATTTTGGAGATCGGTTGTGGCGTGGGTTACGTGTCGGTACTTCTGTCCAGCCTCACCGACAAGGTGTACGCAACCGATCTGCCCGAAGCCGACACCGGCCTGCACGCGGTCGGTCTGCGGCGCACGAACGAGTTCTTGGCCAGGACGGACGTCACCAACGTGGAGTCCCATGGTGTGGACGCACAGAATATGCCCTTCGAGGATGAGTCATTCGACGTCATCTACTCGATGTTCGTGATGCAGCACATCCCCGACAGAACGAAGTCCGTTGCGGAGATGCACCGCGTCCTGCGAGCCGGCGGTTATATGGTGCATCTCGTACCCAACCGCCGGACGCTGGTCTACGGCTTCCTGCAGCACTACGTGTACTTGTTCAAGCGCACGTTCGTACACCTTTATCGCATCATCTTTCGCGTCACCGGATCGGGAGGCAGGAGAAGCCGGGATTCCGGCGAACCCGACACACGCTCGGTCAGCGACGTGGTGAAAAGCAGCGGTCAGTTCAAGAATTTCCCGTTTCAACCCGTGTTGGGCAGCTACGAGAGTAATGCGGACGAATGGCGTGCTTCCGGTAGCCGTCAATGGAAGGAGTTGCTGACGGCGAACGGCGAAATGAAGGTGGTCAAACAGGTGTCGATCAAGCTCAACCCGATACACATCGTGACGGGCTTATTTTCGTCCTCCGCCTCGGTTGCCCTCTTCAGGCTGCTTCGCCCGCTCGACGTGTTCCTGGGCAGGCTGCCGATTCTGAAGCACCTTGGTGTCAACTATCTGTTTGTCATTCAAAAGCCACCGTGTGCGGGTGCGTGAACGACGTCCTCAAGTCCATCTACTACGCGGTGAAGTCCGAGCCGCTGCATCCCGGTATGCGGCTGCGGCTGGGCTACGTTTTCCATACGGAAGCCATTCAGGACCCGAAATACTGGCCGCTGCTGCTGCGTTTCTGCAGCGATTACAAGAACGTGACGGGGGTCGAGCCCGTCTGCACCATCATGACGCCCGAAAATGCCCGCATCAACCAACAGATGCGGGAGTTCGGTGTGACCGACGAGGAGTACGTAGCACGGGTCCGCAAGCTGGAAAGCGTGGCGATCATCGGCCACCACGGCCACTACTATCAGGACCCCGCCAACCATACCGCTGCCGAGGGTGAAATCCGTGGCGACAACTACCACCGTGAGCCCCTGACGGACCAGTTCGGCAACGATCTGAGCTGGTTCCGCAACAACGGTGTCGATCACAACGGCCTATACTCGGGCGGCTGGTGGTTCATGCACCCCGATCTGGTGGCTCTGCTGATCAAGGAAGACTACCGAGTGGATTTCACTTTCACCTACTCACCCGTTTTTGGCCATGCCTGGTCGAAAAAACTGATGCGTGAGGGCGGTATTCGTTTTGGCGAAGTGTTCCGGGTGGAAAAAGACGGGGGCAGCATCGCAACGGTCCAGGATCTGATCGGCTGTCACAACACCCCGTTCGTGCAGGACTTCAGCCGCCACATGAACAGGCTGTTCAACCCTGATTGGCCGGAAGTGACGGGTGTGGTTAATTCGCACGACTTCAACCTCGACCGCAATTACGAATTCACCTTCAAGGTGCTGCGCTTCCTGGCAACACAGCCCCAAGTATCGTTTTGGGGACGAGAGGACTTGGATGAAATGGCGGCGAGCAGGCTCCGGGTCATTCCCCTCTAGCCGATGAACCGAAAGCGCATCACCTATATCGTTTCCAACGTTGACAAGGCCCTCGCCTTCGAGTGGGTGGTCGAGTTCCTGGACGCGTCTAGATTCTCGCTCTCGTTCATCCTGCTCAATCCGGGGGATTCGGCGCTGGAGCGCTTCTGCCGGCGTATGGACGTACCCGTGAAGCGCATCACCTACCGCGGCAAGAGAGACGTTCCTCGGGCTTTCCTCAGCATCTTCCTATACCTGGTGTTCAGACGGCCCCACTTCGTGCACTGCCACATGTTCGAAGCCTACGTCCTCGGCATTCCGGCAGCGTGGCTGGCTTTCATTCGGGGCCGCGTATATACCCGCCACAATGCCACCTACCACCGCGAGTACTACCCGCGGGTAGTGAAGTTCGACGCGATGGCCAATCGGCTCTCCTCACGGGTTGTGGCCACGAGCGAAAACGTCGCGCGAGTGCTGCGGCGCGGTGAAGGTGTACCCGAGCGTAAGGTGTGCACCATCCGCCATGGTTTTCCGCTCGAGAAGTTCATGGACGTGCCGCAGAGCGAGGTCGACGAGCTGGCGGCCAGATATGGCACGGCGGGCAGGCACCCTGTCGTAGGCGTGATCGCGCGCTACCTGGATCTGAAAGGTATTCAATACGTCATCCCCGCATGGAAGCGGCTGCGCGAGGAGTATCCGGACTCACACCTCGTTCTCGCTAATGCGCGTGGTCCGTTTGCCGACGAGATCACACGCTTGTTGTCACACGTGCCGGAATCGGCCTACACGGAAATCCCGTTCGAAGACAACATCTACGCCCTCTACAACCTCTTCGATATCCACGTGCACGTCCCCATCAACCCCGAGATCGAAGCCTTTGGTCAGACGTACGTCGAGGCCCTGGCAAGCGGCACACCCAGCGTGTTCACAATGAGCGGCGTGGCGCCCGAATTTGTCCGGCACGAACAGAATGCCCTGGTTGTGCCCTTTGAGGAGTCCGCACCGATCTACGAGGCGATGAAACGTATCCTCACCGACGACCAACTTCGTCGAAGGCTGATCCAACAGGGAAAGACGGACGTACAGCAGTTTGGCGTGGAAGTGATGATCCGGAAGCTACAGGAGCTCTATTCAGAGTAGGGTGAGCTGCCACCTCCGTTCCTCAGGTACGACGAACGCAGGGAATCCGGTCCTCAACTCACGACGAATGCCAGGAGCCCCACCAGAGTGGGACCGAACCAGATCAGCGCGGCAGCCGACGCCACAGCACCAGCCACGAGCAGGATCGGGACTGTGACGCCGAAGCGGACTTTGGCCAACACCACTCCGACGAGCAGGCTCGCCAGCGCTGCGATCACCTGTGCCCAGAGCAGGCCTTCCACGCCGTTCTCCCTTAGCAGGCCGAACCCCAGGCCGACCAGGAGCACCGGGTAGATCCCCCGACTCAGCATATACGAGAACCGGAAGTTCCGGCCAAGAAGCAGGAAGCTGGGAATGGTGCTGAACTGCAGCAGGAGCTCCGCCGCGGCCTGCAAGGGTAAGTACAGAACCACGTCCGTGAATTCAGCGGTGAAGAGCACCCAGACAAGGATGGGAGCTCCGATCACGAGGGCCATGAACAGGGGCGCGAGCGCAAGAAGCGCGAAGCTCGCCACCGTAGTGGTCAGCTCCCGGCACTTCACCGGGTCCGAGGTGGCGCACACCTGCGGGTAGAAGTGCCCCCAGATGCCGTTCGACACGAGTGGCCCGAGCAGGGCGGCGAGCGCGAAGCTGGCGTGGTACTGGCCAAGGTTGGCGTCCCCCGCTTCGTGAAGGAGGAGAGTGCGCATGACGAAGGCCGCAAGAATCGTGAGCGTTCCCGCAATGGCCGTCACCCACCCGACTCCCCAGATCTCCGACAGATGTCGCCGGTCGGTTGCCCATGTCTCGCGGCTGAACATGACGCCCTGCGACAGCGTCGGGGATCCCAGCTCACGGCTGGACTTCAGGTAGATGATGACCATCGCGAGAGCGAAGCCGATCGCCGATCCCCAGATGGCTCCTCCCACACCGCCGACGAGTGCGCCGACCACGGTTCCTGCTGCCAGCAGCGAGAACTGCGCGACCCGCGAGAGGCTGAAGAGTCCGGGACGCTGAGCCGACACGAAAATCGTGTCGATGACCATCGAGATGGGAGTCAGGGCCAGCCAGAGCGCGATGGCCGCAATCCAGCTCGGGTAATAACCGTCGAAGACCGCCTGGGAGATCGGCCGTCGGAAGATGAGAACCAGCAACGCGGTGACGAAAAACATCGCGACCAGTAGGCGGAAACCCAGGTTGGCTATACGTCTGAATTTCGGGTCGTCGGGATCCTTGATCTTGCTCAGGGACTGCTGGAGACCCGCCGACAGGCCCAACGATCCTCCGTTGGCCACGACCTGCTGAAGCTGAACGGCCTGCGAGACGATGCCGATACCCGCCGGTCCAAGGAGGAGGGCGAGAGCCTTGTTCTTCACGAACAGGCTCACCATCCCCACCACGTTGCCGATCCCCATCACCGAGGTCACCGACGCCATATCGAGGAGGCGGTCTTTGAGCTTAGGGGTTGTCATCGGTTGGGCGCCCGGTCCCCAGACGACTCCCGCCGGCTGAACACGCCGTCCAGGACCCCGAGGTACACGTCACGGTTGGCGCGCACCGAAAACCGCTCGGCGACGGTTCGGCCCGCCGCGTCCCCGACGCGCCTCCGGAGATCCGGATCGGCGGCCAACACCAGGAGACGGTCCTTCCACTCTTCCTGATCCGAGACCAGGAAGCCGTTTTCTCCGTCTTCAATGATGCGGCTGTTCGCGCCGATTCGGGTCGCCACCGTAGGAATCCCAAGCGCCATGTACTGAAGGGCCTTGAGCCCGCTCTTGCCCAATACCCACTCCTCGTCCGGCAAGGGATACAGGCCGATGTCGATCTCCTGGAGATCTCGGACTTCGGTCGGCTCGCACCACTCCTGGGCGTCGACTTCGACCCCGTCCATCCTGAAACTCGGGTCGCCAATGACCTTCAGCCGGAAGTCGATCTCACTTCCGATGTCCTTCAGAACGCCATCCAGGAGATGCAGGTACTTGGCCGTGCTATGGCTGCCGCTCCAGCCTAACGTGAGCCGGCGCTCGTTCGAATAGGGGTTGACCGGCAGGTAGCGGTCCGTGTCGATCGTGGAGGAGATATCCGTGGTCCTGAGGTTATACCGTTGGACGAACGCTTCGAGGTGTGGGGTGCACACGATGACGTGGTCGGCCCTACCCATGAGGAAGGCCATTTTCCCCCGGCCCTTCAGCACCTGGATAAAACGATTGGCCTCGCTGGAGTGCCCCAGAAACACCATGTCGTCGATATCGTAGACGAATTGCCTCGCCGCCAAGGAGAACAGCCCTTCGAAGAAAGGGATCCCGAAGGGAGTGACCCAGAGGAAGATGTAGGCACCGTCGTAGAATGGCAGGCGGAGCAGATCACGAATCCGCCTGAGGTACCCCCAGCCCACCCAGAAGACCTTTTCCAGAAAGCGGCCGGGCTGATACACGATCGACTGGAACCTTCGCGTCATGAACGGCGAGACGACGACCTCGTAGCCGTTGGCCCTCCAATGACCGAAGTACTGTTCGTACTTGAGCCGTTGACCCGGCACCATGTTCTCCGGATGCGGACAGACCACGAGCAGGCGTTTCACTCGCCGCCCTTCCTGCCCACCACGTGCCACATGGGCATTCGATCGGAAAAGTGGAGGTCCTCGAGCCCGCTCTCCGTCATCATCTCAGTGATCTGCTCCCGGGTGAAGCGCTGCTCCAACGGGGTGCCGAACCGGTCGAGCGCATCGTTTCGAATGACGCGCCAAGATTTTCCGGAGTAGTAGTGGAGCGGAATGGCTTCGGCGGCTCTTCTTCCCATGAGCATCCCGAGAGCGCCGGCCAGGGCAACCAAGGGCAGGTAGACGGTAACCGCCAGGACATCACAACTCAGACGCTTGAGCGGCCCAGGGAGTCTGGAGGTCACCCGGCGGAGGAGGTCCGCGACTCCGAACAGGAGCCGGTAGCCCGGCCCCCGATTTTCGAGGGCGTAGTAGATGTAGAGAAGTATCCAGCCGCCGGGGCGTAACTTCTGCACGGCCGTTTCGAGGGCGGCGGCGGTGTCGGGAATGTGGTGGAGGGCTCCGAGGCAGAGGATGAAATCGAAGCTGCGGTCCGGAAAGGGAAGGGTGTCGACCGAAGCTTGGGTCACCCGCACGTTCGACAGGTCCCGGGTCACCGAATGCGCCGCGAGGACCGCATCACTCGGGTCGACGGCCTCGACGAAAGCGCAGCGCGAAGAGACGTATTGTGACCAGCGACCACCACCACACCCGAGATCGAGCGCGGTCGCGCTGGCGGGGAGCATCGCCGCGGTCACCACGTCGAAATACTCGTCCCCAATCCGCTGGATCTCCGAATCCGAGAATCGATCGAACTTGGTCCACTCGTCCCCGAACGAGACGACGGTCTCGAGATCGATGTTGGCGTCCGACCCTGTGTTGAAACGTGCGATCCTACCGGAGGAAAGCTCGATCCAGCCGTCGGGATCGCTGATGTATTCGATCATCAGAGCGACTCCCACGCCTCATGATACCGGGCGATCCCGCTCTCGAGGGACAATCTCTCGAGCGCCACCTGCCGGATCAGGTCGGCGGAGAGTCCATCCCGAGCCCGTAGCCGCGCGGCCGCGCGGAGAAACGTGTTCTCCGACAACGGGTCGACGATGATCCCCGCGCCCGTTCCTCCGATGATTTCATCGCAGTCGCCGATCCCGGAATTACATACCACACGGACGCCCATCGCCATCAGTTCGGCTTGTTTGGTCGGCGATACCGCTTTACCGCTCACGCCGGTCTTGATGAAGAAGACCGACGCGTCGGCGAGGGCTATGAGGTTGGGGATCTCTTCGTAGGTAGTCGACACGATGGAAATGGCCGACGGATCGACCCCGGCCTCCGATGCGGCCGAATCGACGAGGCTCGTGTCGTCCCGAGTCACGATGAGGAATCGAGCCCCCTCAGCCTGGCGTCGAAGCACGGCAAAAAACCGCATCATCTCGCCGAGCATGTAACGTGTCCCGAGAGAGCCCAGGTAGGCGAGTACGAACGTGTCGTTCGCGAGCCCCAACTCCTCCCGATGCCGCGACACGACCTCCGGGTCGACCGCCTCGGGGGAAAAATGATCCGTGTCGACGCAGCACGGCACCACGGCGATCTCTGCAGAGTCCTCGGGGCCCGAGCTCAGGGACTGGATGAATTCCTTGGCGCGCTCGGTGAGGGTTATCACCAGGTCGGCTTCGCGGAAGAACTGGTGCTCCTTTCGCTTGAAGTAGTTGTAGACACGCCTGTAGACCGGGTTGGACAGACTCCAGAGCGAGCCTTCCACGCGCTCGTCGGCCCAGAATCCACGCATGTCGAAGATCAGCCTCGCGTCCTGCCGGCGGGCCAGCGGTTGGCCGACCAGCGCGGATAGGACGGTCCGGCAATGGACGATGTCGAACGGCGTCGCCGTGGTGAGCTTTTTGCCGAGGCGTCGCATGCGGGCGAGGTCGAGGTAGGTCGACAGCACGGGGGGCCGCTTCGAGTACCGCACGTGATGCCACGCGATGCCGCTGTCCGCGAAAACCGCCTCGCAGCGTTCGTGCAGGAGCGCGAAGTGGTGGCGCTTCTCGCAGCTGAGCACGGTGATCTGATGACCCCGCTTCGCCAGGCCCGTGAGATACGGAATCACTTGCGACTGCCCGAGCGGATCGGTCATCCCATCGTAGGAGATGTACAGGACCGTCTTCAACGTACGGCGCTCCTCAAACGTGGGGGCCGACGTGGGAGCCGGTGGGAGCCGGCGCCGGGCTGGACGTCGGCCCTGCCTCAATCCGGTTCCTGGCCGTAGACCGCGAGGATCTCGCGTTTGCTGAGGTTCACCTTGTCCACGTTCAGGTGGCTCGGCTCGAACTCCAGATCGATGGTCTCCCCGGCCAGGAGCCGGTCGATCCACGGAATTGCCACCGTTTGACCGCGTTCTTCGCAGTCGGTCCTCAACTGCTTCAAGAAGTCCGTATCGTCGAACCCGTATTGCTGGACCACGGAGAACACGTTGCGCAGCCAGTTGTCGTTCGTTCCTTCCGCGTATCCGAGCCGGTCCTTCATGCCCCAGATCTTGCCGTCGTGCGGGTAGAAATCGTTGAAATCGACCCGGTTGAGCCCGACCGCCGCGTTGAGGCCCGCCATCTTGATGATGCGCTTGAGCGGCCCTTTCACGCTCTGGAGGACCTTCATCTTCTTCATCTTGTCGAGCGCTTCGTGTTTTTCCCGGCTCCAGAGCGCAAAGGTGATGGACGCCGCCTCCGGGTAGAACACGATGTGAGGGGTGAGCTTGTCGATGAACGCCACGTTGTGAAGGTCGTTCTGGTAGAGGCGATCCATCTGCATATCCGTGAGCCCGGTCTCCACGTCGATCGCATAACCGGGCTTGAATATGATCGACTCGTAGCCGGCCCCGAACGCCGATATGGTGGTCAGGATGAGCTGGCCGTGGTGATGAATACTCTGGAAGGACAGGTCCCGATCTCCGTCGGGTAGAGGGAGGAAAACGTTTGCGACGAGCGTGAAGTCCTCGTTCTCTTCGATGGGGAAGGCGATCGTGGGGTAGTGCCTGACTCGATCGATGTATTCGGGATCGGAGAGACACTTCCTGATGACACCGAAGAAGAACGCCTGCTCACGCGCCATCGCGTTCATTACGGGCACACACTGCTCGTGGGCCTCGTAGAGGTCGGGCTGAGAGAAGATCGAACGGAGCTCTGCGATGTAGTCCATTGGTCTCACCTCAGGTCAGGACGTCCTCTAAGATATCCCCGAATTCGGCAATCCTGTCACGATGAATCATCAAGTAGTTGCTATCGATGAGGGCGTCGGCGTGGCGACGGAGCTTCGCACTGCCCTCGTCGTAAAGGTATAAATCGTATCCGAGTTGGTCGATGACTGCGACGAGCGCTTCTTCCGGGATCTCGAACCCCTTGAGGAAGAAGGGCTGTATCTCGATCAGCACGACCGGGCGGTGCGCCTCCAGCAGTCGGCGCATCCCCAGGAGGGCGTAGTATTCCGCCCCCTCGATGTCGATCTTCACGAAAGAAAGGGGACGTGGGTCCAGGGTCAGGAAATCGTCTAACGCCACGACGTGGCACGTGAACTCCGTGGCGCGGGTGAACGAGTAGTAGTCCTCCTTCCCCTCGAGGTCGTTGTTGCGCCCCAGAATGTGCGCTTGGCCGGCGCTCATCGCTCCGAAGTCCTGGAGCGGAACGCTGAACTTCACCTGCTCGTCGCGCGCGCCGACCCCCTTCTGGAAGAGAACGACGTTCGTCGCACCGAACTTCCTCAGGAGGGCTGCGCAGACGTCGTGCGTGAACGGGATCGGCTCGAAGGCGACGACCTTACCCGCCCCGCCCACCAGGGCGGAGAGTCTCGTGGTGTAGTAGGCGAAGTTCGCCCCGATGTCCAAGACCTGGTCGCCCGGTTGGATGAGCCGGGGGAGGAGGGCCATCTCCTTCTCCTCGACGAGCTTCTTCCGGATGTCCTTCGCCTTGGCGTGGACCTGCATATGGAAGTAGCCGCGGCGCCCCAAGAGCTTGAAAAGGAGCGGTTTCAGCGTACGTCGAATGGGGGACTGAACGGAGGCCATGATGCGCGGGTTCTTACTCCATCCCGAGTGAATTTGCCTGATGCAGGCTCAGTAAATGTGTCCCCTCCAGGGTGCTGGATGTGCTACATATAGTCTACCATGCATCACCTGAGGGGCACACCAACTTGTGGAGCGCGTCTCCTCTCCAATTCACCGGGCCTCTAAGCATGTGCGGAATTGCTGGTATCGTCTCTCGGGGCCGGAGCCCGCTGGCCCAGGAGGCCCGATCCCACGTCGAGCGTATGGCCGCGCGCATGCGCCATCGCGGCCCTGATTCCTCCGGATCCTGGGTCGCCCCTTCCGGTCGTTGTGTCCTCGGTCATACACGGCTGGCCGTGATCGATCTCGAAACGGGTGGTCAGCCCATCCTGAACGAGGCCGGCTCCATGGCGACCATCGTGAACGGGATGATCTACAACTACCAGTCCCTCCGGAGTAGACTGAAAGATCGTGGCCACACGTTCCGATCCACCGGAGATTGTGAAGTGGTCGTTCACGCCTATGAGGAGTGGGGCCTGGACCTGGTGGAGCACCTCCGCGGTCAGTTCGCCTTCGCCATCTGGGACGACGAGAGACGCCGGCTGGTGCTCGGGCGTGATCGTATGGGAATCAAGCCCCTCTTCGTATACGACGACGGCGAACGGATCGCCTGGGCCTCGGAGTTGAAGGGGCTCATGCAGAACCCCGATCTCGATGCCGGGATGAAGCCCTCGGCGCTTCCCTCGTACCTGGCCTTCGGATACGTACCCACTCCCGGGACGTTCTACCGGAACGTGCGAGCACTTCGCCCGGCCTCGTGTATGGTCGTGGAGGAGGGGGTCGAGCCGCGAATCCGCACGTACTGGCAAGTCGACTTCAATCCTCGCTCGGTGTCGTGGCGCCAGGCGAAGCAGGAGGTTCGTCGCCTGGTTCGCCAATCCGTGAAGCGACGTCTGGTTGCAGACGTACCACTGGGTGTCCTGCTTTCGGGCGGTCTGGACTCGACGATCATAACAGCCGTCGTGGCTTCTCTCACCGACAGTGCGCTGCAGACCTTCACCGCCAGCTTCGAGGGCTCTCCCAAATACGACGAGGCCGGGTTCGCGCGGGTGGTCTCGAAACAGCTCCGGACCGTCCACCATGAGGTCGCCATCGGTCCGGACTGTATCGACCAGCTCGACACGCTCGTCGACGCCCACGATGGACCCTTTGGGGACTCTTCCGCCCTGCCCACGTACGCCGTGACCCAACTCGCCAAGGAGAATGTGACCGTGGCGCTGTCGGGCGAAGGCTCCGACGAGCTCTTTTGCGGCTACCTCCGGTTGCGGGCGATGGAACTGGCCTCGAGGATCCCGAGATGGGCCTCGGCGCTGGGACGAAAGACCTTTTCGTCCCTACCCCACGATCCCCACCCCCGTGGTTTGAGAAGGCGAATGTCACGGTTTTTCGAGGCCGCGGGCCTTCCCGAGGAAGAACGGTGGCTCCAGTGGGTGGGGTTCTTCGTAGCCGACCTGGAGCGGGTCATGAAACCGGGTACCGAGGCGCTCCTCGAGGCCGGAGGCCCGGGGGGCCCGGGGGGGCTCCCCGACCTGGCGGCCAGCATCCGTGAGTCGATGAAAGGCAACAACGTGCTCGCCCGCTCGCTCGCCGCGAACTTCAGCACTTATCTGCTCGACGACCTCCTGGTCAAAGCCGACCGAATGGGGATGGCGAACAGCATGGAGCTCCGCGTGCCGTTCCTGGACACCGACCTGGTCGAATACGCCGCCGGTCTCCCGCCGAGTGTCCTCCGCCGGAGAGGCACACTCAAGTACGTCCTACGTGAGGCCTTCTCCGACGTAGTGCCGCGCATCGTGCTCGAGCGCGGGAAACAGGGTTTCGCAGTGCCACTTCCGGAATGGTTTCGTGGCCCCTGGCGTGAGATCCTGTATGAACGTGTGCTCACGGAAGACGCCCGACTTTGGGACTGGCTGGATCGGGATTACGTCACCGACCGGGCAGAAGCGCACCTGGACGGGAAAATCGATTACTCGCAACAGCTCTGGGCGTTGCTTACACTTGAAACATGGCTGCAGGGGGCGGGACGCTGATCAAGGATTGCGCGTGACGTGAATCCAATTGCCAACATTTTTCTGGTCGGGGCGCTGGCTCTGGTCACTACCTTGATCGTCACGCCCATCGTTCGGAGCGCGGCTTTGAGGTGGGGCCGGATCTCGATGGCCTCGCCGGACCGTTGGCACGCGAGACCCACCCCCAATCTGGGCGGGGTAGCCATCTTCGTGGGATTCGCGGTGGCCGTCGTTGTAGCGACGCTGTTGATCCCCGGGGACCTGTCCATTCGAGAGGTGTCGACGCGGGCCGTGGTTCCTCTCACACATCGGGACGGGCTGTTGCTGGCGGCGGTCATGATCTTCGCCCTCGGCCTGGTCGACGATCTGGTGCGATTGAGACCCAGCACCAAGCTGATCGGCCAACTGGTGGCGGCCTCGGTGTTGCTCATGAGCGGCATCGGTGTCTGGCTGACCGGGATTTATGTCGTCGACGTGATGGTGTCCCTCTTCTGGTTCATCGGCATCACGAACGCGCTCAACCTGCTGGACAACATGGACGGCTTGGCGGGTGGCGTGGGCGCCATCGCCGCTTCCTTCATGGGCGTCAATTTCCTCCTGGCGGGTGACCCCGTATTGGCCGGCGTCGCTTTTGCGTTCGCCGGGGCGCTCGTGGGGTTCCTCGTCCACAACTACCCGCCCGCCCGCATCTTCATGGGGGACAGCGGGTCGCTCTTCACGGGCCTGGTGCTCGCCGGCCTCGCGCTCTCGCCCGCCCCCGGGTTGTCGCGGAGCCTCTTCGCCGTCGTGGTCGTGCCTGCCGTCGTGCTCGCGGTCCCGATCCTCGACACCACCTTCGTCACCCTCACCCGTTGGCTGGAAGGCCGGCCGATTTCGCAGGGCGGGAAGGACCACACCTCACACGGGCTGGTCGCGCTTGGGATCCCCGAGGAACGGGTCGTCTGGCTCATCTGGGGACTCGCGGCCGGGGGGGGCCTGATCGGTCTGAGCCTTCGTTCCGTGAGCCGGCCGGTCGCGTACGCCTCGGGAGCAGCCCTGCTCATCCTCCTGACGCTCCTCGGACTGTATTTGTTGTCCTCCAGGATGAGAGCCCTCGAGAGGTCGGAGACTGGCAGATCCGGGAGGGCCGGGTCGGAGGGAGCCGGGTCGGAGGGAGCCGGGTCGGAGGCGGCCGGGTCGGAGGGGGCCCACGAGGGGCGGGGCACACAGTTATTCAATCGTTTGCTGAGGCTCCACCAGCGGTTTCCGTTGCTCACCATCCTGATGGACGTCGTTCTTGTGGCCATCGCGTATTTCGGGGCGTATCTGGTCCGGTGGGATACCGAGCAGCTTCCCGCTGAGCTGGCCTACTTCAGACAGACACTCGCCATGGTCATCGCCTTGAAGCTGATCGGCCTGGCCGTCGCGGGGGCTTATGCTCCTCACTTTCGCCACTACAGTCTCCCGGACGTCGTGGGGACGGTCCGGGCCAACATGCTCGGCACGCTGCTCACGGCGTCGGTCCTGTTCGTGGTTTTCCGGATCGGCCTGTCACGCGGTGTGCTCATAGTGGACTTCCTGCTGTGCGCCACCTTGACCGTGCTCGGACGGGTTTCGTTTCGCTTCCTGGACGACGTGAAGGAAAAATGGTCCTCCGAGGGGAGGCCGGTTGCGTTCGTCGGCCGAATGGAAGATGCCGAACTGGCCTTTCGCGTTCTACGCAGTGTGGAGGAGCCGAGGCTTCGGCCGGTCGCCGTCGTGGATTCTACGTATGAAGGCCGGCGGGGACGCTTCAAGGGGTACCCGTTGTTCGGGGGGGACGCCGGGATCGGGCGAGCCGTGGCCGAATGCGGCGTCCACGCGGTCGTCCTCATCGATAGGGGAGGGGCGGATACGGCCGACACCCGGGCGGTGACGGAGTACCTGAGAAGTGAGGGGGCGCTCGATGTGTTCGCGGTGCACATCTCCGTGGGGCCCGCGCCGGTCGCGGTCTCCGCCGTGCTCGGAGTTTCGTAGTATCTTGGTGCTTCTTCATTCAGCTTCGAGGCACTGATGGCCGACACTGCTGCCGACACTTCCTTGGACCACTTCCGCTCGGGCGACCTCACCGTGGGTGTGGTCGGTCTCGGTTACGTAGGGTTGCCGTTGTCGGTGGAGATCGCCCGATCCGGCCTGCGTGCTCTGGGCTTCGACATCGATCCCAAGGTCGTGGACGGCATCAACGAGGGAGCCAGCCACATCGATGACGTCACGGGCGAGGAGCTGGCCGAGGTTCTGGCCACGGGACGGCTGGAGGCCACCACCGACATGGCCCGGCTTGGCGAGTGTGATGCCATCTCGATTTCCGTGCCCACTCCGCTGTCGAAAACGCAGGATCCCGACGTCTCTTTTGTGATCGCCGCGTCCGAAGCGGTGGCGGCGGCGTTGCGACCCGGGCAGCTCGTGGTTCTGGAGTCGACCACCTATCCGGGCACGACCCGCGAAGTACTGCTTCCGGCCCTGGAGGGCACCGGACTGAAGGTAGGTAAGGACTTCTTCCTCTGTTTCTCTCCCGAGCGGGTGGATCCCGGTAACCAGGAATGGAAGACGAAGAATACGCCGAAGGTCCTCGGAGGGGTGACGCGGGCCTGTACGGAGGCGGGGCTGGCCGTCTACGAGCGTTTCATCGACACGATGGTGGCGGTTTCGTCCACCGAAGTCGCGGAGATGGTCAAGATCCTGGAGAATACCTTCCGCGCCGTGAACATCGCTCTCGTGAA
>JADFMD010000012.1 GCA_022564055.1 Gemmatimonadota bacterium
CGGATCGGGGCACCGGAACTCGAAACGCTTCGCCTTCGGGTTGGGCGAGTACATGGGGATCCGCACCGCGGCCGAGCGGTTACGCTGCGAGTACGCCAGGTTCACCGGCGCCTCGAAGCCGGGCACCAGGCGCCGGTAGGAGTTGCTCGTCGGCGCCGCGAACGCGAGCACCGCACCCGCGTGCTTGAGCACCCCCGCGATCGCGTGCATAGCGAGTTCGCTCATCCCCGCATAGCTGTCTCCAGCGAAGAGCGGGGTTCCGTCTTTCCAGAGCGACAGATGCGTGTGCATTCCGCTCCCGTTGTCGTTGAACAGCGGCTTCGGCATGAACGTCACCGTCTTGCCGTGTTGCTTCGCCACGTTGCGGATGATGTACTTGTACCACGCGAACTGATCCGACATCTGAAGGAGCGGCGCAAACTCCATGTCGATTTCGGACTGGCCCGCCGTGCCCACCTCGTGGTGGTGGGCCTCCACGACGATTCCGATATCGGTCAGCGCGTACACCATCTCGCCTCTGAGATCGTGATACGAATCCGTCGGACTCACCGGAAAGTAGCCACCTTTGTAGCCCGGCTTGTAGCCCAGGTTCGGCTCCTCGAAACGCGCCGTGTTCCACGCGCCCTCCACCGAGTCGATCTCGTAGAAGCCGTGATGCTCGTTCTGTTCGTAGCGCACCGTGTCGAAGATGAAGAACTCCGGCTCCGGCCCGATGTAGCACGTGTCGGCGATCCCCGTCGACTTGAGGTGCTTCTCCGCTTTCCGCGCCACGTGCCTGGGGTCGCGCGTGTAGTTCTCCTTCGTGATTGGGTCCACGATGTCGGCGATCACGCTCACCGTCGGCCGCTGGAAGAACGGATCGAGCACCGCCGTCGACGCATCCGGCACGGCCAGCATGTCCGACTCGTGGATGCCCTGCCAACCTCGGATCGACGACCCGTCAAAGCCAACCCCGTCCTCGAACGTCCCCTCGTCCCACAACTCGATCGGGTACGAGCAGTGCTGCCACGAGCCCAGTAGGTCCGTGAACTTCAGATCCACCATCTTCGCGTCGTGCTTCTTGGCGAACTCAAAAAACTCTTTCGGTGTCATGGGCGTGTTTGCTTGTAGGTGATTGTGCTCGCTCTTCCCATTGGGGAGAGAGGCTGCTGGCATAGCACAGGTACTCTTTGGCCGGCGGCAGAGTACAGTGGGATCGTACGTGGGGGCAAGGGGGCGACAGGGCGACGGCGACAGGCGACAGATGGAGAAAGGAGTACGTTCTGTCTCATCGTGTTTCTAGACACAATGTGCACTGAGGATGGCGCGTCCCTTCAGGGTTGAGAGGGAGCTCGCAATCGGCGGGAGAGGATTGGGCTGGGCCCCCGGTTCGGCAGGCACGGCATCTGAGGCGACCGAGCCGCCGGACTCCAGGGCGTCAGGCAGCCGATCGGGCCGACCGAACGCCACCACGCGATCGATCTCGAGATTTTCAGACAGTTCGCCGAAAAGGGAATCGCCTTCGCGTATCCGACCCAGACACTCTATCTCGAAGGGGCCAAGCCGGGAGCCTGATCGGCCCCCTCCAGCGGGAGCGTATCTCGCACTAGGACGACGTACTCGACGCGTCGGCCCCTCATTTGAGTGATTCGAAGGCGCGCGTTCTCGATTTTGACGACATCGCCGACCCGCCCGATCCGGTTCAATACACCGAACACGTAGCCCCCAATGGTGTCATGCGGCTCCTCTGAGACCGAGAGGTCCAAATGGTCGTTCACCTCTCGCACGGCGACGCCTCCCCAGATACGCACCGTACCGTTGTCCAGCTCCTCGAAACTCAGGGGCTCATCCTCTTCGTGCTCGTCCTGAATCTCTCCGACGATCTCCTCGATGAGGTCCTCGAGCGTAACGAGCCCGGCGGTGCCTCCGAATTCGTCAATGACGATTACCATCTTCGTCCTTTGTTCCCGCATCTCAGGAATCAGGTCCTCCACCAGCTTGGTCGCCGGCAGGAATTGTACGGGCCTCACGATTTCGGCGATTTTCGTGACTCCGTCCCGGTGTGCGCCCCACAGGTCTCGGGCGAGCAGCAAACCCTCGATCTTGTCGATCGAGTCAGCGTAAACCGGGAGGCGTAGATGGCCTTCCTCCAGCATGATTGCGATCGCCTCTTCTACGGTTGCGTCCCGGGAAACCGCCACCATGTCGGTTCGCGGTGTCATGACCTCGCCCACGGTGACCTCACCCAGGCGGATCACGTTCGTCACGACCTGCCACTCGTCTTCGTCGATGGTTCCTTCATCGAAACCGATTTGGGCGAGCACCTCGATTTCGGCCCGGGTGACGGTGGAACCCCCTTTACGGCGTATTAGCTGGCTGAAAACGTTGAGTGGGATGAGGATGGGCTTCATGAGGATCACCATCCACCACAAGACATGGGAGGTTGGCTTGGCCAACCGCTGCCAGAATGTGGCGCCGATCGTCTTGGGGATGATTTCTGAAAAGAGCAGGATAATGAGCGTGAGGACCCCTGTGAAAACGCCGATCCAGGCTTGGCCGAACACCCGGCCGGCGATCGCTCCTCCGAGCGCAGCCCCCGCGGTATGGGCCATGGTGTTGAGCGTTAGGATCGCAGCGATCGGCTCGTCGATCTTCTGCTTCATCGCATGGAGATAATCGCCGGCCTTCGATCCCTCGTCCTTCAGCACCTCGACGTAGGAGTGCGTCACGGACAGAAAGACGGCTTCCAGGATCGAGCAAAGGGAGGAGATGGAAAGAGAGATCCCGAGGACCCAGAGCAGCGTTACCATATGCTCTGAGTATCGGAGCGGTGGCACCCTAAAAACAAGGGGTGGGCCCTGAAGTTCAAAATTTTCGTTACACCACCACCCTGGTCACCCCCGTCGCAAGAAAGAGCAAACGCCCGCTGACGTCGCCCTCGGCCAACGCATATTGCTCCCGCACGACGTCGCAGTAGGCCACGATCTGCGGGCGATAGTGCGCTGTGCGGGCGGCGAGCATCTCTTCGTCACCCGATTCGATGGCATCGGTTTTGAAGTCCAGGATTTCAGCCCGCACGACTCTCCCGTTCCGTTGGATCAGGACCAGGCGGTCGATGAAGCCTTCCTGAATTTCGCCCTTCACGCGGCGCACGAAGGGACGCTCATTCTCGACATGCACGACGGTGTCCGGGTCGGACGGGGAGCCGTCCCGGCTCAAAGCGCTCCGAATGGGCTCCGCCGTCATCCAGCCACGAAATTCCGCGATGAGACCAGCCACCTGATCCTCAGGCATGCTTGGAACCGTCGACCGTGCGATGGCCGCCAAAACATCGTCGTCCCGAATTCCGTCCTCGATCCACTCGATCTCCTCGCACCACGCGTGCACCACCTGTCCCCGTGCGAGCGCGGGGGCCGCGTCGAGGCGAAGGAAGAACGGGAGATCCACACCGGTGCCACCCTCCAAACTCGAGGGACTGCGCCGGGCGAGGTTACGGCCGGGGCCTTCGGTGGAGGGTCGAAGGAGAGCGGTGTCAGGATCGGCTGCCTTCCCGCGTTCCGTTCCCACTTCCCCCGCCGTCTCCCCGGCTAAATCCAGCGCCGGCTCCAACTCCGCCTCCATTTCCGGTTCGCCTTCGGTTTCCTCGAACCAACGGGGATTCCCCCGCTCCAGCAGCACCCCCCCACTTTCGGCGTTCCGGTCCTCCAGCCCCAAGGCCGCACGGATCAAGCCGGCGCTGTGCCTGGCGCTTCCACCCTCCGGAGGAAGGACCAGGTGGATGGCGTACTTCGCACGAGTCAGAGCCACGTATAAGACGCTGAGCCCGTCGCGCAGTTCGGCGCCCTGGACCTCACGCTCAGCGTTTTCGGCTTCGGGAAACAGCGGTAGCAGCTCTCCAGGAATCCGGGGGTACACCTGCACGACCCGGCCGGTGTTTGGATCGCGCTCGGGGACGGCCACGCCCCTTCTCGTCGGTACCAGAGAGGTGTAGAGCTCGGGAAGCACGACCACATCGAACTCCAGACCCTTGGATTTGTGCACCGTCATCACCTGTACCCGGGCGGAGGAAGGATCCTCAACCGACTCTCGCTCTACGTACCGCGCAAAATCGGCCGGGCGCAGGGTGGCGCGCTCATCCCATCGGTGGCCTAGCTCCACGAGTTGAAGGAGCCTCATCACCTCCCGGGCGTCGCATTCGGGTGCCAGATCCTCGACCCACCTGGCCAGCGTCGGACCGTAGCCGTCCGTGAGGAGCCAGGTCCTGACGCGATGGGCGAGGGTCCTTGCCGCTTCGTCGTCCTTGTAATCCTTGAAGCGCACCACTTCACCCAGAGGCGTTTGGGTCACGTGGTAGCGGGCTGCACGATTTTGCGGGTGATCGGCCATCCGAAGAAGGGAGAGAAGCGCGTTGGCCGGTGGCGTGTCCGTCAGAGAGGTGCCCCCCTCGCCACTGGCGCGCACGCCGAGATCGCGGAGCTCGTCCATGAGGTAGCCCAGGACCTTGTTGCGGCGGACCAGAACACCGATGGATCGTCCCGGCATCTCGTCATGCACCGCCTTGATGATCTGCGCCGCATGGCGAAGGAGTCTCGGCTGGATCGCGGCCGTGCCGGTATCGTCCGGAGCCACATAGGCGCGGACGTGGCCGGCGACGTCCCGGGCGGCGGCGAGCTCCGTGAAATCTTCCATCCAGCCCGAAGCCACGACCGGACCCACAGGAATGCCCGAAACGACGGTGTTGGTGGGGAGATCCCGAAAAACATCGGCTACGAATTCGAGCACGACCGCGCTCGACCGCCATGATTTGTCCAGCGTGGTGTGGGCCAGCTCGTAGCGCTTGCCCACCCGGCGGACGAGCTCGGGGCGGGCGCCTCGCCACCCGTAAATGGACTGCTTGGTGTCCGCCACGATGATCCCGGCGCGCCCATCCACCGGCCCCGATAACAGTTTATGGGCGAGTGGCTCCAAGGCACGCCATTGCTCCAAAGACGTGTCCTGGAACTCGTCGAGAAGGAGATGACGCACCGGCTGGTCCAGACGGTAGTGGAGGTCGTCCCGGCCTCCCGTGGAGTCGGGCCCGCCCAGGAGGTAGGTGATGTCCTCGAACCGGTAGGCTCGGGCGCGGCGCTGGGCATCTTCGAAGGCGGTCTCGAGCAGCTCGGCGAGGCGGCCCATGGCCTCGGTCTCACGTCGGAAATGGGGGGCGAGGTCGATGCGGGCCAGCTGGCCCGCGTCGCGAAAGAGCTCCGCGAAATCCGGTCCGATGGACCGCTGGTCGAACGAGTCTTCACCGCCGAGAACCTTGATGCCGATCCCCTTCCCGAAGACCGCCCTCCAGTCGAGCGCCGCGATGGCGGCGGAGGCACTGTCCCTGGCTTTACCCCAGGTTTTCATGGGGTCTCCAGCCTTGGTGGTAGGGACCTCGAGCTCCCGAAGGCGGGCAGCCAACTCGGACGCTTTCGCCTGGAGCTTTTCCGGTCCCAGCGTATCGGTCACCCCGAGGTCCGGACTCCATGGGTGCACGGCGCCCGGGTCCAACTGCCGGCGGATGCGAAGCAACGTATCCACTTTCTCGAGGAGGGCTTCGTGGACCTGCCGCTCGGCGTCACCTCGATTGACCATGTGGAGCAGTTCCACCAGCTCCGCCCGCTCGCCACCGGCCAGCGCCGCCTGCACGGCCTCGGTACGCAGACGCTCCTGCGTGGGATGATCGGCGATGGTCCAACCGGGCGCCAAACCCAGCTCCTGGAAAAAGCTACGGGCCAAGCGGACCAAGAACGCGTCCAGGGTACCCACGTTGAACTGATGCAGGTCGGCGAGGAGGCGGGCCAGCAGGCGGCGGCACTCTTCCGGTTGGCCGAGACGTGGATCCGCGTCCCGGCCCAGCGCCTGGGCTTTCTCGGGATCTGACGCTCCCTCGGCGAGCCGTACCAGCACCCGCTCCAGGATCTCGCCTGCGGCTTTCCGGGTGAAGGTGGAGGCGAGAATTTCGTTGGGGGGTGTTCCCGACGCCAGCAGGCCGATGATGCGGCTGGAGAGGTGGTAGGTCTTTCCCGATCCGGCCGACGCCAAAACCAGCTCCCGAAGGGGAGCAGGGGATTTCGTCGCCTGGTTCATTCCTCCCCCTCCTCTTCGCTGCCACCGGGCCTGCCTTCGTCCGTGCCGGTCGCCTTCCACCCCACCGTCAAAAGGGGCTCCAGGCCATCCCGGCCCATCCGCCGGGCCTTCGTCACGGCGGAGTCGAAAACGAACCTGCCCTCACGCAGTCGCCTGACGACCTCGCGGGCGGTGGCCTCCGCGGCGGTCAGGTCCTCCTCGGTCCAGTCGGCGAGCATGAACTGGCTCTCTTCCGACTTCTTGGGGAGGGAGACGTAGCCGAAGCGGATATTGCCTTTCTCGACCGCTTTGGCATCGACGATCGACCGGCCCCCCTCGTCTACGATTCCGGGCAGAAGACGTCGGTAAAGAGGGAGCTGGAGATCGACCCAGTGACGGTCCTCGTCCTTGCCCTTCCGATGGGTGGCCTCCGGTGGCTTCACCGAGTTGCCCGTTTTGTAGTCGAGCACAGCCCACTCGCCTGTGTCAGGGTTGTGGTCGATGCGGTCGATACGGCCACGGAGGAGCAGGGTCGTACCGTCGACATCGAACGGAACGCCATCTCCCTCGGGCGTGCACTCCACGGCCATGATCTTCCAACCGCGCGCGGCCCACTCTGCCTGTTTGCCGGCAAAGGCCCGAAGCCGGGCCTTGAGCTGCTCGGCCTGGAGGTCGACCGCTGGAAGGGCTTCCAGGCCGAAGCGTATCGAGACCTCCTCACCGAGTAGTCGAACCAGCGTTCGAGCCACATCCGACTCGTCGGACGCGTCGACCCGGGGTGGAGACTCGAGTGCGAGCAGGCCGAACCGGTGGAGCACCTCGTGGGCGAGATTTCCAAATCCCATCGGGTCGAGCTCCCGGGCGGTGTCGTCTATGCTGTCGAGGCAGTACACCCGCTCGAGAACGAACCGGTAGGGGTCACTCAGGAGCGCTCCGAAATCGGTGACCCGTAGAGCGGTGGGAACCTCGCCTTCTTCCAACTCGATCACCTTCTCGGGCGGGACGCTGAACCGGGTGGCCTCGCCCGGCTCGAGGCCGAGCGAGGCGAGACCAGCGCCGCCGGGGTCCCCTCGATGTCGCTCGAGAAAATCGAGCACGCGGGCCGGCATCTCCTCCTCCGGAATCCGGAACATGAGTCGGCTCGGGCGGAGGGGATCGCCCTGCGCGGTCCGGCGCCCCGCGATGAGGCGCACCGTCTCTTTCGAGTGAAGCACCGTCGTGAGTCGGTAGGCGTCACGCGCCAGCCTGCTTCGGTTGTCGGGGAGGCCGAGGCGGGTCCGAAGCGCGTCCGGCAGAAACGGGTGCCCACTTCCGGACTCGGGTAAGAGACCCTCGTTGAACCCGGTGAGAATGACGATCGGCGCGTCATCGAGGGGTAGCTCGAGCCAATCCACCAGCTCCACCGCTTCTCGGGCGGGCGGCGGTGGGAGCGCCTCTTCTCGAAGCTCGAGCAGCAGCGTCCGAATGGCCTCGTTTCCTGAGCACTGCTCGTCCAGCGATTCCGGAATCTCCGCGAGTGAGGTCGCCACCGCCTGAATTCGTCCCAGCGTGTCCAAGCGTCGCCGGTCGGCTGGCCGACTCCGGTCCAGCTCCGACTCGCCGTACGCGGCGAGGAGGACGTCCATCACCAACGGCATCCACTCCGACAATGTCTTACGGCCGAGGAGGGAGTGGAGTGGCCCCTCCCGGTCCAGGGCTCGCACTACCCGAGGAAAAGGGGCCGCCCTCTTTCGTCCTGGGGGTATCTCACCCCCAACCCTGAAGGGAAGGTGGTCCGCGAAATACTGGTCCGCCGCCTCGATGGCCTCGAGCCGGGCGGAAGAGGTGGCCGTGGGCCCCGCCAGGGGGCCTACGTCGGGATGCCGAAGGAGGGCGGCCAGAGCCTGAAACGTGTGGTCGCTCAGGTAGTCCGAGACGCCTTGGAGGAGCCGGACCGGGCCCGTGCGCGCCAGAGGCGTGCCTGCTGCATAGCGGGCGGGGACGCCGCGGGCTTGCAAGCGTTGCTCGAGATAAGGCACCACCTCCGATGCGGGGTGAACCCCCAGGACGATCTCTTCCGCCGAATACTTCCCCCCGAGGTTAGCCAAGGCGTCGAGAACGGCGTCGGCTTGATTCACCGGCCGCTCCACCACCTCGAGGAGCTCTTGGGTCACGGGGACGAGCGCGGTTTCCCAGTAATCCGTGGTGGGAAGGCCAAAGGCGTCGTAGGCGGTGTTGGCGTCGGTACCGTCGTCTGGGGCTTCAGGTGCGTGGATGAGTGCGCGGACGGTCGCGCCACTCGCTTCCACGAGCCGCCGTGTCACCGTCGGCAGCTCTACTATGGAGACCAGCCAGAGATCGCCCGTAAAAGGGGGGACCTCATGCTCGAGCGCTAGAATGCGGGTCTCGAAGCGGTCCGCCACGCCCGCCCGCTCGAGAAGCTGTAGAAACTTTCGTTGCACCCCACCCAGCACCTCCCAGCGTGCCCCGTCGTCGAAGAGGAGGCCCGAACGACAGATCTCCACCACGTCCGCAAACCGGTGACCCTCCCGTGCGAGATCCTGGTGCAACCCGGCCAGCAAACCGGCGAGCTCATCCCATTCGGTGAGGCTGTCGCCGTCGGGTAGATGGGGGAAGACGCGCTCGACGGCGTCGCGTTCCACACTTCGAAGCGCCCGAGACCAGGCGCGCCGTGTGATCACGTCATCCGCGAGAGGCTTCGGGCTGCCGTGGAGCCGTCCGGGGAGGTTCCCGACGGTGATGGCTTCGGGGGGTATCAGCGTGGCGCCCCGGACGTCCGCTTCATCCAGGAGGAGCTCGATGATCCTGCGCCGGGCGCGCCCTCCGGGAAGGACGACGGTGGCGGGCCGAAGGTCGGCCACGGGCCCCTCGATGTAGTGCTCGATGAGGTGGGCCGCGGCTGTGGGCAGCACAGGCTTGTCCCACCCGAGGAACACACGTTCAACGGTGTGGGCCGAGGTTACTTCTGGGGTTGGAGTCAGCGTTCAGGTTCCGATATCAGGCAAGACAAGTTCCGATGTGAGGCAACATAGGTGATGGGAGTGCGCGTGGAAGGAGGTGCGGTTGAGGGCGGGTGTGGTTGACGTGAGATCGCACCGGAATGAAGATGATCCGTGTACGGCTTCACGGTTCATGAGCCCCTTCACGCGCCCATACCACATCGGAACGATTCTTATGCGTCTTGTCTTGATCAGCGCCCTCGTTTGCGGCCCTTTCGTCGCCTCCGCCCCTAACGCGACGCTTTCCGCCCAGCAGAGCGTGACCACTCCCGAGCAGGAGTTCGGGCACGAAATCGGTGCCGACTACCAGCTCGTCAACTACACGCAGCTCTACGCGTATTTCCAGAAGCTTTCCGGAGAGTCGGACAGGATGACGGTCGAGGACATCGGACTCACCGAGGAGGGGCGTCCCCAGGTGATGGCCGTGATCACCTCGCCGGCCAACCATGCCGACCTCGATCGTTACCGGGAAATCTCCCGTCGATTGGCCAAAGCAGACGGCGTGTCGGAGGACGAGGCCCGGCGTTTGGCGCTGGAAGGCAAGGTGGTAGTGTGGATCGACGGTGGGTTGCATGCGACCGAAGTCCTCGGTGCCCACCAACTCATCGAGCTCGTATACCGCATGGTCAGTCGCTCGGATCCGGAGACACTCCGAATCCTGGACGAGGTCATCCTGTTGGCGGTTCAGGTCAATCCGGACGGCATGGAGTTGGTTTCCGATTGGTACATGCGTGAGCCCGACCCGCTGCAGAGGAGCACGCAGGACGTGCCGGTGCTGTACCAGAAGTACGCGGGGCACGACAACAATCGCGATTTCTACATGTCCGCCCTGGCCGAGACGACCAACATCAACCGTGTGTTGTACCAGGAATGGTTTCCCCAGATCGTCTACAACCACCACCAAAGTGGCCCAGACGGCACCGTGATGTACGCGCCTCCCTTCAGGGATCCACCCAACCACAATCTCGATCCACTCATCCTCACCGGCCTCGACGGGATCGGGGCCGCGATGCACGGGCGCTTCGTGGCGGAAGGGAAGGGAGGTACGACCATGCGTTCCGGAGCGTCGTATTCGACGTGGTGGAACGGTGGCCTGCGGACCACACCCTACTTCAAGAACATGCTCGGGTTGCTGACTGAGACGAAAGGTAATCCGACTCCCATTCAAATCGACTTCATCCCCGAGCGCCAGTTACCGAAGGGCGACCTCCCATTGCCGGTGGAGCCGGGTGAGTGGCACTTCAGGCAATCCATCGAATATTCGCAGACGGCGAATTGGGCGGTCCTGGACTACGCTGCTCGAAACCGGGATCACCTCCTGTTCAATATCTGGCGGATGGGGATGAACTCGATCGAGAGGGGGAGCAGGGATACATGGACCATCCTGCCCGTCCAGACGGAAGACGCGGCAGCCGCATTGGGTGACAGGGAGGCCGGTACGGTGGCCGAATTTCGGAGCCTCCTTCAAGCTCACGAGAACCGGGATCCGCGTGGATTCATCATTCCCTCGGATCAGGCCGACTTCTCCACGGCGACGAAGTTCGTCAACGCGTTCCTGAAGAACGGCGTCGAGGTGCATCGGGCGACGCGGGATTTCGCGGTGGGCGGCGTGAGCTATCCGTCCGGATCCTACGTGGTGAGGACCGACCAGGCGTTTCGCCCCCACGTCATGGACATGTTCGAGCCGCAGCAGCACCCGAACGATTTCGAGTATCCCGGGGGACCGCCAATCCCTCCGTATGACAATGCGGGCTGGACGTTGGCCTTTCAGATGGGGGTGGAGTTCGACCGGATTCTGGATGGATTCGAGGGCCCGTTCGAGTTGATCGAGGGGCTGGCTGAAATTCCCCGTGGCGTCGTGACAGGGCCCGAGGCGGACGGGTACGTGTTCGATCACCGCAACAACAACGCCTTCCTCGCCGTGAACCGGCTCCTGGCGGACGGCGGGCAGGTGGCTTGGCTGCTGGACGCTCCGGTCGATGTGGATCTGCCCGAGGGCGCCTTCTACGTCGCCGCGAACCAAGTGGACCGAACGGTGCTGGAGGCGCTCGCCGCCGAAATCGGGGTGGACTTCCACGCGGTCAGGGCCCCGGCGGGCGAGACGCTTCGTCTTCGCCGTCCGAGGCTCGCGCTCTGGGACCGGTACGGAGGCTCGATGCAATCCGGGTGGACCCGGAAGATCTTGGAGGACTTCGGGTTCGACTTCGAGGTGATCTTTTCCGCTGAAATCGCGGAGGGCGACCTCGGGCGGCGCTTCGATGTGCTGATCCTCGAGGATGGAGCGGTGCCGCCACCCACTGGAGGTCGGGAGTACGGCGCACCGTCTGACCCGGATCGTGTTCCCTCGGAATACCGCGATCGGATCGGCTCCATAACCGCGGTGCGGGGCGTGCCGGAAATCCTCGACTTCGTCCGAGCCGGAGGGACCGTGATCGCGGTGGGGAGTTCCTCCTGGTTGGGTCATTACGCTGGACTACCGCTGAGTGACCATCTCGTGGAGGATGGGCTTCCGCTCAGCGATGACCAGTATTATACGCCGGGTTCGATTCACTCGCTCAAGATCGAGCACGGCAGTCCGCTCACCCACGGTTTAGAGGATCGCCTCGACGTCATGATCAGTCACAGCCCGCTCTTCCAGCTGGCGCCCGGGGCCGAGGCCCTCGGCGTAACGCGGATCGGCTGGTTCGATACCGACCGACCTCTCCGGAGCGGCTGGGCTTGGGGCCAGGAACGGATGCAAGGGGGAACCGCGTTGATCGAGGCAAAGCTGGGCGACGGAAAGCTCTTTCTCTTTGCGCCGAGAATCACTTTTCGATCGCAGTCACACGCGGCTTTCCCGCTTCTTTTCAATGGGATTTTCTACGGGTCGGCCGAGGGCGGGCCCATCTTCTGAGCAGGATACGCAACCTCGACCCAGATTCTCGATTCGGGCCCCCGACTCTGCGGAACCTGTCGGACGCCGCGCCGCTATAAAGTGGTGAGGTGTTGGCGGGGTTCGCGGTGCACCGTGAACCTCAGGGAGCCGGGGACATGGGGTGAGGAGTGAGCTTGGATACGACGTTTCTGGGAGAGGTCGCTGCCCGAAGAGGAGTCGCGCTTGCGTTCGCGGCCCAATGCTTCATCGCGGGCTCCGCGGCGGCCCAGATCAGCGGCCTGGTCACGAGAGCCGGGGGACTCCCCCTCGAGGGTGTGTCCATTGAGGCGTGGAGCGTCGACCGGAGGGTCGGGGCTACGATTACCGACGCCCAGGGGGTCTACTCTTTTTCCGAGACGATTGCACTGACCACCGTCATGCTCCGTTTCGGGGCCCTCGGGTTCGAGGTTGCGGAGGTGGCGATTCGGAGCGGCGTGCCTACGTACGACATCCTGCTGACGGAGGCTCCTCTGGCGGTCGAAGGGCTGGTCGTGACCATGGAGGAGGCCACCTGCGAGGAGGGCAGGGAGGACCCACGGGGCAGGGCACTCTGGCAGTATGCCCGTTTCCGCTACGACGGGCTGATGGATACGCTCGGCATCGCGACCTACCTGGCCGAGGCGGACACGATCGTCCCCCTGTCCGAGCTCGGATCCCTGAAGCTCCCCACGCTCAACCTGAGCCAGAGGGGTTCATCGTCCCTGCTACGCTTCAATTGGACACGGCGCATCGATAAGGACGGATACGCTTTTGCGATCCGGCGAATGGATGGGGGTGCGCCCTACGACTCGTGGGTCTACCCTCCCCTCGAGGCCGACTTCGCTCCTCACTTCGTGGATGACGTCTTCGGTGAGCGCCATCGCTTCGTCATCGACGACGAGGGGCCGGACGGCTGGCTGCTGGCGTACTGCCCAAAGGACACCGGCAAGCCTTCGATCAAGGGTACGATCACAATCGCGCGCGATACGACCTTCGCCGCCGTCGATTGGCTGTTCCAGACCCCAGAGCCCATGGAGCATGCCGGAGGGCGCGCCTACTTCACGCCCATTCTCTCCCGCTCCGTGTTGAGTCATCTCCTTCCTGCCGAGGCGGTCATTTGGCGCGCTGTTCCTGCGGGCGACTATCTGCAGAGCTACCAGCGGTATGAGGACTGGAGGGTTGCCCCCGGCGATTCCGTCCCCCTCTTACCGCTACGCCGAGAACGCGTCGGAGCCGGCGTCAGTCGCTGAGCGTCCGTCCGAGGTAACTTCGAAGTCGCTGCCAGGCGTCGAG
This sequence comes from Gemmatimonadota bacterium, assembly GCA_022564055.1. Classification (GTDB taxonomy): domain Bacteria; phylum Gemmatimonadota; class Gemmatimonadetes; order Longimicrobiales; family Gaopeijiaceae; genus UBA822. The sequence continues at coordinate 13,261 of JADFMD010000012.1, forward strand.
CCCGGGCTCGGTCCTGAGCTCTGGATTCCCGTCGATGCGCAGCCAGAAACCGTGGTTCACCTCGTCGTAGATGTGGACATCGTTCGCGACTCCGGCGGCCCGAAGCGCCGAGATGAATTCGTTCACCTGCTCGGGCGGAATGCCGTTGTCCATCTCGGCAAAGCTGCCGTACACCTCGTGGTCGATCGACGCGAGGATTTCTGGGTCGGTGACGAGGCTTCCGTAGAAAATGGCGGTCGCTTCATGGGCTTCACCGCCGAGAGCGTAGCTGAGCGCCACGCCACCCCCGAAACACCAACCCAGGGTACCGACCCGCCCAGTCACGTCGTCCCGCTCCCGCAGGAACCGTGCGGCGGCATCGAGATTGGCGATCATCTGGTCGGGATTCGCCAAGTGCTCCGCCATCAAAGACCTGTTCTCGTCAGGAGTGGAACCGGTCCGTCCGGAGTAGAGATCGGCGGCCAGGGTGACGTAACCCTCCGCAGCCATCGCGTCGGCCACTTCGCGGATCCGGTCCGCTAGGCCGTTCCATTCGTGAATCAAAATCAGAGACGGGAAGGGGCCCGCTCCCTCGGGGACGGCCAGGTACCCGACGGTCGCGTCATCGTCGGCGAAGTAAGAGACGGATTCACCACCGAGTGGGCCGGCCATACCGAGAACCGCCGCTGGAAGGCCCATCGCGGCCTGGTCCGATTGGGAGGATTGCGTGGATGGAGCGTCACCTGAGCAGGAAGCTCCCGCGATGAGAATTGCCACGGCAAACGCCATACGGCTCTGCCCGATCACCTCGAGGTTTCTGACGGCTGTCATGGTTCCCTACCCCTACGTATTGGCGGTCCACGAACCCTGCGTTCGACTGAACGCGAGATGGGTGACGAGCATAACGTGAGAGAGCCCTGATCGCGAGTGGCCCGAGACTTGCAAAACCGAGAAGGACAGGCTGATTTGCCTTGATTTTTAAGGAGAAAAGGTCGAACCTAGGGCGCCTCATTTTTCGTAGATAACGCCTCATTCTTGACGGTTGGAGCATGTGAGCCGCCAATCCTCATCGGTCTGGGCCCCGTCCCGTTTCGCGGGCCGTTTTTTCGTCTCGGTCGAGCGCTGGTCCAGGTTTATTGCCGAACACGCGGGGCAGATCGGTCTTCTGATATGGAACATGTTGGCCGCGTGTGCGCGCCTCCGCGTGCCCCGCCGGGACATCCTGCGGCAACTCCACATCATCGGTATCCAGAGCGTCCCGATCGTGGTGGTTGCGGCCGCCCTCATCGGCGTTGTGACCAGCCAGCAGGGTGGGTACCAGATGCAGAGTCAGATCCCGCTTTACATCATGGGGTCCGTCGTCGTCGAAAGCGTCGTCCTCGAGATGGGGCCGGTTCTCACCGCGATTGTCATGATCGGCAGGGTCGGGGCCCGGATCACGGCCGAGCTCGGTACGATGAAGGTTTCCGAGCAGATCGACGCCCTGCAGTCGGTGGGTCGGGACCCGGTCGAGATCCTCGCGGCGCCACGGGTGCTGGCGATGATCATATCGATGCCCCTGCTCGTATCCATGGCCAACCTCGTGGGGATAACCACGGGGATGATTTCCGCCCAATACACGCTTGGACTGGGGCAGGAGACCTTCTTTTACGGCGCCCGCCTGTTTTGGCATAGTTACGACATCGTCTATTCGCTCTTGAAAGCTCTGGTGTTTGGCGCAGCGATCCCGATCATCGCCATCCACATGGGCCTCCGCACCAGCGGCGGTGCCGAGGGTGTGGGAAGGGCGACCACACACGCGGTGGTGTTCATGACGCTGACGATTCTCGTCATCGACGCTCTCTTTCCTCCTCTTTTCCTCAACTAGGCCGGCCCGTGTCTGTTGCTGGAAACGGGTCGGGGCCGGCGATCGAGTATCGGGGCGTATTCAAGGCGTTCGACGAACCGGTTCTCTCGGGGGTGACACTCTCGGTGGAGCGGGGTGAGATGTTCGCCCTGTTCGGTCCTTCTGGAACGGGTAAGAGCGTGCTCCTCAAGACGACCATCGCCCTCGTCACACCGGATCGGGGAGACGTGATGGTAGGTGGGGAGTCGGTCTATTTCGGGGGCCGCGACGTGCTCGAGCGAATTCGCAGGAAGGTCGGTTTCGTTTTTCAATACGCCGCGCTGTTCGATTCGCTGACGGTTTTCGAAAACATCGAGATAGGTATCCCGGAAGAGAACCTGAAGCGAATGGGTGCGAACGCGGTGGCGCAGCGTGTCTGGGAATCGTTGGAGCTCGTCAACCTGGATCCCAAGCAGGTGCTGGGTAAACTTCCGTCCGAGTTGTCGGGTGGTATGAAGAAGCGGGTGGGCATCGCACGGGCCATCTCGGGACGCCCGGAAATCCTCCTGTGGGACGAGCCGACTACGGGGCTCGATCCGGTGAACACGGCGGCCATCGAAAGACTCATCACCCAACTGTCGGAAGACTTGCATGTGACGTCTCTGTTGGTCACACACGATATCGAAGGTGGTCTCGACATGTGTGATCGGGTCGCGATGCTCGAGGGAGGGTCCCTCCGGTTTTGCGGTTCGCCGGACGATTTTCGAGCGAGCGACGATGCGGTAGTGAAAGCATTTATCGACCGGAAAGCTGCCATCGCGGCCCTCGATACGTTGGAAATCAGATGAGCGACGCCTTCGGTGAACAGGAGCATCCATTGACGGAACACGAGCTTTCAGGCTCCGCGGACGCGAAGTGGGAGGGGCCAGTGCCTGGGCAGGCGGGGAGGAGGGAGGTTCTCATCGGAATGTTCGTCCTCTTCGGCATGGTTGCGACCATCTATCTCCTCTTCCTCCTGACCGATCCCGCGCTCTTCCGGGGCAGGTTCACGATCACGACGGCGGTCGAGAATGTGATGGGGCTCCGCAAGGGTGATCCCGTCCAGATGCGCGGCGTGACCATCGGAAGGGTTCACGATTTCGAGATGGCAAGCGAGGGCGAGAGCGTTGTCGTTACCCTCGAGATAGAGGGCCAGTGGCTCATCCCAGAGGGCTCACGCACTCAGATCGTGTCGCCGGGACTGATGGATCCTAAGACGGTGGAAATCTTGCCGGGCCCCGGTCCCGGAACGATCGGTCGCGGGGGCTCGCTGCCGGGCACGGCCGTGGCGGGCCTTCTCGACAATACGGAGTCCCTGGGCGAGAAAGGGCAGATCGCCCTCGACAGAATAGCCGAGCTGCTGTCACCGAAGAATCTGGACGCCTTCAGTGGAAGCGCCGAGGGTTTCAACACGCTCCTGAGTGAGCTCTCGGAGCTCCTGGCGTCGGAGAGGGAGAACCTGACGACGTTGATAGGGACGATGAACCGGGCTGCGGACGGTCTGGCAGAGGTGGCCGGGCCTGAGCTACGGGAGGATCTGACCAGCTTGGTGGCAAGCGCGGACTCGGCCATGGGACGCCTCAACGTCACCTCGGAAAGCATCGCCAGGGCCGCGGCGTCCCTTGAAACGATCCTGGCGCGTCTCGAAAGCGGCGAGGGCACGCTGGGCCAACTCCTTGCCAACGATACGCTCTACACCAACCTCACGGCGGCGGCCGAGAGTGCACGCCTTCTTCTGGACGACCTTCGGGAGAACCCGGGACGTTACATCAACGTGTCGATTTTCTAGCCGCTCCTACCACCCCGGGGAAAGTACGAAGCCCCAATGCGGGCCCTTTTCCGGCCGCTGGAACGGGTATGCGCGGTAGGCTTCCAGGATCAGGAACCCGAAGATGTTGAAACGCGCCCCGGCGCCCACCGAGAACACCGGTAAGCCCTGAGCACCCGAGCGTACGAAGTTGAAATGGACTTCGTCAAAGCCGTTAAAGGCGACTCCAGCATCCCCAAAGGCAAAGATCTCCGTGGGTAGGAAAGGGAAGTTGATGAGCGCGAACCGCGGCATTCCGAGCAACGGAACGCGAAGCTCCATGTTCACTACGCCGAGGCGGTGCCCGAAGAGGCGGTCGAACCCGGGACAGGTCCCCGCCACGGCACCCGGCTCCAAGGCGGTAGCATTACATTCCTCCGCGTCGAAGCTCTCGTAGGAGTACCCGCGTATGAAGGTCTCGTACCCCAGGAAGTAGGGTTGAATGGCCGCCGTGCTCCGGTTCGGATCCAGATTTTTTCCGTAACGCCCGAAGTGTAGAGCTCGGAAGGCAAACGTCATGTTCTTGCCGGGAGTCATGTAACGCCGAATGTCAACCACTACCGAGGTAAAACTCGGACTGTTGGAGCCAAGGCCGATGGACTGCCCCACCTCCAGCCGATAACGCCTGCCGGCTACAGGGGATGTGAAGCCGGGAAGCGAATTGTCGCCGACCAGGGCGATGGACCCCGACGCGAGATTGAGGGCGTCCAGAGAGGGGAGAGACTCCCGCTGAATCCCCAAGAAATTACCGAACGCGTCGTAATTGTAAGTCATTTGCTCGAGGTCGTAGGAGTAGCGCTGTAACCCGATGTTGCCCTCCACCCGACGCGTGGTGGAGAAAGGATACGCGGCCATGTAGCTGGCCTGACTCACGTAAATGCGTTGCAGGATCTGGGTGACACTCTGTCCGAAGGTGTTGGGGTCAAACGTTCGAAATGAATAGCCCTGAAGGTAGGGAATGCGACCGGCGTTCACGCCCCAGTTGAGTCGTTTGGCCTGATTTACGTAAAAAGCCTGTCCCCCGACGTCTTTGAAGGTCCCCTGAGCGAGCACCATCACGCCGAGCGACCGGTTACCCAGCATATCGCTGAAAAACGCCGACGCGCCTCCGGAGGCATAGTTCCCAAACCGGTCCGTGCCCACGCCGAGACTGGGTTGCCCAAGGTAATCGAGGGAGAGCGAGGAATCGTATTCGACCGCGTTTTCGGCGAGATAGGTCCCGGTCGGTACGAGGCCCATGATCGGATCGCCGAGGTAGGCGGCGATCCGGCTTGAACGCGTAGGCGCCCCAGGCGGCAGGAGACGGCCCGGCTTCGGTGCGGAGGACAGGACGACTTCTTCGCCGCCTGCGTCGGCTTCACCGGCCTGGAGGCTGTAGACGTGGAACTGGGAGTTGTCAAAGACAGAGAAGAGGAGCGTTCCGGCTTCACGGGCCACAGAAATCGTTGGCGACATCGCGGTGATTCCGCTCACACCGGTCTGGAGGCGCGTGATACGACGGACATCCCCAGAGGCGAACGTGTACTGGTAGATATCGCTAAAGCCGTCCTGATCGGAAACGAAATAGAGGCTTCGACCATCCGGAGCGTACTGCGGGTTGATGTGCTTGACATCGCCGAAGACATTCAGCGTGGTCACCCGGCGAGAGGCCACATCCACGAAGGCGATCTGTGGCTTGCTGTACACGAGCTCTTCGAAGTCGGTGATCGCTCCCCTATCAGAGACGAAGGCGATCGTCGATCCGTCCGGTGACCAGGTAGGCTGGAGGTCGGCGTGTTTGTCATCCGTGAGTTGCCTGAGCGCTCCCGTCACGATGTCCCAGGTGTAGATGTCGCTCACGCCCCCATCGAGGCCCGAAAAAGCAATGAATTGGCCGTCCGGCGACCAGGCCGGACTGGTGAGGGCGCCGATGCCGTCGAGCTTGATTTTTCGCTCGATCTTACCGTCCTCCACGTTCACGATCGCCAACTCGTTGTCTCCATCGGCGAACACTGCAAACACGAACTGCTTGCCGTCTGGCGACCAGTCCCCGGCCGAGTCGATGAACCGCAACGCGTCGAAATGGGCGTCGGAGTTTGCGCTGACCAGCTTCCTCTTGATCTCACCGGTTCGGGCGTCGGCCACGAAGAGGTCGATCCCAAAGAGATCTCTTTCCGAGAGGAAAGCGACGAGGCTCCCGTCCGGGCTCACCGAGGGAGACACGTTCTGCTCTCCCGCGCCCGTGGACGGGGCCAGGAGCAGCGCCCCGGACTCACCGGGAGCCTGTCTTCCGGCCATGAGTGGCAGATACTCCGCCTCGACGGCTTCTCTCCAGTCCGCCGAGAGACTATCCGAGCTGGTACCCAGCACCTGACTGAGGGCCGGCTCCCAACCGACCCGGAGCGACCGTCGGTACAGGTCCACGATCGCGTCATCTCCGTACCGGCCGCCGATGTATGCCCACAACGCCTGCCCGTACCGGTACGGGAAGTAACGCCCTGTGGTCAGTTGGCGGAGCGTCGGCAGGTCCTCCCGGCGAATGGCGTCGCGAAGCCACATGGCGGTGAGCGCGTCTTCCCGCCCGACCGACAAGTATTCGGCGATTCCCTCGACCACCCAGAGGGGAAGGAGCATGAGACCGCGTATCCCGGAGCCGGACCGGCTCTCGGCCAAGTTGTATTGGAAGGCATGCACGAGCTCATGCCCAAGGACGTGGTCGGTGTCAGCGTACGACCCTGTGAGAGGCATGATCACCCGATTCTTGAGTGACTCGGTGACGCCGCCTGTGCCCTCGCTCAAGCGCCCGGAGAGCGTATTCGTCTGCTGGAAATCGGCGTGGTCCGCATAGAGAATGATCGGCTTGGGCTTCTCGAACTCGTGCTGGAACAGCCGTGCGAAACGCTCGTACCAACGCTCGGCCATGCGCGCGGCATCCTCCACCGCCGGGCCCTCTTCCGGATAGAAATGAATGTCGAAGTGAGGGGTCTTGAGAATTCTGAAGTCGAACGTTTCGTACTGGACCTTGTTCCGCCCGAAATACTGGGCGGATGCCCCGGCGGGGAGTGCGATTACGGACAGCGCCAACAGGAGTGACGCGAGGATTGCCGGCCGCGACCCCGGGACCCGCGTATACATATGATGGTAGGAAATCATTCGAACTCCTCTCTGTTGCGTTGCCTGTCCGTCCATGCAAGGTACTGCCTGTTCCGCGGGCGAACCAATGAACCTGGCCTCGGGCCACTGTTCCCAAAGTACCCCACATCCGGCCGACGGTCCCCCGATGGCTAAGCGCCTCCAAAGGAACTCCTGAGGCGGACCCAGGAGTTCCAGGTGGGGCCCTTTACGCCGCTCCCCTGGTGGTGCAAGATTCCTGCCTGTAATCGGCGGGGCCCACGTGGTCTTCGTTGTCTTCAATGAGAGGGACTCATGATATCCTTTCGGATCGGGATATTGGCCGCCTGTTTGAGTGTGGTGGCTTGCATCGATAGGTCTCCTGGTGCCTTCGAACTGGGCGACCTCGAAATGCTGAGTCCGCCCCTCGGAGAGGGCAGTCTGTGGCCTAAGCTGTCCACCTACGGAGACAAGGTTGTCCTGAGCTGGCAAGAACGTGATGCCGCAAATTCCTGGTCCGTTAAAACCGCCATACTCGATGAGTCCGGATGGGCTCCGGCCCGGACGGTAGCCCACACGACCGAGGAGACGGAATTTTTCGTCAACTGGGCCGACTTCGCTTCGGTCGATTTTCTGGACTCCGACGTCCTGGTCGCTCACTGGCTCCTCCGTGGCCCGGACGGGGGGTACGACTACGGGGTGCGGGTCGCCCGGTCGACGAATGAGGGTCGAACGTGGACCGAGCCCTGGACGCCGCATACCGATGAGACTCGCACGGAGCACGGATTCGTCTCGAAATTTGCTCTGGAGAATGGGGGAATCGGCCTGGTTTGGCTGGACGGTCGCAACTCGGTCGACCACGGCAGAGAAAAAGGCATCCCGGGGGCGATGGGGTTACAATACCGGTCGCTCGACGCGGAGGGGGTCCCGGGTGTGGAGGTGCTCATCGACGAGCGTGTCTGCGACTGCTGCCAAACCGACGCGGCCGTTTCAGCCTCCGGCCCCGTCGTGGTCTACCGGGATCGGTCCCCGGAGGAAGTCCGGGACACCTACATAACCCGTCTGGTCGACGGTCGGTGGACGGAGGGCACACCGGTCCACCGGGACGGCTGGGTGATTCCAGCTTGCCCGGTGAATGGGCCGGCCGTAGCGGCCCGGGAAGACGAGATCGTGGTCGCATGGTTTACCGGCGCCGGAGACGAACCCAAGGCACAGGTGGCGTTTTCCTCCGACGGGGGTGTACACTTCGGTGACCCGATCCGTGTCGACGAGGGCAGGGCCCTTGGGCGGGTCGATGTGCTGTGGCTCGAGAATGGCTCCGCTCTGGTCATGTGGCTCGAGCGGCGGCCCCGCACGGGGGAGGTACTGGTCCGCCAGGTGTGGCCAGATGGGCGAATGGGAGGAGAGGCTCTTGTGACGACGACGTCCGCGGGGCGGGACAGTGGCTTTCCGCGAATGATCCAGGACGGCATGGGCCGGCTCGTTTTCGTGTGGACCCAGACGGGGAGTGTGCGAAAGGTCAGAGTGGCCAGGACACGGGAGGCCGTACGATGACCCGCAAGGCGACCCCCACGATGATCCGTGCGTTTTGGGCTGCGGGCGGCCTTTTGCTGTGGGTTTCGGCGTGTGTCCCCGGTGATCTCGGGCCGCCGCAGGTAGGCGATCAGGCTCCTGATTTCCAGGCGATGTCCCTGGACGGCGAGCGTACGGTTTCTCTCGCCGACTACGCGGGCCAGACGATCCTGGTAAACCTCTGGGCAACGTGGTGCGCGCCCTGCCGGCTCGAGACACCCTATCTACAGGCCGTGTACGAAGAGAATCGGGAGCGGGGTCTGATGGTCGTAGGAATCTCCGTCGACTCTCCCTTCGCGCTCGACATGGTAAATGATTTTCTCGAAGAGATGGGGGTCACGTACGATATTCTGCTCGATCCTGAAATGGTGAGCACGGATGTCTTTTTGCCCATCGGGTACCCCGCGTCCTACCTCATCGACGGAGACGGGGTGATCCGCTTTACCCGACTGGGTCCGATCGTGGAAGGAGACCCGGCATTTCTCGAAGCCCTGGAACAGACCCTCGAGTAGCCCTCATGGGCCGTATCAGAGGTATTCTGGACCGGTCTGAGCAGGCGCGGGTGCTCGTCGTCGGGGACCTCATGCTCGATCGATACGTCTCGGGCTCCGTGACGAGGATCTCGCCCGAATCCCCCGTGCCCGTCGTGCAAGTGGACAAGGAATGGGGGGGAGTGGGTGGAGCCGCCAACGTAGCGGCCAACGTCGTCGCGCTCGGCGCTCGCTGCGACGTGGTCGGGTGCGTGGGCAGTGATGACGCGGGGCGGGAGCTCCGAGAGCGGCTCGACGCGCTCGGGGTGGGCACCGAGGGCCTGGTGGAAACGGGGGAGCGCCCCACGACGGTAAAGACGCGGGTCTTGGCCGGGCATCAACAGGTCGTCCGCATCGACCGGGAGCAAACGGAGGACGTGAGTCCCGAAGCCGTCCGGCTCCTCCGACCCGAGATCCGCCGTGGACTCGCCGGCTGTGGCGCGGTCGTGCTCGAGGACTACGATAAGGGTGTGCTCGTTCCCGAGGTCATCCAACAAGCCCTCGACGGCGCGTACGCGGAAGGTGTCCCCCTGATCGTCGATCCGAAGCGTCGGCGATTCTTCGGATACGGCTCCGCCACGGTGTTCAAGCCGAACGCGAAGGAGTTGGAGGATGCGCTTGGAGAGCCTGTTCGTCCCGAGGACGGCGTCTGGATGGAGAGGGCACGCGCGCGGCTGGACTGCGAATTTCTCCTTGTGACGCTGGGTGGGCGGGGAATGGCACTCTGCTCGGCCGGGCAGGGCACGACACTTTTCCCGGCGTCGGACCAGGCCGTCTTCGATGTTTCGGGTGCCGGAGACACGGTGACCGCCGCGGTCGCGGTCGCCGTGGCCCTCAGCGCGTCGATGCCCGATGCGGTGGCCATCGCAAACCAGGTTGCCGCCGTGCAGGTGTCCAAGGCCGGGGTGGCGACCGTGACGAGGGCCGAGCTCTACGAGCACGCTTCTACCTTCATGGCGGCACGGGAAGTAGGCGGGGCCGGAGAGTCGGGCAGCGCCGGAGCGTCCTGAAGCGCGCACCTGGCGGGCTCTGTTCAGGATTAATGAATTCTATAACCGTATGTATACGCTATAGTTAATGGTGATTGCCGCATGAATGACATTAAGTTCATCAATACATCTCAGGCGCCGGGTGCCATCGGCCCGTACTCCCAGGCTGTGATCGCGGGGGAGTGGGTCTTCGCCTCCGGCCAAATTCCGATCGACCCCGCCACCGGAGAGGTCATCGACGGTGGAATCGCCGACCAAACCGACCGTGTTCTGAAGAACCTTTCTGCCGTTCTTCACGAGGCGGGGCTTTCTCTGGATCAGGTCGTGAAGACGACGGTGTACCTTGCCGACATGGGGAGCTTTGGAGAGATGAACGAAGTGTACGCCAAACATTTCGGTGATCATCGCCCGGCCCGGGCCACGGTGCAGGCCGCCGCATTGCCGAAGAACGTGGGCGTGGAGATCGATGTAATTGCATGGCTCGGAGGCTGAAGATGAACGGACACCAACGGGGTGGTTCGAGGTTGCGAGATCCGCTCGCTCTCGCGCCAGCTACCTTCGCCAGCGCGCCAGTCACCTTCGCCATCGTGGCTGTCGCCTGTCTGCTCGGCTCCGCAGACGCCTTGGCGGCACACGCCTTGACCCAGCAATACGATGAGTCCCTTCTGTCCGCTCTCGAATGGACCAACATAGGGCCGCCTCGAGGTGGCCGTTCCCAGGCCGTGGTGGGGAGCGCTTCCAGGCCGCTGGAGTATTATTTCGGCGCTACGGGGGGAGGTCTGTGGAAGACCACCGATAGCGGACAGACGTGGGCACCGGTGACGGACGGGCAGATCAATAGTTCGTCGGTGGGTGCGGTCGCCGTGTGCGAAGCCGATCCGGACATCGTCTATATCGGCACGGGAGAGACGCAGCTGCGTGGGAATGTCCAGCAGGGCGACGGCCTCTACAAGAGTATCGACGCCGGTGAGACGTGGGAGCACATCGGCCTTGCCGAAGGACAGAATTTTTCCCGCATCCGTATCCATCCCCAGAACTGTGACGTCGCCTGGACCGCGGCCCTCGGTAAACACTCCAAGGCCAATGCGGAACGGGGCATCTATAAGACCACCGACGGGGGTGAGACTTGGCGCCTCGTCTTGAATCGGCCCGATAACACATGGACTGGCGGGGTCGATCTCTCCATCGATCCGCGCAACCCGGATCTCATGTACGCTTCACTCTGGGAGTCCTGGAGGATGTCCTGGGGGCTCTCGTCGGGCGGAATGGGGAGTGGACTTTTTCGTAGCACGGACGGCGGCGAGTCGTGGGAGGAGCTCACCCGGAATAAAGAGGGGCTCCCCGACGGAATCATAGGGAAAATCGGTGTCGCCATCTCTCCCGCGAACCCGGATCGCGTCTGGGCCCTCATCGAGCATGAAGAGGGAGGCGTTTTTCGGACCGACGACGGGGGCGAGAGTTGGACTCGGGTGAACGAGGAAAGAATGTTGCGTCAGCGGGCTTTCTACTATTCCCGGATCTATGCCGATCCCCTGGACGAGAACATCGTCTACGCGCTCAATACCCGGGTCTACAAGAGCACGGACGGTGGCGAGACCTTCGCCGACACGATTGCGGTTCCTCATGGGGATAACCACGACTTGTGGCTGGCTCCCGACGATCCGTCGAGGATGGCCAACGCCAACGACGGTGGGGCGAACGTGAGCGTCAACGGCGGCGACACCTGGACCGACCAGGACTTCGCCACGGCCCAGTTTTACCGGGTGATCACGACCGCTCACGAGCCGTACCATATTTGCGGGGCTCAGCAGGACAACTCGACCGCGTGCGTCCCGAGTCGAGGGTGGGGTCACCTTTCCGCCGCGGGACCGTACTTCTATTCCGTCGGGGGATGTGAGAGCGGGTATATCGCTCCGGATCCGGTGAACAGCGACATCTTCTACGCGGGTTGTTACGGGGGCAGCCTTTCCCGCTTCGACCGGTCTACCGGCCAGCGCCGTCAGATCAACGTGTGGCCGGAAAACCCCATGGGGCAATCGGCGGAGGATCTGAGGGAGCGCGTGCAGTGGACGTATCCGATCGTCTTCGATCACCATGATCCCGGCGTTCTGTATACCGGAACACAGAGGGTCTGGAAGACGACGGATGAGGGACAGAGTTGGGAGCGCATCTCCCCCGACCTGACCCGCGCCGACCCCATGACCATCGGCCCATCGGGCGGGCCCATCACGAGAGATCAGACCGGCGTGGAGACCTATGCGACGGTCTTTGCGCTGGCTCCCTCCTACCACGATCCGAACGTCATCTGGGCTGGCTCCGACGACGGCTACGTGCACGTCACTCGGGATGGCGGCCGGTCGTGGACGAACGTGACACCCTCGGACGCCCCCGACTTCATACGGATCAATACGATCGAGGCCTCTCCCACGACCCCCGGGAAGGCTTACGTAGCGGGAATCCGTTATCTGGTCGACGATGACCGGGCTCCCTACGTCTGGAGGACCGAGGACTACGGCCAAAGCTGGACCAAGATCGTCGATGGAATTCCAGAGGACGACTTCGTGCGGGCCGTCCGGGAGGATCCCACCCGCCCCGGACTCCTTTATGCCGCCTCGCAGCGAACCGTTTATGTGTCCTGGGACGACGGCGGTCGGTGGCAATCGTTGGGACTCAACTTGCCCGTCGTCGAGGTCTCGGATCTGGTCGTTGAAGACAACGATCTGGTGATCGCGACTCACGGACGATCGTTTTGGGTTCTGAGAGACATCGGTCCCATCCGCCAGATCACCGACCGGGTTGCTTCCAGGCCGACCCATCTCTTCACCCCCAGGGACCCGGTCCGGTCGGTCGACCCCGGCGTGACGGTCTACTACACCCTGGCCGAGGATGCCGACAGCGTGACCATCGAGTTTCTCGATGAGTCGGGGGCGGTGGTCCGCTCCTTCGCTGCTGCGGCCACCGAGGAAGAGAACGACGATGGGGACGAGGATGCGGATCGGGATTCGGATCTGGAACCGGATGCGAGCTCGGGTCCGCACGAAGAAGAGCAAGAGGCCGAGGCGCAGCCCCAAGGTCCGCCGGGCTCCTCTGGTCCGACTCCCTCCGTGACGCCCGGCCTCAACCGTTTCGTGTGGAACCTGAGGTATGAAGGGGCCACCGACTTCGAGGGCCGGATTTTCTGGGCCGCCGGGAATAGCGGTCCAGTTGCGGCTCCGGACGAATACCGGGTGCGGCTGACGGTGGACGGGCAGACGCAGACGCAGGCCTTCAGAGTCAGAATCGATCCCAGGCTGGACGGGCAAGTGACCCCCGGAGCGCTACGGGAGCGCTTCGAGCTCGCGCTCCAGATCCGTGACCGGCTGAGCGAAGCCAACGAAGCGGTGATCCGAATTCGTGACATCAAGACACAGATCGATGACCGGATGGAATCGTCGGAGGATGTGGAGTTGAGCTCGCTCGGCGTCGACGTGAAGAGCAGCCTCGGCACCATCGAAGAAGCCATCTATCAAGTGAGAAACCGCAGCAGTCAGGACCCGCTGAACTTTCCCATCAAGTTGAACAACAAGTTGGGGTCTCTGTTGAGCATCGTAGAGAGCGCCGAGGCACGCCCCACGCTGCAGGCGTACGAAGTGTTTGAGATGTTGTCCGGACAACTCGACAGCGAGCTCGAGCGACTCGCTGTGATCATCGAGCGAGACCTGGGGAGCTTGAACGAGTTGCTGCCCGTTCTCGGGCTGGAGCAAATCGATGTTGACCCCGAAGATCAAGGTGGCTGAGATCCGAAGGGCTTAGGCATCCCCGAGCCTTACGAAGAGAGATGACAGAAATTCTCGAAAATCTGTGGATTCAACGCCTCGGGTTCGTGGTCGGGGGCCTCGTGCTCGGCTTCCTGATGGAGTTCGTGGTGATCCGGCGGGCACACAAGCTCGCCGCGCGAAGTCGTTTCAAATGGGACGATGTGCTGATCGGGTCCGTCCGTGGCCTGGCGACCCTGGGGTTCGGCGCGGGTGGCGTCTACCTCGCGCTCAACGTCGGCGCTTTGGACCCGCTGTTGGTGAGCACTACCCAACGGGTGCTCATGGCCCTTGTACTCGGCTCGGTCGTGATCGCCGCGACGCGGGCGGTGGGGGGAGCGGTCGAGATGGTTTCGGACCGCGCGGGTGGAGCGATCAAATCGCCGACGCTGGTCGTCAACCTCGCTCGCATGGCCGTCGGCATACTGGGGCTCTTCTTCATCCTCCAGAACCTCGGGATCGACATCACGGCGCTCATCACCGCACTGGGCATCGGAGGAATCGCGGTAGCGCTCGCGCTTCAGGACACGCTGGGAAACCTCTTCGCCGGCATTCAGATCATCGTGTCCAAGCAGGTGCGTCAGGGGGACTACATCCGCCTCTCTTCAGGAGAGGAAGGGTGGGTGACCGACGTGATGGGCCGCAGCACGACGATCCAGACTTTTCCCGACGGCAACCTCGTCACGGTGCCCAACTCGTTGCTCGCCTCCTCGATCGTGAAGAACCTTTCGAAGCCCCGAAAGGCGCTGTGGGTGACTCTCGAGGTCGGTGTGAGCTACGACAGCGACCTCGAGCACGTGGAGGCCGTCGCCCTGGAGGTGGCCGGGCAGGTGCTCGCCGAGGTGGACGGCGGCGTGCCGGGGGAAGAACCCATCGTTCGCTACCACACCTTTGGGGACTCGAGCATAAACTTCGACGTCCGCATGATGGTGCGTGAGTTCAGGAGCCAGGGACCTGTGCGCCACGAGTTCATCAAGCGGTTGCACCGCCGTTTCGGCGACGAAGGCATCGAGATTCCGTTCCCGATCCGAACGGTGATTATGCAAGGTGGACAGGAGCCGCCCACCGAAGGGGGGTGAGGCCTAGGTAAGGTCCGTGGGAGAAGAATCGGGAGGGTGGTGTCCGGAAACGCCAGACGGCTGAATGGTGGTGGCGATCCACGCATCCAACGATGTCCGGTGGCGGCGGGTCGTGATGAACGTCAGTACATCTCCCGGCTCGACCCGGGTGAACCCCCTCGGTACCACTACCCGGTCGCCGCGCCGCAGAAGCGCGATGAGGGCTTCCGCGGGCACTTTGATCTCACGGATGGTTTGAAAACAAATCGCGGTGTGGGATGGGGTCACCTCCAGTGCCACGTGAACCGAATCTCCACCTGCGTCCGGGGGCAACGCACTGGTGCGCTTGAGCAGCCTTTGGTGCTCATCCGCCAGTTCCTTGAACGCCCACACCATCTCCGCCCGCTTCAACACGCCGACGACACGAGTCCGGTCGTCCGGATCCACCACCGGCATCTGATAGGCCCCAAGGGTACTGAATTGTGCGAAGGCGTTCCGTAGTGTCTCGCCGGGAAGAGTCGTTTCCACCGCCGTGGTCATGACCTCGCCGACCGTTTTCTCGGACCCTCCGGCCACGATGGACCGCTCCAGATCCGCCAACGCGACGATCCCCACCAGACGCCCGTCCTCATCGAGGACCACCCAGCTTCGCGCGTGCTCCTCGCGCACCATCTCGGCCAGTTGATCGAGGTCCATGGACTCGGGCACCGTCTTCACCTCTTCCTCCATGGCGTCAGCCACGAGAAGGATGTCGAGCGTCCCCATCTCACCCTCGGACGGCCGGAACCCACCCAGCCTCCGCAACTTGATGGAGTAGATGGAGTCCGGATTGAGGCGAGAAGCGATTATTTGCGCCAGCACCACCGACAACATGAGGGGAAGGATGATCAGGTAGTCGTCGGTCATCTCGAAGAGGATGACGATGGCCGTCATGGGCGCGTGGGCCGCGGCACCGAATACGGCTGCCGCGCCAACCAGGGCATAAGCTCCGGGAGACGCCGTGATCGTCGGGAATAGTCCCCCCACCAAGGAGCCGAAGACCCCTCCGGTCATCGCCCCGATGAACAGCGCCGGAGCAAACACTCCACCGGAACCGCCGGCGCCGAGGGTGATGGAGGTAGCGAGCATCTTCAGGATTACGAGCATCGCCATGGTGCCGACACCGAGCGCGCCAGCGAGCGCCAGTTCGACCCCTTCATGTCCGACGCCGAAAATGTGTGAGCTCCCGAACGCCCCGATGACTCCCACCGCAAGGCCGCCCATGAGCGCCTTCGCCCAAAAAGGCATGGACCACCGGTCGAACCGCTCCTCCACCTGATACACCATCCATACGTAGGCCAGGGCCACGATACCGGTGGTCACACCGAGGCCCAGATAGAGCCCCAACTCCCAGTTGCTGACTAGGGTGAAACGTTCGATAAGGTCGAACGCGGGTTCCGTCCCAAGGGCCGACTGTACCACCGCCGTAGCGGCGACCGACGAGACCACAACCAATCCGAAGGATCGAGAGGCGAACCCGCCAAGGATCACCTCCATCGCGAAGAGCACCCCCGCGATGGGCGCGTTGAAGGTGCCCCCAATGGCCGCGCCCGCGCCGGCGGCTACCATGATCCGCACCTCGCTGGCGCCCAAACCGGCGACCTGGCCAATGGTGCTGCCGATGGATGAGCCGATCTGGACGATAGGACCCTCCCGCCCCACGGATCCTCCTGACCCGATGGAGATGGCGGACGCCAACGCCTTCACGATAGCCACGCGAGGACGGATGCGTCCTCCGCGCTGTCGCACCGCGAACTGGACCTCCGGAATGCCATGCCCCCGGGCCTCCGGAGCCCACCGGCGGACCATCCAGGACACGACGACCATGCCTACGGCCGGGGCGAGCACGAGGGGCACCCACCCCGGGAGCGGAGCCCAGACGTCGGAGAGGCGGCCGGCCTGATCGAAGAACAGCCACTGCACCGCCGAAATCATCCACCGGAGCCCGATCGCAGCGACCCCCGAAAGCAGGCCGATAGCCGTGGCGAGCGCCAACGGGCCGGCCGTGGTGGAACGGCGAAATTCGAGGCGCAAGCGATGGAGGATCTTGCCGTTCCGGAGGGCCTTCGGAAGGCCGATGCCAAGGGTCATGAGAGGAAGTTGACAATATGGGTGCGTTTATCCAACCTGGCCTGCCCCCTTCTCCATAAAGGCCCGAGGAAAAACCATGCAGGATTTCTTGTCGAACCTTGCCGCGAACGACTGGCTTAGGGCTGTCGGCGGGTTGTTTGCCCTCACCCTCCTGGCGTGGGCCACCGACTTCGTAGCCCGCCGCGTAATCCTGGGGTTGGTGCACCGTGTGGCGCGCAGAACCCGGTCCACGTGGGACGATCGCATCATCGAGCGGCGGGTCTTCCACCGGTTGGCGAACGTCGCTCCGGCGCTCGTGACCTACGCTGGAATCGGATTGGCGCTGGGTATCGCTCCCGATGTTCTGGCTGACGGCGTGGCCCTCGACGTGGAGTCTACGAGCTGGGAGGCCCTCGTGCTCGCCGTCGCGAGCTTGGTGCGCCGCGTGTCGATCGCGTGGGTTGTGGTGGCACTCACCACCGCTGCCGGCGGCCTCCTGAACGCCCTGAACGACATTTATACCGAGACCTACGCCGAGGCCGGAAATCGCCCCATCAAGGGCTATCTCCAGGTAATGAGCCTTTTCTTGTATTTGGCTTCGGGCGTGGTGGTGATCTCCGTACTGGCGGATCGCTCGCCCGTGGTCTTCCTGTCTGGTCTCGGAGCGCTCACGGCCGTCCTGATGTTGGTCTTCCGGGACACCATCCTCTCACTCGTGGCCAGCGTCCAGATCATGTCCAACGACATGATCCGCATCGGGGACTGGGTCGAGATGCCCCAAGCCAACGCCGACGGCGACGTCATCGACATCGCGCTTCACACGGTGAAGATCCAGAACTGGGACAAGACCATCTCCGCGATCCCGACGCACAAATTCATCTCCGAGTCATTCAAGAATTGGCGCGGGATGAGCGATTCCGGCGGCCGGCGCATCAAGCGCGCAATCCACCTGGACATGAGCTCCATCCACTTCCTGTCGGACGAGGAGATGGCCCAGCTCTCCCGCTTCGAGTTCCTGCACGAATACCTGCACGCCAAGCAGACGGAGCTCGAGGTCGCCAACGCCCGGGAAGTGTCGGGCAACGACGTAATTCCCGACCAGCGGCGCCTCACGAATGTGGGCACGTTCCGGGCATACGTGCGTCACTATCTGCGCAACCATCCCAAGATCCACCAGGGGATGACGCTCCTCGTTCGGCAGCACGAGCCCGGGCCCCAGGGCCTGCCACTGGAGATCTACTGTTTCTCCAACGACACGGACTGGGGCAACTACGAGGCGATCCAGGCCGACATCTTCGACCACCTCATCGCGAGTCTCCACGAGTTTGGGCTCCAGGCCTTCCAGGAGCCCGCGGGCAGTGACCTGAGGGCGTTACGCCCCAGCTGAGCGGAGCACCGTCTTCGGCGAATTCGTGGGAGGGCTCGGCTTTGGGGTAAGCCCCAAGACCAAGGGGCAACGAGTAGACAGGCGGGAGAGCTCTATCTACAGTGTGCCTATGCTATCTGATGGAACAACAGTTACATGGGGGCGGAGGAGGTCTGGTGGCCTCACTGGTCTTCAAAACCAGCTCGCCCGGCTAAGCCCCGGGTTGGTGGGTTCGATTCCCACACGCTCCCGCCATCGGGCCTCCATCCTCGTGCTCGCTGCCGCGCTCCTCGGTGCTGCTCACGCTTCCGTCCTCGCGGCCCAGCAACCATTGGCTGGCGCTTCCCAGGACTCGGCCCAGGCTGTGCAAGACGCACAGGGCCCGGCGCGGCCCTCCGCCGGGGGCGCCTTCGTGAGATCGATGTTGATTCCCGGCTGGGGTCAGGCCGTGTCTGGATCGCCGGGACGAGGTGCGTTCTACTTCACGCTGGAGTCCATGGGCGTTTGGATGATCCTCAAGACCAACCAGACGCTCGGGAGCGCCAGAGACATCCTCGCGATGCGACGCCTCGAGGCGTCCGAGCGTTTGGCGGCGGACCCGATGATCGATTCCGCCGACCTCGCTGCGGCCATCGACGCGGATTCAGAGGTGCTTAGGGCGCTCGAGCTGAAGGAAATTCGGAGCCAGCAGAGAGAGGATTGGATTGCCTTCAGCGTGTTCTTCCTGCTCCTCGGCGGCGCCGACGCCTTCGTGGCGGCTCATCTGGCGGATTTCCCGGAGCCGCTCGAAGTCGCCATCCGTCCGCTTCCTTATATGGGCGTCGAGATCGGCTTCAGACTGGCCTTTTAGGTCTCCCAGGTCTCGAGGCAAGGGGGTTCTCCTTCCCTGAGCACCAGGTAGCTTCGGTGGCTGAGCCAATCCCCCAGATTTACGTAGAAGCGCCCTGGACCGGTTTGATGAATGAGCGGGATGTGCGAGTGACCCAGGACGATCAGGTCGAGATCCTTCTCGGCCGCCAATTTTTCCACCGCCCACTCGAATAGCACTTTCGAGCGAGTCTGCTCCGCCTTGGCGGGCCCGGTAAGGCGGGCTGTTGTCTGGGAGATCCGGGAGGCCAGGGCCGTTCCGAAATCGGGGTGGATCCAGCGGAAGAGCCACCGCGCGCCTCGGCTCCGCAGCCCAGCCTTCAGGATCCGGTAGGGGAGGTCGCTCCGCCCCAGACCGTCTCCATGAGCGATAAGCGTTTTTAATCCCGCCAGATCACGGACCACTGGATTCGGCTGGAAGCTGAGACCGATATCGTCCGTGAGGAATTTTCCACCCCACCAGTCATGATTCCCGCCCATGAGGGTCACGGGGAGACCGCCATCGACGAGATCGGCCAAAGCCCCGAGTGTTCGCGTGTGGCCGCCGGGAATGACCGAACCGTACTCGAACCAAAAATCGAAGAGATCGCCGTTGAGGATCAATTCCGAAGCACAATCGGCGGTGTGTCGGAGCCAGCGCACGAACGCTCGCTCGGTCTCGGCAGGCACCGCGCCGAGGTGCACGTCGCTGGCGAAATGAATGGGTTTCTCAGACATGGGGATCGGAAACTAAACCGGGGGTATTATCCGGGGAAGGCGGCTTCATTTGGGATTGCAGGGCGTTCTCGGCGAAGCGTGAATCCACGCTCGGAGGGAAATGGGTGCGTTTGAGAATTCGAAGGTTCGGATGGGCGCCATGAGATTTCGCGTCGGCCTTGGGGTCGTTGGGCTCGTTTCCGTGGCCACCGCCTGCGGGGGTGGATCACTGGGGAGTCCCGTTCCGATGCTGGATGCGGACCAAGCAGTTCTTCGGGCAAGCCGCGAGAACCCGTTCCCGAACACCTCGCTGGTCATCTTCCGGTGGAGTGTCAGGGAGCCCGACCTCCGGATCGGGGGGAGCGGGTTCGCGCGCCTCCAGCATCCGGATCGCGCCCGTCTCGACCTCTTCATGGACAACGGCGAGGCGGTTTTGGCGGCCAGCTTGGTGGAAGACGAGCTGAGGGCGCGCGAGGGAACGCGACTCGAGGTCGTGCCTTCCCCGGCTCTGCTGTGGGCGTCGCTCGGTGTGTTCCGGCCGGGCGGGGATGTGACGTTGCTCGGCGCCGAAGCGCTCGACGGCGATTCGTACCGTTTGCGGTACCGTCTTCCCGACGGAGACGAGCTACGGTATGAGCTCGAGCTGCGTTCCGGCCGCGTGACAGAGGTTGAGTTGCGGCACGGGGGAAGGGCCACCCACCGGGTGGCTCTGAACCGGGAGGGTGGAGGGGAGTTGCCGAAAGAGGCCGTCTACCGCAATCTGGCTGCATTCAGTGAGCTCAAAGTGACGGTCGAGACCGTCGAGAGGGTGGATTCCCATCCGTCAGACATCTGGTACCTGGGCCCCTGACGTGGCACTCGCGTTCCGCCGCGTCGTAGGCGTTCTCTCGTTCGTGGGGGTGCTCGTCACGAGTGGGTGCAACTACGGTTTTCGCTCCGGAAGTTTTCCCGACCACATCCGAACCGTCGCCATCCTCCCCTTCGACAACGACACCAACCGTTTCGAGCTAACGCAGGAGATCCACGAAGAACTGTTGCGCGAGCTGCCACGAGCCCTGGGCGTCACCAACGCGGGGGAAGACGTGGCGGACGCCCTGGTCCAGGGTCGGATCGTGCGTTACGACATGACCGCTCCTCTCTTTCGGGCGGGTCAGCAACTCGGCCAGGTGGATGTGCTGCAGCGCCAGGTGAGCATCCGCGTCGAGGTGGAGCTCATCGACCTCGTCGAGAACGTGATCCTGTGGGACGATCGCAGCCTGACTACCCAGGGCCAATACCTCGAGGGGGAGTCCGAGGAGCTCGGGCGCATGGAGGCGATAGAGCTACTGGTACAGCGCATCGTGGACGGGGCGCAGTCAAACTGGTAGGTTGGCCTCCGAAAAATTGCCCGGACGCTTCAGTTCAGGGCGCACCGAATAAAAAGAAAGGACGTTTGGGTTGGCGCGGATCCTAGGCCTCTGGGTGACCCTCTTCGCCGTCTGGCTGCTGCTGTCCGGGCACTATACCCCGCTGCTCATCAGCTTCGGCATGGGATCGTGCGCGCTCACGGTCTACATCGCCGTTCGGATGGATGTCGCCGACCAGGAGGGCGTCCCGTTCGCTTGGGCTGGCCGCTTCCTCCTATTTCTACCCTGGTTGTTGAAGGAAATTCTGGTCGCCAACATCAAGGTCGCGAAGATCATTCTCTCGCCGAGTCTTCCGATCAGCCCGATCATGGTCGTCTTTCGGTCCACCCAGAAGACCGATCTCGGACGCGCGCTGTACGCGAACTCCATCACGCTGACGCCGGGCACCATCTCGACGGGTGTCGACGGCGACCGGGTGGAGGTCCATGCCCTCACGTGGCGGGACCTGGGCGGTTGGGAAGAGGATGAGATGGGGCGTCGCGCGTCGAAAGTGGAGGGCGCGTCCTGATGTTCGCTGTAGCCGCGATCGGGGTCGGCGTCGGCATGACGCTGGCCATGATCCGTGCGCTTCTGGGCCCCACCCTGTACGACCGCGTTCTCGCGCTCAACACCTTCGGTACCAAGACTGTCCTGCTGATCGCCGTCCTAGGGTTCCTCGATGGGCGGCCGGAATTCCTGGATCTGGCGTTGGTCTATGCGCTGATCAACTTCATCGGGACGATCGCGGTGCTGAAGTATTTCGAGTTCGGTGATCTCGGACGGGCGAGCCCAACCCGCACCGGGGGTCGGGCCTGATGGGGTGGCTTGACGTGTTGAGCTGGATCTCGATCCTTGCTGGGCTCTTCTTCATCCTGGTCGGAGGCATCGGCCTCATCCGGTTGCCCGACGTCTACACGCGCCTGCACGCGGCGGGCATGACCGATACCATGGGCGCGGGGTTGGTCCTGATCGGGCTGTCTTTTCAAGCCGGGCTGACGCTGATCACGGTGCGGCTCCTGATGATCTGGGCCTTCCTCCTCTTTACGAGCCCCATCGCGACTCACGCGCTGGCCCGGGCTGCGCTCCACGGGAAGGTGGAGCCGATTCAGATCGATCTGGGAGGGGGTGACCCATAGAGGTCCTAGTCGATTTCTTCCTTCTCGGGATGCTTGCGATTACCGCGCTGGCGCTGGTGAGGCTTCGGAATCTGTTTGCCGTGGCGATGCTGGCCGGGATCTACAGCCTCCTTTCCGCCGGTCTCTTCACCACGCTCGACGCGGTAGACGTCGCCTTCACCGAAGCCGCCGTAGGAGCCGGCATCTCCACTATCCTGGTGCTCGGCACCCTGGCGTTGGTGGGCCACGAACAAAAGAAAGCCAGGCGTTCGTCCGTGATCCCGCTGGTGGTCGTGGTCTTGACGGGGTCGATCCTGGTATACGGCACCCTGGACATGCCGCCTTACGGCGACCCCGCCAATCCGGCGCACCATCATGTGGCGCCACACTATCTGGAGGAATCGGAACACGAGATCGGGATTCCCAACGTGGTCACGTCCGTGCTCGCGAGTTACCGGGGTTACGACACGTTGGGCGAGACCACCGTGATCTTCACCGCGATGGTGGGCGTCCTCCTGTTGATGGGGGGACTCCGCAAGCGCGAAAATTCCGGAGAGACCGACGCCGAAACCAGAGAGTCTGAAGACGCCTCGGGGTCAGGACCGGTGCCGACCCACGGAGGCTCAGGGACGGACCCGCCGAAGGCAGACGGGAAGAAGACACACGGGGAAGGGGACGCCCATGGAGGATAGGTTAATCCTCAGGGTCGGCGCCAAGATCCTCATCCCATTCATTCTGATGTTCGCGCTCTACGTCCAGTTTCACGGGGACTACGGACCGGGCGGTGGATTCCAGGCCGGCCTGATCTTCGCGTCGGCGTTCATCCTGTACGCGCTCATCTTTGGACTCGACACCGCGAAGCGGGTTCTCCCGCTCGGCTTCGTGTGGTTCTGCGGTGCGCTCGGGGTGTGGATCTTCGCCGGCGTCGGCGTCGTGACCCTCGTCATGGGGGGCGAATTCCTGAACTATGACGTGCTCGCGCACGAGCCCGAGCACGGCCAGGAATTGGGGATCCTGTTGGTGGAGCTGGGCGTGTTGACCACCGTCTTCGGGGTCATGGTCGCGATGTTCTATGCGTTCGCCGGTCGCCGGCAGGTGCGTTGATGAACGTCATGGGTTTGATGAATTACTGGGCCTTCATCTTCCTGATGATGGTCGGGTTTTACATCCTGATTTCACAGGGAAACCTGGTTAAGAAGATCGTGGGGCTGAACGTCTTCCAGACATCGGTTTTTATCCTCTACATCAGCATGGGAAAAATTCGGGGTGGGACCGCCCCGATTCTCACGGAGGGAGACCCGATCTATTCCAATCCCCTTCCGCACGTGCTCATTCTGACCGCGATCGTGGTCGGCGTGGCGACCACGGCACTCGGATTGAGCCTCGTGGTCCGGATCCATGAGGCGTATGGCACGGTGGAGGAAGACGACATCCACGACCTCGACCTCGCCGTGGCCGGCGGCGAAGACCAGAGCTTTCCCGTGAGCGGGATGGACGCGAGGGCATGACGGCCCACCTCCCGGTCCTTCAGGTCATCATCCCGCTGCTCGCGGCGCCGCTGTGCGCGCTCGCACGACGAGGCCGAATCGCCTGGGGCATCGCGCTCGCGACGAGCTGGACGACGTTCTGGATCGCCATTCAGCTGCTCGCGCGAGTTCGGTCCGAGGGCCCGATCAGCTACGCACTCGGCGGGTGGGCGGCCCCGGTGGGTATCGAGTACCGGATCGATCTCCTCAGCGCGTTTGTTCTGGTCATCGTGACGGGTATCGGCGCGGTCGTGACCCCGTACGCGCTGAAGAGCGTCGAACGTGAGATCGAAGCGGCGAAGATTCCGCTCTTTTACGCCGCGTTCGTTCTGTGTCTCACCGGGCTCCTGGGCATCACCGTTACGGGCGACGTCTTCAACGTTTTCGTCTTCCTCGAGATCTCATCGCTGTCCGCCTACGCGCTGATCGGGTTGGGCCAGGACCGGCGTGCCCTCACGGCTGCATTTCAATACCTGATCATGGGCAGCATCGGCGCGACGTTCATCGTGATCGGTATCGGCATGATGTACGTGATGACCGGGTCGTTGAACATGGCCGACCTCTCGGTGCTCCTGGCCGAACTGGGACCCAACCGCACGATCGTGGTCGCCTTCGGGTTTCTGACCGTCGGGATCAGCCTCAAATTGGCGCTTTTTCCACTGCATCTCTGGTTGCCGAACGCGTACACCTACGCTCCCTCCACGGTCACCGCATTCATCGCCGCCACGGCGACGAAGGTGGCCGTGTACATGCTGCTGCGATTCTTCTTCACGATCTTCGGCGTCGTCTTCTCGTTCGACGTCATGCAGCTCGACAGGGTGCTCCTCCCTCTCGCGCTGATCGCCATCGTAACCATGTCTCTGGTGGCGATCTTCCAGACCAACGTGAAGCGGATGCTGGCCTACTCGAGCGTGGCCCAAATCGGATACATGATACTCGGGATCAGCCTGGCCTCTGTGACGGGGCTCACCGGCGGGATCCTCCATCTCTTCAATCACGCCCTGATCAAGGGTTCGCTCTTCATGGCGATGGGCTGCGTCATGTACCGGGTCGGCTCCGTCGAGATCGATGCCATGCGCGGGCTCGGAAAGAAGATGCCCTGGACCATGGCCGCCTTCGTAGCGGGTGGGCTCAGCCTGATCGGCGTGCCGCTCACCGTCGGGTTCATCAGCAAGTGGTATCTGATCCTGGGCGCCCTCGAGCGGGGCTGGTGGCCGGTGGCCGCTCTCATACTCGCCGCGTCACTCATGGCCGTGGTCTACATCTGGCGAGTGGTGGAGGTGGCGTACTTCCAGGAGGGGCCGGGTGAGGATTCTTCGATCGTCGAGGCGCCTTTGGCTCTTTTGATTCCTACCTGGGTGCTCGTCTTCGCGAATTTCTACTTCGGGATCGACGCCACGTTCACGACGGAGGTGGCGGGGGCTGCCGCTCGCAGCTTGATGGGGCTCGTGCCTTGATGGCGGGCTTCTCGTTGGGGATGACCCGATGAGCACGGTGATGGGAATGGCTCCATGAGCCCGGCGCTGACCCTGGGCGTCGCCGTGGTGCTGCCCATCGTGGGCGCCCTCATCATTCTGGCTCTGGGCAAGTGGCCCAACGCCCGCGACGCGGCGGGGATCATCACGGCGGGGGTCCTCTTCGCGCTGGTCCTCCGGCTCGTCGAGCCCATCCGGGCGGGACTGCGGCCGGAATACCCCGTCCTCGAGGTCCTGCCCGGGGTTTCGTTGAGCCTCAAGCTCGAGCCGTTGGGCCTGGTCTTCGCGCTCGTCGCCTCCTTCCTCTGGATCGTCACCGCGCTGTACTCCGTCGGCTACATGCGGGGGCACCATGAGAAGAATCAAACGCGTTTCTTCGCGTTCTTCGCGCTCGCGATCTCGGGCGCCATGGGTGTTGCGTTCGCGGGAAATCTCTTTACGCTGTTCGCCTTCTACGAGGCGATCACGCTGTGCACCTTCCCGCTGGTGACCCATCACGGAACGCCGGAGGCGAAGAGAGCCGGACGGGTCTACCTCGGCATCCTGCTCTCGACCTCGATCGGCTTTCAACTCCTGGCGATCATTTGGACCTGGCAACTGGCCGGGACGCTGGATTTTCGGGATGGCGGTATTCTGGCGGGGACGGCGTCGAACGGGGTACTGAGCGTCCTGTTGATTCTGTTCGTATTCGGCGCGGGCAAGGCGGCCGTGATGCCCTTCCACCGGTGGCTACCGGCGGCGATGGTGGCGCCCACGCCGGTCTCTGCACTTCTGCACGCGGTCGCCGTGGTCAAGGTGGGGGTCTTCACCATCCTGAAGGTGTCCGTCTACGTCTTCGGGGTGGACCTGCTGGGCACGCTCGCCAGCACGATGTGGCTTGCCTGGGTCGCGGCGACCACGATCATCCTGGGTTCGCTGGTGGCCTTCACGAAGGACAACCTCAAGGCACGTTTGGCGTATTCGACGATCAGCCAGCTCTCGTACATCGTGCTCGGCGCGCTCTTGGCGAACGAGATGGGCATAATCGGAGGCGGTATGCACATCGCCATGCACGCCTTCGGGAAAATCACGCTCTTCTTCGCGGCCGGCGCCGTGCTGGTGTGCGCCCACGAGAAGGACATCAGCCGGATGCACGGCCTCGGACGCACGATGCCGATTACCTTCGGCGCTTTTTTCGTGGGCGCTCTCAGCATCATCGGAGTGCCACCCGCGGGGGGCGCGTGGAGCAAGTGGTTCTTGGGGATGGGCACGCTGGAGGCGGGTCAGGTCGGACTTCTCGTGGTTCTCATGGTGAGCTCGCTCTTGAGCCTGGTCTATCTCCTGGAGGTGCCGGTCCGGGCATTTTTCAGCGCTCCGCCCGAGGACGCCCACCGAGGAGATGGCATCCATGAGGCGCCGTGGCCCGTGTTGGTCGCGATGGTCATCACGGCCGTCGCGACGCTGGCGTTGTTTCTGTATCCCGGACCGCTCTATGAACTGATGAACATGGTGGTGAACTGATGAAACTGCTGCCCAACTCAGGACGCTGGTCGTGAACCGATGAGGCCGCTGCTGAACCGATGGCACGGGTGAGCCGGTGATGAGCGAACCCACTGAGCAAGCCGAACACCGCGAGGGAGCCGGGCCCGACGAGCGGCAGCACGTCTGGGACAAACCCCGGAACGTGAAGCTCCTGTTCAACGTGCTCTTCGCGCTGTGCGCCGTCGTCGTGGTCCTGGATCTGTTGATTCACCGCCACGAGGTCCACCCCTGGGAACGGCTTGTCGCGTTCTATCCACTCTTTGGTTTCGTCGGTATCGTCATTCTCGTGGGCATTGCCAAGCAGATGCGGCGTGTCCTGATGCGGCCGGAGGACTACTACGATGGGTAGTCTGATGGGTCTGCCTCCGTTCCTGATCTTCTTCGTGGGGGCCCTGGTCGTGGCCCTCACGACGGGGCACGTGCGCCGCGGCGTCTTGCTCGCGATCCCGGTGATCGGCGCACTGAACCTGCTGGGGCTCGAGATCGGCGACACCGTCGAGTTCGAGATGCTCGGCTACACGCTGGTCCCGTTCAAGGTGGACCGGCTGGCCATGATGTTCGGCTACCTTTTCCACCTGGCGGCGTTCCTGGGAAATCTGTACGCGCTGCATCTCGAGAAGAAGGACGGCGCGGGTGTCCAACACACCTCCGCCGTTCTCTACGCGGGGAGCGCGATCGGCGCCGTCTACACCGGCGACCTGATCTCGCTCTTCGTCTTCTGGGAGTTGCTCGCGCTGACGTCGGTGTTCCTGATCTGGGCGAGAAAGACCGAGCGGTCCTTCCGCGTCGGCTTTCGTTACCTGGTCATCCACGTCCTGTCCGGCGTTCTGTTGCTCTCGGGCGCGCTCATGCTCGCGCACGAGACCGGCTCGATCGCGTTCGGTCCGATCGAGCTCGATGGTTCGATGGCCGGGTGGGTCATTCTTCTCGCCTTCGGAATCAAGGCAGCGTTCCCTCTCGTACACAACTGGATCACCGATGCCTATCCCGAGGGCACGCCCACCGGGACCGTGTTCCTCAGCGCATTTACGACCAAGGTGGCGGTGTTCGCTCTGGTCCGGACGTTCGCGGGCGCAGACGTGCTGATCTACGTGGGCGTCACCATGACGTGTTTCCCGATCTTCTACGCGGTCATCGAAAACGACCTGCGCCGCGTGCTCAGCTACAGCATGATCAACCAGATCGGCTTCATGGTGACCGGAGTCGGGCTCGGCACTGCGCTGGCGCTCAACGGTGCCGTGGCGCACGCGTTCGCGGACGTGATCTTCAAGGGGCTCCTCTTCATGACGATGGGCTCTGTGCTCCAGATGACGGGGCGGATCAACGGGTCGGATCTCGGGGGCCTGTACAAGACGATGCCCATTACCGCCACCTTCTGCGTGATCGGCGCGCTGGCCATCTCGGCGTTCCCGCTGTTCAGCGCCTTCATCACGAAATCCATGGTCATGACCGCGGCCCTCGAAGAGGGACACGTCTGGGTGTGGCCCTTCCTCCTGTTCGCGTCTGCGGGCGTTCTGGAGCACGCCGGCATCAAGATCCCGTACTTCTCCTTCTTCGGGCACGACTCGGGGATCCGCGCCAAGGAGCCGCCGAAGAACATGCTGGCGGCGATGATGATCGGCGCCGTGTTGTGCGTCGTCATCGGCGTGTTCCCGGGACTGCTGTATAGTCTGCTCCCGTTCGCGGCCGAGTATCATCCCTATGACCTGACGCACGTGCTGACCCAGATGCAGCTGCTCTTGTTCGGTGCGCTTGCCGTGGTCTGGTTGATGAGGACGGGCATCTATCCGCCGGAGATCCGGGCGTTGAACATCGACGCGGAATGGACCTACCGATGGCTCGGACCCCGCCTGATTCGCGGCATCGGCGGAGCGGTGGCCCGCGTGGATTCGGCCGTACGCGGGCGGGTCCTCGCCGTAGTTCGCAAGGCGTTGCGAGGCGCCCACCGGGGGCACGGTCCGCAAGGGATTCTGGCACGGACATGGCCAACGGGAAGCATGATTCTCTGGGTTGCGATACTTTTGGCTGCGTTTCTGGTGTTCTACTTCTTATCGCAGACCTTCTGATCGCAGACCTGAGGGCTGAATGACCGTGCTGAGATTGGGAACCCGGGGTTCGCTCCTCGCGCTCGCCCAGAGCCGATGGGTCGCGGGTGAGCTGGGGGCGAACGGCGGCCCCGAGATTTCACTCGAGGTCATCAAAACCCTGGGCGACCAGCACCTCGAGCAGCCCCTTCACGAGATCAGCGGCAAGGGCGTCTTTACCCGGGAGCTCGACGAGGCGCTTCTGGGTGAGCGTGTCCAGTTGGTCGTTCATTCGCTCAAGGACCTTCCCACGGAATTGCCCGACGGTCTGTGCATCGCCGCTACGCCAGCCCGGGTCGATCCGAGGGACGTTCTCGTGGGGCCCGAGGGTGAGCATACCACGCTGGCTTCGTTGAAGGAGGGCGCCGTGGTAGGAACCAGCTCACTCCGGCGGGTGGCCTTGCTGCGGGCCTTCCGGCGAGATGTGACGCCCCGGACCATCCGTGGCAACGTCGATACGAGACTTCGAAAGCTCGATGAGGGACAGTTCGACGCCATTATCCTGGCCGCGGCTGGGCTCACCCGCCTCGGGCTCGCCAAGCGGGTGAGTGAATGGCTGGAGCGGACGTCCTGGCTGCCGGCCCCGGGGCAGGGCGCTCTCGCCCTGGTGACCAGAAGCGAGGACGCCGAAACCAGGGAGCTCGTCGGGGCTTTGAACGATCCCGATTCGCTCGCGGCGGTGTCCGCGGAGCGCACGTTCCTCGAGGCGCTGGGTGGAGGGTGCCAGGTGCCGATCGGAGCGCTCGGTATTCCGTACGACGAAAAACTGCGCTTGTGGGGGCTGGTGGCCAGCCCCGACGGAAGGCGTGTGGTCCGGGGCGACCTCACCGGAAGCCTGGCCGATCCTCAGGTGCTCGGCCATACGCTGGCGGTCCAGCTTAAGGAGCGCGGGGCCGTAGAGATCCTAGCGGAGTCAGACGCATGACCCTTCCAGGCGGCCATCGAACACTTTCGAGGGACACGCTCTTGGTGCGCTTCGGCTGGCCCCGGGAACGCCGGTTGGTGTTCACCAACGGCTGCTTCGAGCTTCTCCACCCGGGGCACGTGGAGTACCTGACCCAGGCGAGGGCCTTGGGGGATGTGCTCGTTGTCGGGTTGAACTCGGACGCCTCGGTTCGACGTCTGAAGGGCGCCGGGCGACCTCTGGTGGAGGAGGCCGATCGGGCCGCGGTGCTCGCCGCTTTGAGAAGCGTGGATGTCGTCACGCTGTTCGATGAAGACACGCCCTTGGAGCTGATCAGCGCCCTACTCCCCGATGTACTCGTCAAGGGAGGGGATTACGATCTCGACGAAATCGTCGGCCGGGAGGCCGTCGAAAGGGCTGGCGGGGAGGTTCGGGTGCTTCCCTTCGTGGAGGGCTATTCCACCACAGAGATCATGACTCGGTTGAAGGAGACGCAATGAGGGGCGATGCGATGGGAAGGCCGACAGTGAGCGGAGACACGATGACACGGACCCGACCATGAGCCGAACCGACGGACGTTCGGCAGGTCAGCTCAGGGCCCTGAATCTCGAGCTCGATTCGGCGCCTTACGCCGAGGGCTCCTGCCTCATAAGCGCGGGACAGACGCGGGTCCTGTGCGCCGCCTCGGTGCAAGAAGGTGTTCCAGGATGGCGTGAGAAGAGCGGCGCCGGCTGGGTCACGGCGGAGTACGGCATGCTTCCCAGGTCCACCCACACCCGGTCAGCCCGGGAGCGGGGCCAGGTGGGTGGCCGGACACAGGAGATTCAGAGGTTGATCGGTCGTTCGCTTCGCTCCGTGGTCGATCTGGAAGCGCTGGGCCCCTGGACCGTCATCGTGGACTGTGACGTTCTCCAAGCGGACGGAGGCACGCGGACCGCTTCGGTCACCGGCGCTTCGGCCGCCCTCTGGAGCGCTTTCGCTGGGCTGGTGAAAGCGGGCACGCTGGAGCGGAACCCGATGCGGGAGATGGTGGCCGCCGTGAGCGTCGGAATCGTGGACGGCGAACCCGTGCTCGACCTGGACTACCCGGAGGACTCCAGTGCGCAGGTCGACATGAACGTCGTGGCGACCGAGGCGGGGGACTTCATCGAGGTGCAGGGAACGGCCGAGGGGAAGCCCTTCCGCCGGGACGAAATGGATGAGCTCCTCGACCTCGCGATCGAGGGGATTGTCACTCTGGTCAGGGCTCAGAAGGCCGCGCTAGGAATTTCTTGATGGATCTCGTATTGGCCACCCGGAGCACGCACAAAATAAGTGAGATCCGGAAAATTCTCGAAGGGGTTCCAGATCTTCGTGTACTGGACCTGACAGAGGTCGGAGTTCGGTACGACGCTGCCGAAGAGGATCTGGAGCCGCACGATACGTTCGAAGAAAATGCCGCATCGAAGGCTTCCTATTTTCAGGCGATCACCGGACTGGACACGGTGGCCGACGACTCCGGTATCGAGATCGAACTCCTCGATGGCGCACCCGGCGTGAGATCCAAACGCTTCGCGCCCGACCAGGGTCTCGAGGACCTCGCCTTGGACCAAGCCAACAACGCGTATCTTCTCGCGTCGCTCGGCGACGCCCCACTCGCGGACCGGACCGGGCGTTACGTCTGCGTGGCGGTGTTGAACCGGGGAGATCCGGACGATGTGACTGTGGTGCGAGGGGAAGCCACCGGCCTGATCTTGAGTGAGCCTCGGGGCTCGGGCGGCTTTGGCTACGATCCACTCTTTTTCGATGAGGAGCTCGGGAAAACGTTCGCCGAGATCGCTCCGGAAGCCAAGAACGCCCGGAGCCACCGAGGGAAGGCGTTTCGAGCCTTGGCGCTGCGTCTGGTGTCGGCCTCACAACATTCATGAACACGGAACACCCCTGACCGGATCCGATGCAGACTCCAGCGACCACCCCGCGTGACATCAACCCCACGGAAGACGGCTCCGCGCTTCGGATCGTGTGGGAGGACGAACACGAGTCGATCTACCTGCCCTTCGATCTCCGGATGTCGTGCCCGTGTGCCGGCTGTGTGGATGAGACTTCCGGTAGGCGCACGCTCACGGAGGCGATGGTGCCACCGGACGTCTATCCCACGGCCATCGAATACGTGGGGCGGTACGCGCTCAAGTTCGTGTGGAGCGACGGACACGACACCGGGCTCTATTCGTACGACCTCTTGCGTGGGCTGTGTGGTTGTGCCGAATGTTCGACGTCCGCGGAAAACTCCATGCCTCAGGAGGGTCTGTGATCGTCGTCACCGGCGGTGCCGGTTTCATCGGATCGAATATCGTCGCGGAGCTAGAGGGCCGCGGCGAGACGGATGTGGTGATCTGCGACTGGCTAGGGCAAGGGGATAAGTGGAGAAACATCAGTAAGCGCGAGCCCGCAGCGCTCGTGTTCCCCGAACAGCTTCCCGATTTTCTCGAAGCGAACGCGTCCAAGATTCGAGCGATCTTCCACATGGGCGCTGTTACGTCGACGATGGAGACCGACGCCGACCTTCTCGTTGCGACGAACGTGCACCTGTCGACGGATCTGTGGCGTTGGTGTACCAAGAATGAAGTTCCGTTCATCTACGCCTCTTCCGCCGCCACGTACGGCGACGGCTCGAACGGTTTCGCCGACGACGGGTCGGTTGCCGGGCTTTCACGCCTGCGCCCCATGAATCCCTACGGGTGGAGTAAGCACCTGTTCGACCGCAAGGTTGCGCGATGGGTGGCCGATGGCGCCCCGACTCCACCGCAGTGGGTGGGTCTCAAGTTTTTCAACGTCTACGGCCCCCACGAGTACCATAAGGGTCCCATGCAAAGCCTGGTGTCGAAGAGTTTCTCGGCGGCGGCGGCCGGCGAACCCGTCACGCTCTTCCGCTCGCACAATTCGAATTATCCAGACGGCGGGCAGATGAGGGACTTCGTGTATGTGCAGGACTGTGTGTCGGTGTTGCTCTGGTTTCTCGACCAGCCGGAGGTTACCGGTTTGTTCAACCTGGGCACGGGGAAGGCCCGCAGCTTCTTGGATCTGATGGGGAGCATGTTCGCCGCGCTCGGCAAGGAGCCCTCGATCGAATGGGTCGACACGCCGCCCGAGATCCGGGATCGCTACCAGTACCACACCCAAGCCGAGATGGGTAGCCTGAAGAAGGCCGGGTATCACCTGGAGTTCATGTCCGTCGAGGACGGAGTGGGAGCGTACGTGAGGCTTTTTCTGGCTACCGACGACCCCTACCGGTAGCGGACCGTATCGCGCTCCCCCTTTTTAGGGGTTTTCCACTGAAGTGTTCTCCGTTGGCCTGATCTCCAGCTCTCGGGCCTGCCGCATCAGGCGAGCGTCTTCCGGAAAGCGGGCGAGCCCTTCCTGGACCGCTTCACGGGCACGGTCCGGCTGATCGAGCTGGATGTGACTCTGCGTGAGATAGACGTACCGGGCCGGGTCGGCCGGGGGTAGGCTCGAGACGAGTGCCATGGCCTCCTCGGATCGGCCGGCCAGGAGGAGTCCCCGCACGAAGTCGAGCTGAAGACGTAGCTCGTTGGGGTTGAGGTCCACGGCCTGACCCAGCCACTCGAGACCACGGTCTCGCTCTCCAGCCTCTATCATCTGCATGCCCATCCACCACTGAGCTCGGAAGGACTCGGGGTGTTCGTCGGCGAGAGTCATGAAAACGGCTTCCGTGTCGCGCCACGCCGCGTTCCTCGTCCAGGTTCGTGCGCCACCGAGGAGCACCAGGAGAGTCGCCGCACCCACGAAGCTGAAGCGCAGTCGAGGGCGGGACTCCTCCAGGAAACCGATGGCATACTGCCCGAGGCCCACCACGAGCAGCGATACGCCGACCGTGGGTAAATAGAGTGTGCGCTCCGCCACCCAAACTCCGACCGGGAAAAAGACGTTTCCTACCACGGCGAGCGAGAGAACGACCCATACCACCCCGAGCGTCACCCATGGCGACCGTCGCAGGCTCGAGGCCGTCGGTGGCTCCTCGGCCCGCGCCCGCAGCGCCAGAGTCCGCACGGCCAGGACTGCTACCCCCAGGAGCACTCCGCCCCCCACCCAGAAGCGCAGCGCTCCGGTACCCGCCGGAAGGATGACGGCCGGCCCGTAGTCTGCGACGAGATCTGCCGGAAACAGAAGGAGCCGCACCAACTCGGTGACGTTGGCTACGGCCGTGGTCATCCTGAGCGAAGTCGGCAACATCACGATGTAGGGCGCCGCGTCCCGGTGGAAGAGGGTACCGAGCACTTGGTAACGAACCGTCAGGTACAGGACGAGCACCCCGGCGAGCGCAGCGAACAGCGGCAGCTGGGAGTCCCACCGCTCCCGTCCCGTCCGCCCGCCCCGCCCGTCCGCCCGGCGCGTCCCGACCGCCCCGCCCGTCCCACACGCTCGGGGAAGAGAAGCGAGAGCATCACTAGCAGGGCTGGAAGCACCACCCCGTTCTCCTTTGAAGCGAGCGCCATCGCATAGGCGAGCGAGACGAGCCCTACACGGGCCCACGCGGAGCGAAAACGCCCCAGGTAGGCCAGGGCTCCGAGCAGCACGAAAAGAGCCATCAAGGCGTCACCTCGGCCCACCGCATTGGCCACCGCCTCCACGTGGACCGGATGCGCCGCGAAAACGGCACCTCCCAGGAGCGCTAGGATGGGTGTGGCGCCCAGCGTAGTCAGAAGGACGGTGACCAAGGCGGTGTTCGTGCCGTGCAGCGCCACGTTGAACGCATGAAAAGGAACGGGGCTTCCCGATCCCATGGTCCAGTTGAGCGCGTACGTCAGCGAGGTCACCGGCCGATACGGGGATCGCCCCGGCGGCACCCGTCCCCGGTACGGGGAAGTGAGGATGTCGCCGGTATTGGCCAAGGTATGG
Organism: Gemmatimonadota bacterium; assembly: GCA_022564055.1. Classification (GTDB taxonomy): domain Bacteria; phylum Gemmatimonadota; class Gemmatimonadetes; order Longimicrobiales; family Gaopeijiaceae; genus UBA822. The sequence goes on from JADFMD010000012.1 coordinate 47,888, forward strand.
ACCGCCGTGTTCTCGACGATGTCACCGACGTCGTCGAGAGCGAAACCGTTGCCGACGGAGGGAGCGTACACCACGAGCGCCATCACCACCGCAGCCGCGACGGCGTTCCGCGGAGACATGCCGATCTCACTCATCGTCTGCTCCCTTCGGTCGTCCCTCTTCGAGGGTCTCGGCAGGCGGTCCCGTGGGTGGATATCACCAACTCCTGGATGTCAGCGTGCGATCACATGAATCGGTGACGTCCTGGCCCGGGATCTTCAATCATCGCTGAGGGACGTGCACGGGGGCAATCATTTTGGGATACGGGGCCGTGTGAAAATCCGGTTACCCTGTGAGGATTCAGACGCCAGGGAAGGCCTGCGCCCTGTCCGGCCCTACTTCGGTACATACATTCAGCGCCGATTCGGGTTCAGGTTGTTTGAACCCTCCGTCACATTCTGGGGGCTGCACTCATGGGGCTGCACTCATGACCGACTCCTCTCGCCGAGACTTCATTCGGATCCTGGCTGTGGCCACCGCGGCGGCGGCGCGGCCCCTGCCGGCGTTCGCACAGGAAGTGCGGGTGCGAACGATCGCGGGCACGGGGGTGGCGGGATACGAGATGGAGGGTTCGGGCGGCCTGGTGGCCACGCGAACCCCGGTGAACAATCCGTATGGAATCGTGGTCGGCCCCGATGGTGCCCTCTATTTCTGCGAGGTGGATACCGGACGGACTCGGAGGATGGATCTCCGGACCGGGCGGCTCACCACGGTTTGCGGGAACGGTGAGTCCGCGTACACGGGGGATGGAGGACCCGCGCTCGCGGCATCTTTTTCCGCGCCGCACGAGATCCGGTTCGACCGGGGCGGCCATCTCTTCATCGTGGAACGCGATGCCCACGTGGTGCGTCGCGTGGACGCACTGACCGGACTCGTTTCTACCGTGGCGGGAACGGGCGAGGCCGGGTTCTCCGGGGACGACGGGCCCGCCGTCGACGCCCAGCTACGCCAGCCGCACAGCATCGCCTTCGTGGCGAACGGCGACCTGCTCATCTGCGACATCGGCAACGGGCGGGTGCGTCGGGTGGACATGCGGAGCGGCACCATCTCGACGCTCTCGGGCACCGGGGAACGTGAGCCGACTCCGGATTCGGCCCCGCTCGAAGGCACCTCCCTCAGGGGCCCGCGCTCGCTCGACACCGACAGCGCGGGCAACGCATACCTCGTGCTCCGCGAGGGTAATGCCGTGTTTCGGCTCGACCTTGCCGCGGGGCGGCTGCGCCGTATTGCGGGCACCGGCGAAAGAGGATTCACGGGGGATGGGCGTCCGGGAGGGATGGCGACCTTCAACGGCCCCAAGGGGATCGCCTACTCGGCTTCCGATGATAGTCTGTACATCGTCGACACGGAGAACCATGCGATCCGTCGCCTGAATCTGGGCACCGGAATACTCGATACGGTTCTGGGCACCGGTGAGCGTGGCGACGGTCCCGACGGTGACCCCATGCGGTGCCAGCTCGCTCGGCCGCACGGGGTGTTCGCTCACGAGGGCGTCCTCTATGTGACGGACAGCGAAAACCACCGTGTCCGAGCCCTGGAGGGGGTGCTTTAGACCCGCCAACAAGGCGCTACGCCCTCCTCGCCCCCTCAGGCGAACGTGTTGGACAGCGTCCCGATGCCTTCGATGTGGATCTCTATCGTGCTGCCCGGTCCCATCGGGACGGCTCCCAGCGAGGTTCCACAGGTGATGATGTCCCCGGGGAGAAGCGTCATTCCTCGGGAGATCCGCTGGACGAGCTCGAGGGGAGAGAAGAACATGTCGTTCACGGGATAGTCCTGACGGACCTTGCCGTTCAGTCGGGAGGTCACCTGAAGCGACTGTGGGTCGAGGTCGGTAGCGATCACGGGCCCGAAGGGGGTGAACGTGTCGAAGCTCTTCGCCCGACTCCACTGGGCGAACGAGGGATCCTCGGAGATGATAGGCAGGGCGGTCGCATCGTTGAGGCAGGTGTACCCGAGAACGCAGCCGTCCACTTCCGCCATCGAGACGTCCTTGCAGCGCTTGCCGATCACGACACCGAGCTCGCCCTCGAAGATCACGCTGTCGTCGTAGGATTCCGGCCGGACGATCGTGCCACCAGGGGCGAGGATGCCGGAGGGAGGCTTGTAGAAGTAGAGGGGCTCCGGGGGCCGATCCAAACCGTTTTTCGCCGCCACCGCGCCAAAGTTATTCCAAAGCCCGATTATTTTCGTGGGCAGGCAGGGGGTCAGGACCTCGACCGACGCCAGTGGGATGGATTCGGACGTAGGCGTCGGTCCGTCAAACATGTCGCCCGTGTGAACGGAGATCTGGTCATTGTCCAGAGTACCAAACTTGATATCCTCATTGTGTTTAACTCGAATCCATTTAGTCATGACATTAACTCTACGGTGTGTCCTGCATCATTGATGCTGTTGGCGATATTCATGGCCCCCCGCTCGCTGTAAGCTTACGCGCCCTCTGTTTCAACCAACCACGGTAAGCCGGAAAAATGCCCGGGCGCAACAAGCCCAGGTCCTCGGCGAGCTCGAGGAGGCGTTCGGGATGCCGGTCGTCGAGGCTACGCCATGACCGAGGCGGCGCATCAGATGACCTGCAAGCTCCGTCAGGCTTGGGGTGATCTGGCGATCCTCGGAGGGCGTGTGGCTGACCGGCACACTTTGCACGGAGCACCTGAGTTGCTAACCCGTCACCCTGTGCGCGAAAGCCTGTGATGTCGTATCATGACGAGTCAGCCACTAGGAAGCGTAGATGGGCCATCGCCGCTTTTTCTGCTCACTCCGCGAGGTAGTGTCGAGTCGCTAGTGATCGAATCAGGCGCAAGGGCACGGGTGAGAAAAACGATGGGAAAAGCTCTCGAGGGTGTTCGGATCCTTGACATGACTCACGTGCAGTCGGGACCGACCTGCACGCAAATCCTGGCGTGGTTCGGCGCCGACGTCATCAAGATTGAACGGCCCGGCTCGGGCGACATCACGCGCGGCCAGCTGCGCGACATTCCCGATGTGGACAGCCTCTACTTCACCATGCTGAACGCCAACAAGCGTAGCCTGACATTGAATCCCAAGACCGAGGCGGGCAACGAGATCTTCACCAGGCTGATCGAGGAATGCGACGTGATGGTGGAAAACTTCGCGCCCGGTGCGATCGATCGCATGGGCTTTCCTTGGGAGAAGATCCAGGAACTCAACCCGCGCATGATCTATGCCTCCGTCAAGGGATTCGGCCCCGGTCCCTACGAGGATTGCAAGGTGTACGAGAACATTGCCCAGTGCGCCGGCGGGGCGGTCTCGACCACGGGCGAGATCGACCGATTCCCGATGGTTACCGGCGCCCAGATCGGCGATTCCGGCACCGGCATACATCTCGTGGCGGGCATCCTGGCCGCTCTGCTTCAACGCGAGAAGAGCGGCAAGGGCCAGCGCGTGACGTGCGCTATGCAGGATTCAGTGCTCAACCTCTGTCGCGTGAAGCTGCGCGACCAACAGCGGCTGGCCCATGGTCCGCTTACGGAGTATCCGCAATATCCCAACGGCGAGTTCGGCGACGCGGTGCCGCGGGCCGGCAACGCATCCGGTGGGGGTCAACCCGGCTGGATCGTCAAGTGCAAGGGGTGGGAGACCGATCCGGATGCCTACATCTACGTGATCACTCAGGCGAGAGCGTTCCCCGGCCTCGCCAAGGCCATTGGGCACGAGGATTGGCTCGAGGATCCTGAATGGAGCACGCCCGAGGCACGCCTCCCGAAGCTCGATCAGGTGTTCGCGGAAATCGAGAAGTGGACGATGACGAAGGACAAGATGGAGGTCATGGGGATCCTCAACCCGTTGAACGTGCCCTGCGGACCGATCCTGTCCATGAAGGAGCTGGCCGAAGAGGACGCCCTGCGTCAGACGGGGACCGTCGTCGAGGTCGACCACCCCGAACGCGGCAAGTACCTGACGGTGGGCAACCCGATCAAGCTGTCGGACTCTCCGCCGGACGTCGCACGGTCCCCTCTCCTGGGGGAACACACCGAAGAGATCCTCAAATCCGTCGTCGGTCTGGATGACGCCGGCATCGCGGAGGCGCGTCGGCAGGGCGCGATCTGATGAATTCCAAGGTTGACGTTCTCATTCTCGGGGCGTCCTACGGCTCCCTGTTCGGCACCAAGCTCCTGCTGGCCGGCCACTCGGTGACGCTGGTTTGCACCCCGCCGACCGCGGAGCTGATCAACCGAGACGGAACCGTCGTGCGCTTTCCGGTTCGGGGTCGGGAGACACTGGTCGAGATCTCCTCCGAGGGGCTGGGGGGTACGCTCTCCGCCAGCGCGCCGGACGGGGTCGACCCCGGTGAGTTCGACCTGGTTGTGCTCGGCATGCAGGAGTCGCAGTACAGCTCGGAGGGCGTTCGTGAGCTGATGGCACGGGTCGTGGCCGCGCGCACCCCGTGTCTGGCGATCATGAACATGCCGCCGCTGCCGTACCTCGAGCGCATTCCGGGGCTGTCGATC
>JADFMD010000069.1 GCA_022564055.1 Gemmatimonadota bacterium
GCGAAGAGGCAGTCATGGCGTTGAAGGTGGTGCTCGCATACTCCGGTGGACTGGACACGTCCGTCATCGTTCCGTGGCTTCGTGACACCTACGACGCCGAGGTCATCTGCGTGGCGGCCGACGTGGGCCAGCCGGGCGGTCTCGAAGGGCTCGACGAGCGCGCCAAGGCGACCGGGGCCGCAGAGTTTTACGGCGAAGACCTGCGCAGGGAGTTCGTCGAAGACTTCGTATGGCCCACGCTGCGCGCGGGAGCCGTCTACGGTCGCAAGTACCTTCTGGGCACCTCCATGGCGCGTCCCATAATCGCGCGCCGGATGGTGGAGGTAGCCCGTAAGGTGGGTGCCCATGCGCTTTCGCACGGCTGCACCGGCAAGGGAAACGATCAGGTTCGTTTCGAGCTGACGTTCACTGCGCTCGCACCGGACCTGCGTGTGATCGCCCCCTGGCGTGAGTGGGATCTGCGTTCGCGTGAGGATCTGTTGGCGTATGCCCGTGCTCGCGACATACCCCTCGTAGGCGTCGACGAGACGAAACTCTATTCTCGGGACGAGAACATCTGGCACATCTCGCACGAAGGCGGTCCGCTCGAGGATCCCGCCTTCGAGCCGGATGAGTCGATGTACCGATGGACGACGGCTCCCGAGGCTGCGCCGGACACACCCGAATACCTGGAAATCGGCTTCGAGCAGGGATTTCCCGTGTCGGTCAACGATACGGCGATGGACTCGGTGCCCCTCCTTCTGGCCCTCAACGAGATCGGCTCACGGCACGGTGTGGGGAGGGTGGATCTGGTGGAGGACCGGTTGGTCGGGATGAAGTCGCGTGGCGTATATGAGACGCCAGGGGGGACGCTTCTCTATACCGCGCTTCAGGAACTCGAGCAGCTCACACTCGATCGCCGGGCTCTTGCGTTCAAGGATCAGGTTGCGGCGCGCTACGCGGACCTGGTGTACGAGGGCTGGTGGTGGACCCCGGAAAGAGAGGCCATCGACGCGTTCATGGACGTTCTCATGAAACGGGTTACCGGGGTGGTGCGCTTAAAGCTCTACAAGGGCTCGGCCGCCGTGGCGAGCCGTAGGAGCCCCGAGTCGTTGTATCACGCCGGACTCGCGTCTTTCGGTGAAGAGGCGACGTACGACCATGCCGACGCCCAAGGGTTCATCAAGTTGTTTGCGCTCCCTGCGCGGGTCGCAGCGGAGCGGGATAGCAGCAAGGGCGGGAAGAAGAAGGGCGGCGAGGACAAGCGCAGCGAAAACAAGCCCGGCGGCGAGAGCAAGCCCAGCGAGAGCAAGGGGGCGCAGAAGAAGAGTGCTCCCACCGACACGAACGAGGCCGTGACCGAGATGGTGGAGTCCGCCGGCCTCAAAACTCCGGCGGGCTGATCGCCGGGCCCGCCCCCCTCTGGAGCGGCCGCATCGAGGGCGCTATGGCGGGGGCAATGGTTCCTCTCAACCGGAGCCTGGATGTGGACATTCGCCTCTGGCCCCAGGATGTCCGGGGTAGCCGGGCCTGGGCTCAGGCCCTGGTGAAGGCGGGCGTTCTGGAGGACGACGAGGGGGTCACGCTCCTCGAAGGACTCGAGCGCGTGGCCACCCGTCTTTCGGATCGTGATCACGCCGAGGAGCCGGATGAGGACATTCACTCACTAGTGGAGCGCCTGCTTCACGAAGAGGTCGGCGACGTCGCGGGGAAGCTCCATACGGGTCGGTCGCGTAACGACCAGGTGGCGACCGATTTGCGCCTTTGGGGCATTCAGATGACGGAAGCCCTCGGGGTCGCGCTGACGGAGGTGGAAGCTGCGCTTCTGGATTGGGCGCGGGAATCCGTCGACCTCATTCTCCCCGGATACACTCACCTCCAACAGGGCCAACCCGTGCGGGCCGCGCACTGGGTTCTCTCGCACTTCTGGCCGCTGGAGCGTGACCGTACAGCGCTGCACACGGTGAAGGCTCAAGCGAGCGTCTTGCCGCTCGGATCGGGTGCGATCGCGGGATGCCCGTTTCCGATAGACCGTGAGTTTCTGAGGGAGGAGTTGGGATTCCTGAGCATCTCCGAGAACAGTATAGACGCCGTCAGTGATCGCGACTGGGCGTTGGGGCTCGCGTTCGTGGCAGCCCGCCTGGGGATTCATTTGTCGCGCCTAGCGGAGGATCTGGTGCTGTTCGGATCGAAAGAGTTCGGGTTCGTCCGGTTGTCCGACGGGTTCAGCACAGGATCCAGCCTCATGCCCCAGAAACGAAACCCCGACGTGGCGGAACTGGTGCGGGGAAAATCCGGTCGGCTGACCGGGAATCTCGTGGCGCTTCTGACGGTCTTGAAGGGACTCCCCACCGGCTACAACCGGGACCTCCAGGAAGACAAGGCCGCGCTCTTCGACTCCGTGGACACGCTCACCCTCGTGCTGCCCGCCATCGAGGGTGCCGTCCGCGGTGCCGAGTTTCAACCGGACCGCATCGAGGCCGCGCTCGACCCGCAGCTTCTTGCCACGGATTTGGCCGACTATCTCGTCCGGGCCGGAGTACCCTTCCGGAGAGCGCACGAAGTGGTCGCGACCGTCGTGCGGGTTGCGGAGGACCGGGGTATTCCGGTGGACCAGCTTCCGCTCGAGGCGTTCCAGAAGGCACATACCGCCTTCGGCTCCGATGTGCTCGAAGTGTTCGATTGGGAGCGCTCGGTCGAGGCCCGCGAAGCCCCGGGAGGAACAGCCCGAAAAGCCGTCCTGGCACAGATCACGGCGGCCGAGGGCTGCCTCTGAGGTCAGTCTTTTCCGGTTGGACTCTTCAGCGTCCTTCCTGCCGCCACGGCAAAGGGAGCCAGCCCGGCCATGAGTGAATCGAATTCGTCGAACACCAAAGATTGGTCCCCGTCGGATACGGCCATCTCAGGGTCGGGATGGACCTCGATGATGAGACCATCGGCGCCGGCGGCGATCGCCGCGTAGGAGAGCGCCGGCACCAGGTCCCGCCGTCCCGCCGCGTGGCTGGGATCGGCCACCACGGGAAGATGCGTCTCCTTCTTGAGCACGGGAATCGCAGCCAGATCGAAGGTGTTTCGCGTCGAGTCCTCGAAGGTCCGGATGCCACGCTCGCAGAGCACCACGTTCATGTTCCCTTGCTTCATGACGTACTCGGCCGCCAGAAGAAGGTCCGAGACCTTGGCCGCCATCCCGCGTTTGAGAAGGATCGGTCGGTGCAGCCGCCCGACTTCGGTCAGCAGGGAAAAATTCTGCATGTTTCTGGCCCCGATCTGGAGTACGTCCGCGTACTTGGCGACCAGGTCCACCTGGCGCGTATCCATGACTTCGGTCACCACCGGGAGTCCTGTCTCGGCGCGCACGTCCGCGAGCATCTTCAGGCCCTCTTCGCCGAGGCCGTCGAATGCGTAGGGGGAGCTCCTCGGCTTGAACGCTCCGCCGCGCAATGCGGACGCTCCCGCAGCTTTTACGTGCCGTGCCGTATCCTGGAGCATGGTGAGGCCCTCGACGGAGCAGGGCCCCGCGATGATCGCGAGGGCGTTCCCTCCGATGGTGCCGGTGCCGAGCGGAACCTCCGTGGGCTCCTCGTGGACTTGCCGGTTCGCCAGCTTGTAGGGCTTCATGACCGGGCGAACGCTCTCGACCCCCGGAATCGAGAGCAGGGGCACGTTGGCCAGATCCTCTTGTTCTCCGATGCAGAGGATGACCGTTCGGTGCTTGCCCCGAATGAGGTGCGTACGGGGCCCTAGAGACTCGATTCTTTCCCGGATATGGTCCAGTTCTTCGTCGGTCACGCCGGGGCGAGTAACAATGATCATGATCTTCTCAGTTTGTGAGTGATGGCCTGCTTCCCAAGTTACGGCCACGAAAAAAGGCCCCCGACCAGGAGTCGAGAGCCTCAGGACAAAACGCGATCGCGCTCAGCGCGCGCGCATCAGTCGCCGGCTCCCGAAGGGGGCCAGCCCGTAAAGTAGAAAGCCTGATTTCTCTTCGCGTAATTCATGGGCTGCAAGCTGTGCTTCCGGCTACTATGAGTCAAGAGACGGTCTGGTCCGTGGCCCCCGGCGTTCATAGATTCCGGCACAAAATTCGGCCCTCCGGTACCTCTTTCTCACGTTGGAGGATTCATACAAGCCCACGATCGCTGCGGGTGCGCAGCCCAAGGTCACGGCGGGGTTTTCGCGCTCCGTCCTCGATGAAGTCGACCTGCCCCTCGGAAAGCGCGTACGCCTTCGTAGACTGCTCTATGGCCGGGGCCAGGGGTAAGCAGACCTGGGGATCCGAGTGGCGGACGTGAGTCGGGTGGCGGACGCTGACTCCCTGAAGAGGGCGGTGGGCATAGCAGCGGCCGAACTCGTGGACAGTGGAATGCGGCTGGGATTGGGCACCGGATCGACCGTGGCCCACTTGTTGGTCGCCCTGTCCGAGAGGCTCCACGCCGGTGCGCTGGTCGACGTCGTGGGAGTACCCACGTCTCTGCGCACGGCTCGGGAAGCCCGCGACCTGGGCATTCCGCTGACCTCCCTCACCGAAACTCCGGTTCTTGATTTGACGATTGATGGCGCGGACGAGGTCGATCCCGATTTAAATCTGATCAAGGGCCTCGGGGGCGCGCTTCTCCGCGAAAAAATGGTGGCTCAGGCCTCCGGGCGCTTGGCGATCATGGTCGACGACAGCAAGATGGTGCCCGCTCTGGGGACGCGGGGTCCCGTGCCGGTGGAGGTGGTGCAGTTCGGATGGGAGATCCACGCGCCGTTCGTGAAATCGTGGGGTGCCGATCCTGTGCTCCGGTTGGGGGTGGACGGAGAACCGATGGTCACGGACAATGGCAATTACATTCTCGATTGCCACGCTGGCGGCGGGATCGATGACCCCAAGGGTTTCGACCTGGCCCTTCACGGAAGAGCCGGGATCGTGGAAACCGGGTTCTTTCTCGGAATGGCCACCGAGGTGTTGGTGAGTGGTCCGGCTGGCGTGAAGACGCTCTTGAAGGGAGATAGCACCGAATGACGGGAGACCACGCGCCATGACGGTCCGGATCGCTCCGTCCATCCTCTCTGCGGACTTCGGACGTTTGGCGGAGCAGGTATCCGAGGCCGCCGAAGCGGGAGCGGACTGGATTCACGTGGACGTGATGGACGGCCACTTCGTGCCGAACCTCACCATCGGGCCGGCGGTGACGTCTGCCGTACGGGACGCTACGGACCTTCCCGTCGATGTCCACTTGATGATCGAAAACCCCGACCAATACCTCTCCGCCTTCGCCGAGGCTGGAGCAAACTACATCACGGTTCATCAGGAGACTTGCCCCGACCTCCGCGGAACCATTGAGCGCATTCGCAAGCTCGGCGTAAAACCAGGCGTGACGCTCAATCCCGCCACCAGCCTGGAGACGCTGGCTGAAGTCATACCCGAGGTTGATCTGGTGGTGATCATGTCGGTGAACCCCGGTTTCGGTGGGCAGGCGTATATCCCGGAGAGTACCCAAAAAATCAGACGGCTCCGCGCGATGCTCGATGAAAACGGTGCGGACGGTGCTCAACTCGAAGTGGATGGGGGCATCAATGTCGACACCGCGGGCGAGGCGAGCGAGGCGGGGGCCTCGGTGCTGGTGGCTGGGGCGGCGGTATTTCGGCATCCGGATGGGATCGCGGAGGCCATTCGGCTGATTCGACGTGCGGCCGCAGGACGTGCCGCCGAGGAGGTTGGAGCGGACCGAGCCCAGTGAACGCGCCGAGCCCGCCGACCCTCCTCGCGGTGCTTGCCCACCCGGACGATGAGGTGCTCTGTGCCGGCACTCTCCTCGCCCAACGCGCTGCCGGCTCGAGGGTGGTGGTACTCTGGCTCACGCGAGGGGAAATGACCGACGCCTTCGGCCCCTTACCCGTGGCTGAGGTCGCCGAGCGCCGCATGGAGCTGGGCATGCAAGTGGTGGAGTGTTTGGGCGTCGAGGGACGCTTCTTGTCGTTCCCGGACTCGGCGGTCCAGGCGACACCCGAGGCGGGTGCCGAGGTCGCCCGGGTGATGGCGGAGATCCAACCCGATGGCCTCCTCACGTGGGGCGACGCCTGGGCCCGAGGGTTTCGGCACCCGGACCACCAGGCCACGGGGAAAATCGCCCGCGACGCGGTCAATTATTCACGCATCTCCGGGGTGGTCGCGCCGGCGCAACCCCACAGAGCGTTCTGCCCCATCTTCACGATGCGCGGTGCGCATTCCAGCCTCCCAACCGTCGCGCTTGACGTGAGTGGGTATGCGGACAAGATATTTAAGGTAGCGGAGATTTATCGTCGGGCGATCGGCTTCGGGGCTCCTGAGTGGCTCGAGGGTCGTCTTCGCTCCGCCGGAGAACGATGGGACCGAGATCTGGTCGAGGAATTTGATGCTTGGGAAACCGGGTCCGGACTGGTCGATCAACTTTTGCCCCATAAACCAGGGCCATTCTATCATCACCCCGAGAGAGAACTTTGAACCCGTTCGTGGCGCGTCCGCCGTGCGCCAACGCCAAACCCCTCGGGCGGGAAGAAGCTGAACCGAAAACCCATGGCCATAGATCCCAATATCATCGACCAGGCCGCCCTCAAGAGGTTGGAAGACTGGGGCGGTACCAAGCTTTCACATGAGATCGTGCGACTGTTTCTGAAAAACGGTCCCACACGGCTCGACCAGATTCGTGAGGTCATGGACGACGAGGACCTCGAAGTGCCCGAACGGGGTGCACATTCTCTGAAGTCCAGCGCTGCCAACGTCGGTGCGCAACTCCTCCAAGAGGTCGCAAGTGACCTTGAATCGGCCGCGTCGGACGGCGATCTGAAACGCGTTCGCGAACTCGTTCCCAATCTCGAGGAAGCCTTCGCGGAGGCCGTTCAGGAGCTGGAAGTGATGGTCAAGGAAGATGGGAATGAAGCCTAAGATCGCGGTGGTCGAGGACAACATGGACAACCGTCTCCTCGTGCAGGCCATTCTCGAGGATCAATACGAGATCTCCGAATACGAGAATGGAAAGGAGGTGGTGGACGGCCTGGCCGATAATATTCCCGACCTCGTTCTGCTCGACATTTCTTTGCCGGGAATGGATGGTGTGGAGGTACTCGAGTGGGTGCGCTCCCAGGTGCGGTTGAAGGACCTTCCGGTTATCGCGCTGACGGCCCATGCCATGTCCGGGGACCGGGAGAAGTACCTCGAGATGGGCTTCGACGAGTACGTGACGAAGCCGATTGTCGATGAAGAGGTTCTCATGGGGGCCATTGAGCGCCTGCTCGCCGATTCAGCGTGAACGGATCCGGCTCCGACGGCTCCGGAGTGCTGCCCGACCACGGTAGCCGTCTGAAGCCTTTCGAGGACGTGGTGGAAGCTCCGCTCGCGGAACCCCGTGAGTTGGAGGGATGGCGCGAGGATTCGATGGTTTCGGTCGGTTTCTCCGAGGCGCCCGCCAAAGAGCGATCGGCCACCGTCTACTGGCTGATCCTCGCGGTTCTCTTCGTCGGGGCGAGCGTCCTGAGACGCTTCCCCTTCGATGACAACGAGGCCCGCCATGTCATCTGGGAATTCATCAGTACCACGCTGGCCCTGGTCGTGGGGAGCCTCGCTCTCGTCCGTTTCTACAGTAAGAAACAGGAAACCTTTCTGTTCATCGGGACCGGCTTCCTCGGTACCGGACTGCTGAACGGGTACCACGCCGTCATGACCTCGGCGCTCATCACCGGCGGGATGACTGGGCTCGAGGCCGCGGACCGGGCCGCGTGGACGTGGACGGCCTCGAGGCTGTTCTTGTCGATGTTCCTTTTCGGGAGCGTTTTTCTCTGGTCGGACGACTCCGAATCTCAGCGATCCCACGTCAATGAACTTGCGGTGTACGTCATGGCGGCCGTCTTGACCACCGCCTTCTTCCTGGTGTTTACCTTCTTTCCCCTACCGCCGGCATATTATCCGGAGTACCTAGTGTGGCGGCCCGCCGAGTTCATCCCGGCGACGTTCTTCTTCGCCGCTTGGGTGGGTTACCTCCGCCGTGGGGAATGGCGCACCGAACCCTTCCAGTATTGGCTGCTCATCTCCCTCATGGTCAGCGTGTTCCTGCACGGGATGTATATGGCCTACGCGACGAGCGAGTTCGACGGGATCGCCGATGCCGCACATCTCCTGAAGATCGGGTCCAACGTGTGCGTGCTGGCAGGGCTGATGATCAGCGTTTTCGTGACGTTCCGCTCGGAGGCGTCGGCACTGGAGACGGTGCGCCAGACCAACCTCGCGATGGCTCGCGAGGTGGAGGTTCGTGCCGAGGCCGAGCACCGGCTTCGCGACTTCCTCGACAACGCGAACGACCTCATTCAAATCACCGATTCCGAGGGCTCGCTGGCCTACGTCAATCGTGCGTGGACGGCCACCTTCGGGTTCGAGGAAAAAGCTGTCACGGGAAACAGCATGTACTCGCTCCTTCGCCCGTCCAATCAGGTCGAACTCGAGACCGCGTTCCGAAAGCTCGCCGAGGGAGGCTCCATGGAGCGCTTCATCTCGGAGTTTCATACGGCTGATGGCGATCCTGTCATATGTGCGATCAGTGCGAACTGCAGCCGGGTCGACGGCGAGGTCGTGGCGGTCCGCTCAATCATCAGGAACGTCACCGATACCGTGATAGCCGAGCGGGAGCTCGCAGGGTCACGGGCGAACCTCAATGCGTTGGTTGAAAGTACCGGTGACGTGATCTGGTCCGTGAACTCCGATCACGCGCTCATCACGTTCAACGCCGCGTATGCTCTGGCGGTGGAGGCACGCACGGGTCGTGAGCCCAGCGTGGGAGATGGTCCGGAACAACTCTATCCGAGCGACCAGGCGATATGGTTCCAACAGGCCTATGACGAGGTGATGAGGACAGGGCGCCAGACCAAAATCCGCTCCGAAGAGATGGATGGCGAGCTTCGGCACCTCGAGTTGTTCTTCAGCCCGATCAGCGACCAGGAGGACTCGGCTGGCGTTGTGGTGTTCGGGAAGGATATCACGCGGAGGAGGAGGGCCGAGGTGGATCTCGTGTCGGCCAAGAACGAGGCGGAGGCCGCGAATCGGGCCAAGAGCCATTTCCTGGCGAACATGAGCCACGAGCTACGTACGCCGCTCAACTCGGTGATCGGTTTCGCCAACATCCTGCTGAAGAACAAGAAAAAAAATCTGAAGTCCTCGGACCTCGGATTTCTGGATCGAATCCAGGTCAATGGAAAACACCTACTCGGGCTCATCAACGAGATCCTCGACTTGGCGAAAATCGAGTCCGGGCGGATGGAGTTGGACCTCATGATGGTCGACGTCGCCAACCTCGCCCATGAGGCGCTGGCGCTCGTTGAGGGTCAGGTTCGGAGCCGCGAGGCGGAGGTGAAGGTCTGGGTTGAAGCTCCCGACGCTGCGGAGGAAATCGAAACAGACCCCGCGAAGCTGAAGCAGGTCATCGTGAACTTGGTAGGAAACGCGCTCAAGTTTACGGAGTCGGGGGAGATCTCGGTCCGGCTCGAGGTCGATGAGGCGACGGGCAAGCCTACGAGCCTCTCCGTGATCGATACCGGCATCGGGATTCCCGAGGAGCGCCTGGGGGCCATCTTCGAGGCTTTTCAACAGGCCGAAGCAGGCACGGCTCGCCAGTTCGGCGGCACGGGCCTCGGGCTCGCCATCTCTCGCTCGATGTGTCTGCTCATGGGATACGACCTCACGGTCGAGAGCGTGGTTGGACAGGGGACTACGTTCAAGATCCTCTTTCCGGAATTCGGAGGCGCCGCGAGCCGCGCCCAAGTTGCTCTCGCCGCGGCCCAAAAGGTGTCGAGGGGACCCGATGGAGACGCAGTCGCGCCCGTGGTGACGGTGGGTTCGGTCGCTGGGGACGACGAGGTACACGCGCCCGCCCGCTCCGAACGGCGAACTGCCGCGTATTCCGGTACCACTGGACCGAAAGCCGCCCGGGGTGAGGTCAAACGTTTCAAGGTGCTCGTGATCGACGACGACCCGGACTCGCTCGTGCTCATGGAGGACTACCTGGCCGATTTTGGCTGCGAGGTCCTTCAGGCCGCGTCGGGAAGAGTGGGGCTCGAGATGGCCCGGACGCATCGACCGGACCTGGTGACGCTCGATCTGCACATGCCTGACATAGACGGTTGGGAGGTACTGCGGACGTTGAAGGCGGAGCCCGAGATAAGCCATATTCCGGTCGTCATCGCGAGCGTCGCGGCCAACGAGGGCCAAGGACGACTCTTCGGTGCCGTGGATCTGCTGACGAAGCCGATCGAACGAGCGGATCTCCTACGTGTGCTGTGGCGGCAGCTCGTCAACCAGCATGGACGGAGGGTACTGCTCGTTGACGACGATCCTGAGGTTCAGGCCCTGCTCACGCAGGGATTGGCGGTGGATGATCTGGAGCTCCACTGTGTTTCGAACGGAGAAGAGGCCCTTCTCTTTCTCGAAAGGGACACCCCCGCCGCGGTGCTTCTGGATCTGCGGATGCCTGTGATGGATGGCTTCGAGTTCCTCGACCGGATGCGCAAGAGTCGTTATCACAAGGGTCTTCCCGTCATCGCCATCACGGTAAAGAGGCTCACGCCGAAGGAAGAGCAAAAATTGGCCGACAAGGCATCTGCCATAGTGATCAAGGATGAGAACTTCGTGCCGCGGGTCCGGGCGATTCTCGCCACGCTTTTCCCGGTCGAATCCCGAATGACCAAGGCCGAACCCACTGCCGACTGACGCGGGACATGCCTGAATTCGTTCACCGAACCCGCCTGAGTCATGCGGTCAGGGACGTGTTCGCGTGGCATATGCGCCCAGGGGCCCTCGAGCGACTCATCCCGCCCTGGGAAAAGGTCACGATTGAGAGCCGGGAGGGAACTCCGGCCACCGGCGGGCGGGTCTCTTTTCGTGTGCGACGGGGTCCCACCGAGATCCGTTTCGAGGTTCTCCACACCGATTTCGAGCAATATCTCCTCTTCCGTGAAGAGCAGGTCCGGGGACCCTTCACCCGCTGGGTCCACACGCATCGCTTCGAGCCGGAGAGTGGAGGCGGATGCACCGTGGAGGACCATGTCGATTGGGAGTTGCCGATGGGCGCCGCCGGGCGTCTTCTCGGCGGGTCGAGTGTCGAGTCGGAGCTCGAGCGGGTCTTCACCTTCCGGCATCGGCGCCTGCAGAATGACCTCGACCGAATCGTGCGATACGGGGGAGGCAAACCCCTGAGGATTGCCGTCACCGGCTCGGGCGGCCTCATCGGCGGTGCCCTTTGCGACGTTCTCACCACCGGTGGCCACGAGGTGGTTCGTCTGGTCCGGAGCAAGAAAAAGCTGACGTCCAAAGACGTGCTTTGGGACCCGATCAGAGGCGAGGTGGACGAAGACGGTCTGGAGGGACTCGACGCCGTCGTACACCTGGCCGGTGAGCCGCTGCTCGGGCTGCGTTGGACCGAGGAAAAAAAGAAGCGCATCCGCGCGAGCAGGGTCGAGGGCACGGACCACCTTTCGCGCGCGTTGGCACGTCTCCGGCGGCCTCCCAAGGTGCTGGTGTGTGGCTCCGCGGTGGGTTTCTATGGCGACCGCCGCGATCAAGTCCTGAACGAAAGCGCCAAGCAGGGGAGGGGCTTCCTCGCCGAGCTTTGCGGTGCGTGGGAGGAGGCCGCCCGTCCCGCCGCACGGATGGGTATCCGTGTCGTCAATCTTCGAACTGGCCTCACGCTGACCCCGCAGGGCGGGGCGCTCGGCACGATGCTTCTCCCGTTCAAGATCGGCGTTGGCGGACGGCTTGGAAGCGGACGGCAGTACGTGAGTTGGATCGATCTTGACGATCTGTTGAGTCTGATCCTACATGTCATTCATACGCCGTCGATCCACGGGCCCGTAAATGCCACGGCGCCCTATCCCGTACCCAACGCTTCCTTCACGGGGACGCTCGGCCGTGTACTCGAGCGCCCGACCTTCATTCCCGTACCCGGTCTGGCGGTCCAGGCTCTGTTCGGTGAGATGGGAAAGGAGATGCTGCTGCAAGGGCAGAGAGTCCTGCCCGAGGTGGCCGAGAAGACCGGATTCGAGTTCATGTATCCGGGGTTGGAGGAATCCCTGCGCCACCAACTGGGGCGGGAGCCACCGCAAACCAGCTAATCGAAGGAGATCTTCGGCAAGCGTCCGTCCTGCCCGAGCGGCGGGTAGGGCCTGCCCCGGTCCCGGCAGTGGCGGGCGATGCGCGGGTACGCCCACTCGAACAGGATCCGCTCGAAATCCTCGGGGGCGATCCGGGATCCGTCATACATTCCCGCGGCATCGCGTTGCCGAAACGCCTCGAACAGCAGGAGCGCCGTCGCGACCGAAACGTTGAACGACTGGGCCATTCCCACCATCGGAATCGAGATCCGCACATCCGCCAACGCGAGTGCCTCGTCGCTCAGTCCCAGAAGCTCCGCCCCCATCATCAGGGCCGTGGGCCCCGTGTAGTCCACCGCTCGAAAATCGACGGCATCGGGACCCGGATGCGCGGCCAGCACGCGGAAGCCGCGGCCCTTCAAATCCTCGATCGCCGCCTGGATCGTTCGGTGCCTGACCAGACGAACCCACTTGGCCGTCCCCGCCGAGGTGTGGGAGTGAATCTGAAGGCCCTCCGGGGGAGGAATCGCGTGAGCCTCCAACACCCCCACCGCGTCACAGTTACGGAGGATGGCCGAAAGATTGTGGCTCTTGTGGATCCGCTCCATCAGCACCGTGAGGTCGGGCTGCCGCCTGCGCAGGGCTCGGGCCAGCTTCTGGAAACGCTCCGGATTCATGGCTCGGTGGTTTTCGCCCACGGGGGTCGGGTAAACACTCGAAAGCGCGCTCCTGACCTGGGTCGGGTACGCACGTGAAAACGAGCTATTGACCGGGGTCGTGCACGCCGGTTATGACTTTTCAGTCCTAATGCCACATTCTCGCTCAATACCACCTTTTCGGAAACCATAGAGATGGCGCGAAAAGACAGGCTGTGGGTACGTGGGCTCAAGGCGCTCGTCGGGTCGATCATCGCGACGCTTGCGGTGCGCCAGGCCGCCTTAGCTACCCTCGACATTCCGAGCGATTTCCCTCCCCTGGCGGAACCGGGCCCCACGGTTTTTTTCACGGTGGTAGGCACGCTCGGCGCGATCACGGTCTTCGCCGTCGTACGTCGACGGGCGGAAAGGCCCACGGTTCTCTTCCGTCGGATCGCCCTTGGGGTTCTGCTGCTGTCGTTACTGCCCGACCTGTTGCTTCTGGGTGACGGAGCTTCTGGCAATTTCCCGGGGACAACCCCGACAGGAGTCGGCGTGCTAATGTTGATGCATGTCGCTGCTGCGGCAGCCATCGTTTGGCTCCTCACCGCAAGAGGTCCGACGGAGCCCACCGGCCCCGGGGCTCAGTAGGCGGGCTCGTCCGGTCGCTTTTCACCGGCAGTCACGGCCAGCCGCAGCCGGTTCTCGGGCGGCGGTAGAGCACAGACCGAAAAAGCGCTGAATACGCACGGCGGATTGTACGCCCGGTTGAAGTCGATCGTGGTCCAGCCCTCTTCATCGGCAAATGGGACGCTCAGATATCGGCCCGCCTGATACGTATCGACCGTGGCTGTCGAGTCCCACATCATCACGAAGTAGGAAGTGCTGCGCTCGCTCTGACGCACGGCGATCAGCCTGTGCTCACGCCCATTCGCCCAAAATACCAGCTCGCCAGGAGCCTGATATTCGATCGTGCCACTGGTCACGTCCGGAACCCGGAGTGCCCTCGGTTCCGGGTAGGGCTCGAACTTCGCCGTGAATCGCCATGCGGTGTCGACCGGATATGACTCGGGCAACTCGAACGGCTCCCGCTTTTCGGAGTCCTCATCCCAGACGCGAAGCCAGAGCCGATCGGTACCGGGTTCTCCATGGATCCGCATGCCCAGAGAACCCAGAGCCAGGTTGGTCGTGTTACCCGACCGGTCGCTCTGAAGCATCGTGGTCTCGGTGAGGCGATCCCCCTCCCGGATCGTGAGCGGGGACCCGGCGCTGGGCTCGAGCCGGATCTGTTGGCCTGAGCGGTGGATGGTTCCCGCGAGCCGGGGCGAATCCTCCTCCGGCAGGACGATGGACAGGGCAGGGTCCGAACCGAACGCTGTCACCCCTTGAGCGAGCTCCCAGAGCCCCATCCACATAACCACCCCGGAGAACGGCCTCACCAGACGTTCACGACGGTTCGAGCGCCACTCCTTGTGCTCCTGCATGAATTCGTCGAGGACCACGGGCAGAGGGGCGGGCCAATCGTCGGCCATGCAGCCGGTAAGAACCAGAGCCAGAAACCCGAAGCGTAACGCGCGGGACACGGCACCGCACCGCTTGAAGGGTGATGCCTCTCGTCTTGTATCTTGCCTAGAGACCCTCATGGCCGGTGCTCCTCCAATGTGGGTGTGCCCAGGTCCGTCGGTGTGCCGCCCGCCCGAACTGAACGAAACCTAGAAGCCGGATTCGGGTGGGGCAAACGGGTTCGAGAACGGAAAAACCAAGGGTCCCTTCCGGCAGGGAGCAGTGGGAGCGTAGAATGGTGGCTGATCGGCCGGGGTGGCGGAATGGTAGACGCAAGGGACTTAAAAGCCTAGACTGGCACTCTCTGTTTTCGTTGGCCACGGCTGAAAAGCCTAATGATTTCAGGCATTGCTCCGGCGGATCACGAATCGGCCCACCTTCGATTCGCTGCCATGGGGAAGTCAGACTCGCCCCATTCTCGCCCCGCTCCGTCACCTCGCCCATCAACGACCGGTGCGCGTGGCCCGGGCCATAGCTCAGTTGGGAGAGCGCTGGCTTTGCAAGCCTGCCTGGCAGACCCCGATTTTCGCAATTCTCCAGTAGGTATAAGGGATTCGTCCACTAGTCCCGAGTAGGATTTTCTGCCCATACACGGGGTTAGAGTACGCTAACGTGCACACCAACGTGCACACTATTCGGATGGGGGAGGCGTCGGTCTCCCCCGTCCTGCTTTTCCCCGGTGATAGATCCAGACGAGTACGCTCGGCGA
>JADFMD010000070.1 GCA_022564055.1 Gemmatimonadota bacterium
CGGGCGGTGGTTCTGAGCGACCTCTCCGTTCGGCGAGATGCGCCCGAGGCGAGCTACGTGCTGAGTCCTCGTGGGGGCGGAGCGTTCGAGATCCTCGATGAAGAGACCGGCGGATCTCTCGGCGTGGCGTCCACCGGCGAGACCGTACGTATACCGGGAGCCACGTTCCGTATCAACAGCGGCCTCGAGGAGGATCAGGAGATCCGGATCTCGGTCGTCGAGTTCGATGAGGCCGTTGAGGCGTTTCAGGGTGCGGTCACGGTGGCCCGCCCGAACCGTGAGGCCGGCATCGTAACCGTGCGGTACCAGTCGACCGACACCGTACTCGTTCATCAGGTTCCGAACCGGTTGGCCGCCAGCTTCATCAGAAATCGGCAGAGAGTTCAGAGGACGGGAGCCACGAGTACGGTGATCTTCCTGGAGGAACAGATCGACACTCTGGCGGGACAGCTCCGGGAGGCAGAGAACAATCTCGTGCAGTTCCGTGAAGAGGCGGGGGTCGTGAGCATCGAGGCCGAAGCCACGGCCCAGGTCACCCAGCTCGTCCGCATCCAAGCGGACCGAATGGTGGTGAATGCGGAGCGGGCAGCACTTCAGGCATTGATGGACGAGGTGGAGCGAGAAGCGGCCGTCGCCGATCCCGAGGAGCCCTCTCCCTACCGTCGCCTCATCTCCTTTCCCAGCCTGCTCGGTAACCAAGCAGCTTCCGAGCTGCTCCGAATTCTGAACGAAATCGAGAATCGCCGATCGGAGCTCCTTCAGAGACGAACGACGGAGGACCCGGATGTTCTCAATCTGACGGGCCGCATCCATGAGATCGAGCACCAACTCGAGGTGATCGGTACTACGTACCTTCAAGGACTGGGCGATCAGGTCGTGGCTCTGGATCAGACGCTCGAGCGTTTCAGGGTTGACCTGGAAAAAATTCCCGAGAAAGAGATCCAGTTCGTGCGGCTTACGCGCCAAGCCGAGATTCTCTCAGGGCTGTTCACCCTCCTTCAGACCAGGCTTCAAGAGGTCAGGATCGCGGAAGCGGTCGAGGATGCCTCCGTTCGCATCGTCGATCCTGCCATATTGCCCAGCGCACCAGTGAAGCCCCAAAAGCGGCTCATGCTGTTGCTTGGGCTGGTGCTCGGAGCGATGCTCGGGGTCGGGGTGGCGTTCCTACGTGAGTACATGGACGACTCGGTTCACACGAGGGAGGATCTCCTGCAGGTGACAGGCGGGTTGCCGGTGATGGGCCTGATCCCTCGCATTCATGTCGAGCACAGTCGTAATGGATCGGCGGCCCATCGGAATGGAGCAGCGGTCAAGCAGCGGGGCGGCACCCTGCGAATCGGCGACCACCTCGTGGCCGGTCTGGATCCACGGAGTTGGACGTCCGAGGCCTACCGGGGACTTCGCACCAACATCATGTTCGCGAACCCGGATGAGCCACCCAACACGCTGGTCATCACCAGCGCGCTCCCCAGGGACGGCAAGTCCACCACCGCCACGAACTTGGCGATCACGTTCGCCCAACTCGGGCGTCGCGCCCTGCTCGTGGACGCGGACATGCGGCGCGGCTGTCTTCACGATGTCTTCGACCTGCCCCAGGATCCGGGCCTTTCAGAGATCCTGGCGGGAGAAAACTTCGCTGACGAGGCGATTCACACGATCGACCTGCCGGAGGAGAGTGGCACCCTCTTCTTCCTGTCCTCGGGCGCGCTCCCGCCCAACCCGGCCGAGCTCCTCGGCTCAGCGCGTATGAAGGAATTGTTGAAGAGTCTGAAAGCCCAGTTCGATGCCGTCATCCTGGACTGTCCGCCTCTCATGGCGGTCACCGATGCTGCCATACTCGGAACCCACGCCGACGGAACCCTGTTGGTCGTTCGGGCCAACGTCACGGAGAAGGGAGCGATCACACACTGCGTGGAACAACTGAGACAGGTTCGAGCTCCCGTGCTCGGAATCATTCTCAACGATGTGGATCCCAAGCGGGACAGCCGGTATGGTGAACCGTACGGAATGTACGACGCGTACAGTAAGGACCACCGCGGAAACGGAAACGGGGCCAGACGAGCGAGTGACAAGAGGTGGGGAGCCTCCGCTCGACCCGAACCACCTCGACCCCAAGGACCTCGACCCCAACCACCTCGACCCCGGCAGCCGCTTCACCCGGCGGTCAAGATCTGGTAGGCTCCCTTTCCTCAATCGTTTCCGACAACCACTTCGACAGCCACTCATTCATCGACTTGCCTTCCGACGCAGCCGCCAGCGCCACGTCCCGGTGAAGCTCCGGCGTGACCCGGACCATGAACTTGCCGGAGTACGGGCGGTCAGGATCAGTTCCCTTCTCTTCGCACACCTCGAGGTAGGTCTCTACGGAAGCCGCCATCTCTTCGCGCAGCTCCTCCACCGAGGAGCCGTAGAACGAGATCACGCTGCGAGTGTTCACCACCCGACCGTGGAATTTGTCCAGTTCTGCGTCGAACTCGACCGCTCCGTGATATCCCTTGTACTCGATCATGGCTGAATCCCTGCCTCTCTCAACCCCGCACGCTCAGGTGCTTGGCTTTCACGGAAGAAACGTACCACAATGTGATATCACGATCAACACCAATACGTGTGGTGTCAGCTGCCGTGCTCTCCAATCCGAGCCGACTCGAAGACGCTGCGCTCGTGCCAGGCCTCGAAAGCCGGCACCCCCTGTGTTCAGGAAACAAATGTTCCCATCGCACACACCGGAATTTGGCGGGAGAATGGCCTTCGACACTTCGGCGTGACCCCCAGAAACCAAGCAAAATAGCCATATTAGTAGGATGAAGGGGCTCGCTCTGGTTGCTAAAGCAAGAACCGACCCTACTTTATCCGCGGAAACAAATTTTTCCCACGACCCGATTCGAATTTCAGCCGCTCTTCCCCCAAAGCGGTCGTCGTTCAAAAGTGGAGGCCCCTCATGAAAGCCGCCCTCTCCGTTGTCCTCGTATCTCTTCGAGGTCAGGCTCTCAAAGGAGGCTTACCATGCCTCTGCTCGGTCACTCTCGTTCTCATGGCGTGGGGCTGCGGGGGGCAGTCGATGGGCACGGGTGCTCTTCCACCCCTACCCCTCGGTGCGACGCTCGAAGTCTCGGAGTTGCCCTACGTCGTGACGGGCACCACGGTCCCAGAGATACGTCTGTCGCTCAGCACGGCCGCCACCGAAGCTCTGGAGGGCTCGATCATCGACCTCCACAGGTCGAGTCTGAATCTAGATTTCCGCTATGGGCAACAGGGGGAGCACTGCGTGATGACCTGGATCGCCATGGAGCTCGAATCGGCGATCGAGGCACCGGGGTGGACCGATCGTGAAGCGGCGGACTCCGCGCTGGTCACCATGTGGGATACGTACCTCACGACCTTGCGCGGCCACGAATTCACCCACCAGGAATACTTGCACCACCAGGCCAGGGACATCTCCCGGGAGCTGTACCGCATCGAGAGTCCGACGTGCCTCCTGATGGCAGCGATGGCCAATGCGACCGCAGCGCGTATCAACGACCGGTACTCCCAGCTGAACGAGCGGTTCGATGAAGAGAACGGAACCATCACCTGGCCCCCGTGGGAGTGACCATGGACAGCATGACCCAATCTCCTCCGCCGATCAACGCTGCCGGCCCAGACGACGGCATCGACCTCAAGAGGATCTGGAATCTCCTGGGGCGGAACCGGCTCTTCATCGCCGCGGCGGCCGGGATCGTAGCCGGAGTTGCGGTAGCGTATACGTTGTGGGCCGTCCCGGTTCCAGTGAGTCCCCGAGGCCTGTTCAACCTGTTGTTTGGGCTGGGGCTCGGACTGATGGCGGGGGTGGGCGTGGCCTTCCTGAGGGAGCGCTTGGACGACACGGTCCATACGGGAGAGGACCTGCGCGAAGCGAGCGGGGGCGTCACGCTGATGACCGTGGTTCCCCGGATTCGATCCGAAAATGGTCACAACGGACGATCGGCCAGCCGCCCGCACAACGCACAGCGAATCGGCGACCACCTCATAGCCGGTGTGGATCCGGGGAGCTGGGCGTCCGAGGCCTACCGGGGACTTCGCACCAATATCATGTTCGCGAACCCGGATCAGCCACCCACCACACTGGTCTTCACGAGTGCGCTCCCCAGGGACGGCAAGTCCATCAGCGCCACGAACTTCGCGATCACACTCGCCCAGCTGGGGCGTCGCGCCCTTCTCGTGGACGCAGACATGCGCCACGGCTGTCTTCACGACGTCTTCGGCGTACCCCGGGATCCGGGCCTTACCGAGATCCTGACGGGAGAAAACTTCTCCAACGAGGCGATTCACACCATCGACCTCGGGGACACGATCGACCTCGGGGAGAAGAGTGGCACCCTCTTCTTCATGCCCACGGGCACCCTCCCGCCCAACCCGACCGAGCTCCTCGGTTCAGCGCGTATGAAGGGACTGTTGAAGAGTCTGAAGGCACAGTTCGATGCCGTTATTCTGGACTGCCCGCCTCTCATGGCGGTGACCGACGCCGCCATACTCGGAACCTATGCGGATGCAACCTTATTGGTCGCTCGCGCAAACGTCACGGAGAAGGGGGCGATCACCCACTGCATGGAACAGCTGAAGGACGTCCGAACTGGGGTGCTTGGAACCATTCTCAACGATGTGGATCCCAAGCGGGACAGTCGGTACGGTGAGCCGTACGGAATGTACGAGGCGCTCAGCAAGAAGAGTCGCGGAACGGGAACCCGACGTGCGAGTGACCGAGCCGGCGACGCGGCAGCCGGCGACGCGGCGAGCGACCGATCCGGCGTCCGAGCTAGGGACCACAGGTGGGGAGCCCCTCGTCCATCCGAACCACCTCGGCCCGAACCGCCTCGACCCCAGTCGTCTCAACCCCAGTCCCCCGAGCCGCCGCTTCACCCAGCGGTCAGGACCTGGTAGTACACGGCACACCGCCTCCGCCCCCTGAGGACTTCACTCTGCGGCGAAGAGCGCGAACAGGTCGCGGAAGCCGCTTACGACCCGCACGATCTCGATGGGGCGCTGCATAGGACGGTAGACGATCAGGTAGGAGTGTACGGGCCACGCGCGGAGTGTTTCGTCGGCCAGGTCGTCGCGTGAGTGCCCCATGCCCGGCATGTCAGCGAGCGCCTCGACGGCGCTGCGGATGTCCTCGATCACCGCGTCGGCCGCAGTAACGCTATCCTCGGCAATAAAATCCCAGATTCCTTCGAGGTCGGCTGCCGCGACCAGTGTGAAGGTGTAACGAATCACCCGTCCCGCTCATGGCTCCTCTGTTGGATACTGGCGAACACCTGGTCGCCCGGAATCAAGTCACCTCTCCGCGCCTGCTGCAGGCCCTCCGCGATCTCGCCGCGCAGTTCATCGAGACGTGTCTCCACCATTCGATCTCGCTCCACGAGCAGGCGCAGTCCCTCTCGAACGACCTCGCTCCGAGAGCCGTAGAGGCCACTCTCAACCTTAGTGATGATGAAGCTCTCCAGTTGCGGAGTGAGGCTGACGTTCATGAGTACATCTCCCGTGAGGGAATCGGGGTTCGTGCCACATCAATACTACCCGTGATAACAAGAATTATCAATTATTGTTATCACGGGTACCCAGCGTGGTTCCTCGTGCTCGATGTACTCGCAGCAGCCTCATCTGCTCAGCACAAAGGCAACGAGGCCTGCTGGGAGCGCCCATCCACCATCGTGCCGTTGTACTCCGGATCGTGTGGCGACGACGCCGGCGGAACGTCCGGACGCCTCAATGGTCTGAAAGGCGCGCCCCCAGCCTCTGTCGACGAACTTGGACTCGACGCAGCTCGCTGAGAAGGACGCGGACACGAAATCGATTTCGGCACCGGTCCGTGACCGGTAGTAGAGCAGTCGGTCATGTCGGATCGCGGCCCCCGGCGACTCCTCTTCCAGGGCGCGCAGAAGTGCGACAGCAAGTTGCTGCTCCGAGAGAGCTGTGGCGTCCGGGGGACTGCCGGCGCCGAAGTCGGCAGCAAGCCGTGCCAGGCGCATACTCTGCTATTCGCATAGGTGCGGTAAAAGTATGGTTGTTCCTCACTAGTATGAGAGATAGCTATACTTATGCTCAAGACAACCGCAAGGAATCCGGACGGGCTACAGGGACCTTCAACGTCCAACGAGCTGGCGCGGGACGCGGACCCGCTCAGCCATCTCGGGCCACGCGATTCTCTTGAAGTGCCGGATGTTCCAGGTGTACACCGCCTCGGCATTCGCGCGCTCGGCGCACTTGAGGATGAGCGCATCATGAACCACTCCATGTAAACGGCTAAGCCGCTCTACATGGAGTTTCGTGCCACCTCGCCCCTGACGGGGGAAGGCGGACACATGCGGCCGGTTCCCGGCCGTTGCCACTCATGGCGTAAATCAGCGCGACCAGGGCTGCATTCCAATCGCGGTCCAGGGTGAACCCACAGTGTGCGCAGTGATGGATGCGCTGGGAAAGCGACTTCTTCGTCGTCTCCCAACACCGTGCGCAGCGCTGCGTGGGTTTCAAGGACCGTGTGGGCACCTCCACGAGCTCGGCACCAGCTTCTTCCGCTTTGTACCGAAGCATCGAGAGGAACAGTCCCGGTGCGGTGTCCAGGATGGACTTGTTCAGTCCGGCCTTCTGCCGGACGTTCGTGCCCGGGGCTTCCTCGGTACCCCGGGCTGACTTCGTCATGTTCGCCACCGCCAACTCTTCCGTGGCCAGAAACCCGAAGTGGCGAACGAGATGGGCTGTTGCCTGATGCAAGAAGTCCAGACGCTGATTCCGGACCTTCCGGTGCAGCCGGGCCACCTTGCGACGGGCTCTGTTTCGGTTCCTCGATCCCCTCGTTTTGCGGGCCAGGACCTGCTGCGCCTGGACCAGTGCCCCTTCTGCGGACCGGAGCAGTCTGGGGTTCTGGATCTGGGCTACACCGCCATGGGCCGTGGCCACCGTGGCGAAGGTCGAGACTCCCCAGTCAATGCCCGCGGCCTGGCCGGTCGTCTCCCGCCCAGGGAAGCACAGGAGCGTGATCGACGCATACCAGCGTCCGTCTTCCTGGACGATCTCGCAGGTCTTCGGAATGCCATAGGTGCGCATCCTGCCGCGAGCGCGCATCTCCCCGATCCCACTGATCCGCAGCGTGCCGTTTCGGATCCGGTGGCGATCATCGGTATCAGGCGTGAAGCGCCAGCCATCGCCGTGCGTCTTGTACCCCCACCCAGTGAAGCGACTCAGCGATTTGTACCGGGGGAAGCCCGCTTTCTCTCCCTGCTTCAGGCGACGGAAGAAGGCTTTGAAGGCTAGATCGACGCGCTTCGCGGTGACCTGCATCGACTGGGCATTGAACTTCTGCCAGAAGGGATCCTCACCTCGCAGCCGGGTGATTTCCTGGCACTGATCCGTAAAGGACAGGTGCCGTCGCTGCTGCTGCCGCCAGGCACTGCGCCGCTGCTCGAGCAACGCATTATAGAGATCCCGGTGTCCGTGGAACATCAGCCACAAGCCCTGGAGCAATCCGCTCATGCGGTGGTATTCAGCTGTACATCTATCGGCCGCAGTAACGGCCGACCAGCCTCCAACTCCCAGTGAACCGCTACGCGCGCCTACACAGGGAGTAGTGGCTGGAGTTCGGTAGATCTGACCGCTCCGCGCCTCCATCCCGGCGACGTGTCGCAACACCCACAGGTAATCGCCCACGTCCAATGTCACCGGAGCAAATGCGGTAGCCACGTGTTCGACCGCTTCGAGCACCTGATCCACCCGGCGCATCTTCGACGCGGGAGTGGGCGGCCACGAAGGCGTTCGAAGGAGTGGCCGTGGCCACGAGAGCCAGAGACCGCTGATGGTGCCGATGCGCGGCCTCGGAGGCCGCGAAGAGGACGGTCGTGTCGCAGAGAAAAGTCATCGTCCGAGAAGCCGCTACTCGTCTCCCCGAACCTGCCGGTGCCTGTGCTCCCGCTCCTCCTCAACGGCCTGACCCAGGTCAACCGTCTGCTCCTCGCCGGACCGGAACACGACCCAGCCGCTGGCGTGCCGCTCGACCGGAATCTCCTCCGGCCTCGGCCGGAGCACAATCCCATCCGGAGACTCGAAGATCTCGAGGCGGTGGCCTCCGTCGACGAGGCCGTACTTCTCGCGCATGGCCCGTGGGAGAACCACGCGACCGGAGCGATCCATCTTGATGGTCTTCTTCATACCATCAATGATGGCGCGCCGAGGTGGCATCATCAATGGCACTGGCATGCCATTCGCGCCGCCCGTCCAGGTGCGCCCTCCCAAGCTGCCCGCACACCCGAGCCGGCACCATGGTCGGTTGGGATCCGCTCGCCTCACGACTTGAATTCAGTGTGCCATTTGCACATCTTTAGTGTGCCATATTGCAAAGGAGGCGCGATGACGGCGCGCGCAGTGGCCGAGGCACTCGGCGGGAAGAAGGTACTGAAACGACAGGTCCGCTCCGATCTCGACCTGTTGGCCGCGATCCAGCGGGGCCTGCCAACGCGCGCGGTCGAGGAGGTGCTGCGGTCCGGCCTCTTCGAGCCGGGCGAGGTCTACGAGCTCGTCGTCGCGCGCCGGACGCTCGCCCACCGGAAGGAGAAGCGGCAGCCGCTCTCGCCCGAACAGTCGGATCGGCTCGCGCGAGTGGTGCGGGTCGCGGACTTAGCGGAAGATGCGCTGGGCAACCGGCAGAAGGCGGCCCGTTGGCTGCGGAAGCCGAACCGCTCGATTCAGGGCAAGCGCCCGATCGACCTCCTGAAGAGCGACATCGGCGCCCGAATGGTCGAGCGCGCGCTGGGCCGGATCGAGCACGGCGTCTACAGCTGAAGCGCTGACGGGTGCTGGTCTGGCGGATCTGCCGCGAAGCGCACCAGGCACTGGACGGGGAAGGGTCGCGGCTGCACGGAGGACGCTGGAACTCCGAGCGCGTTTCCGTCGTCTACACCTCCTCCACTCTGGCCCTCGCGGCCCTGGAGTACCTCGTTCACGTCGACATCGAGGACGTTCCGGACGACCTCGTTGCCATGGCCATTGAGGTTCCGGATGACCTGCCCCCCGACTGGAACCAGGTGCTGGATCACCCGGCGTGCGCCAGGATCGGTGACCAATGGGCGGCGAAGGGCACGGTGCTGCTCCTGCTCGTCCCATCGGCCGTGGTGCCAGAGGAGTCGAACGTCCTGATCAATCCGGACCATCCGCGCGCAGGCGACGTGCGTATGGTTTCGATCCGTCCCTTCGCCTTCGATTCGCGTCTTGTTTGACGGCCCCGGTCGCGGGCGGGTGGCCGCTCTACGGCTCATTTCACTTCAGTGCCCAGAACGCCCGGGGCTCCAGGATCCGGACGCCGTCGTAGCCACCAACTGTGAGAAGATCCTTGTCGCCTGTCACGATACAGTGGCAAGCGCCCGCCACCGCCGTCGCGAGCACCCAGTCGTCATCCGGATCACGGCAGACGGGCGCAGGCAACGGCGCCGGTTCCACGATCTCCGTCTCGCTACGCAGGAGCGTTTCGGCGCGTCCTACCCGCTCATCAGGGACTCGGAACTTCCCCGTCAGGTTGCGTGTGAACTCCCCCAACAGGAACTCTGAGAGCACGACCTCATGCTCCCTCACACAATGTTCCAGGAGGTCGTGGCACAGCCCGCGTGCGATGAACGCGGCGAGAAGAACGTTGGTGTCGAGGACGACTCTCAACGGGTGGCGCGAAAGACGTCTTCATCCGTGAAGACACCCGCCGCTTCGGCGTAGGGGATCAGTTCCTGCCGCAGGGCCCGGAAGCGCCTGATGAACAGATACTCCCGTACGGCCTCACGAACGACGTCACTTCGGGAAACCCCCTCCGCGCGCACGGCCTCGTCCAGCTCCGCCTTGAGATCCTCCGGCAGGCTGATGGAAATGCTCTCTCGCATGGGTGCTCTCCGAGGTCGAGTGTGTCTGTGCTACAAATTGGCACAGATCAGGGGGGGCCGCAATCCTCGTGTCTTGGTCTCGCCGACTCTGCTCACAGCGGAAACGCTCAAGAAGGCGGAGGCGGGGCGGGATCTCGAGGAGTTCGAGACCGCCGAGGAGCTCTTCCAGGATCTTGAGAGCTGAGGGGTGGGAAAAGTTTAGCCGTGCACCTTGGCGGCGTAGTACGCCACCACATCGTCGATGATCTGATCGATCGACTTCTCGGGCTCCCACCCGAGTAGCCCGCCGATCTTGGCGATGTCCGGCTGCCTGCGTTCCATGTCCTCGAAGCCTTCGCCGTAGGCTTCGTCGTACGGTACCAGCACGATCTCGGACACTGATCCGACCCGATCCTTCACACGCTCCGCCAACCCCATCATGGTAATCTCGCGCTCGTTGCCGATGTTGAACGCTTGGCCAACGGCGCCGGGTGCGTCGAGGAGTCCGAGAACCGCCCGTATGGTATCGTCCACGTGACAGAAGGAACGCCGCTGTTCCCCGCTGCCGTAGACCGTGATCGGATCCCCCGCCAACGCCTGCGTCACGAACGTCGGAACCACCATGCCCCACTCACCGCTCTGCCTCGGCCCCACCGTGTTGAAGAACCGCCCCAGAATCACCGGCAACCCTCTTTCCTGGTGGTAGGCCAGCGCCAGGAACTCGTCCAGGGCCTTGGTACACGCGTAGGACCAACGCCGGTGCGCCGTGCTTCCCATGATCCGATCGTGTTCTTCATGGAGTCGGTCGCCACCCTTCCCGTAGATCTCGGACGTCGAGGCCAGGTAGAGCGGCGTCCCGTGTTTGTCACAACAATCCAGGACGATCTCCGTGCCCCGGACGTTGGTCGTGATGGTTTCGACGGGATGGTCGATGATCTTCCGAACCCCCACCGCAGCGGCCAGATGTACGACACGATCGACCTGACTGACCGTGTCCTTCATCATCGGGTGGTTCAGAATGGAATCGATGATCAGATGGAGCGAGGGATCGTCACGGACCTCGGCCAGGTTGTCCAGGCTGCCCGTGGACAGGTCGTCGACCACGAAGACGGTCTTCCCCGCCTCGAGCAGGCGCTCCACCAGGTGTGAGCCGATAAAACCCGCACCGCCCGTGACTAAGATCGAATCTGGCATCAGACTAGGAACCTACACTTCGAGCCCAGGTCGGATCAATCCTGGTTGTGATCACTCCCGCTTCTGAACACTCCCGGTTCCGATCACTCGCGGTTTCGAAGAAGTAAACCGAGCAAGGGTCCGAAGTCTCCTCCATCCGCTTTTCTGAGGGCCTCGATGTATCTCTGTCGGCTTTCGCCGGCCCGATCGAGCTCCTCGGAGCTCCAGGAGAACATCGGTCGGCCGTTCTGCTTCAGGAGAAGGTCGCACCACAGTCTGGCGTGCCGCCCGTTGCCATTTGCGAAGGGGTGGATCAGAACCAGGCGATGGTGGAGGCGTGCTGCCGCCTCGTCCACACTGGAGACGTCATGTTCGAGCCAGTACGCACCGTCATCGACGAACTTGCGGACCTCGACTCCGATGTCAGCCCAGAAGACCCCGATGTTCTTCTCGGACGTTCGGTATCGTCCTGCCCACTCCCAGGTACGGTCGAACATCCGTTTGTGAAGCCCCAGGATAGTGGACTCGCGGAGTGCCGGCTCGGTCGCCGTGCGCACCCAACGTGCCGCCTCGATGATGTTCTGTTGCTCCCAGGCGTTGAGTTCACCGCGCGTGTGGATGTGTCCGGGAATCAGCCCCTCGGCTTCATCTGCGTCGATCGGGCTCGCACCTACGGGCTCGTCGTCAAACATCCAGGCTCACCATCAAACATCCCAGAAATCGCGCTTTCGGGCGCGCAGGATTTCCTCCGCCAGCCCCTCGACCTGCCGGGCGCGCTCCTCCTCGGGAACGCCCTGTGCCTCCAGCTCCATGGACACCGAAACCCGGCCTACGGTTTGAGAGGCGATCGCGCAGGCTTGCCGCTCCAACCGCTCCCGGAGCGAGGTTCGCGGAACCAGTGCGTACACGAGATCACAGTCCAAAGCGTCCGCCAGGTTCTGAAGTGTATCGAGTTGGACGGTTCCACTCGCTTCGTTCCGTTCGGTGGAAAGCACGGTCGTCTGCGCCTTGCCGCTTCGAGCGGCGAGCTGACGCGCGGTCATGCCGAGAGCCTGGCGGATAGTGCGTAACCATCCACCCCGTGGCACCGGACGGTTCCGGAGGTCCTGGAATGGAGCTAGCGCCTCATCGAGTTGTCGAACGCGAAGTTCATCGAAACGGGCGGACATGGGATCAACTCACGGATTTGTGTATTGCGGAGCCATTATAATAGCGCGTATATAGGATATACACACTATTTTACTAGCGCAATATATCCCAATCAGAACTGTTATATTAGTTCATTACGAACGTGTCCTCCCAGTTGCCGCGGTAAACGGATCGATCGCCTCCCTGGCCGCCGCCTCGATCGGCCACGGGATGTAACTGTCCCGACTCCACTTGGGCCCGCAACTCGAGAAATCGGGTGTGATGCCTCGCGCGCGGTTGCCACGCACCAGCGCCTGCACCGGATCCTGAGGTAGCTCGGGCAGCGGCGGCGCCTCGAACAGTGCTTTCCCCTTCGGAGTGAAGAACACGGTCTGCCCGCTCCGGTCGATACAGACCCGGTAGCCGCCCTCATGGACCCTGCGATGGTGGTGGCGACACAGCAGTACGGTATTGCCCAGCGTCGTCTCCCCGCCGTCCGCCCAGTGCACGACGTGGTGGGCGTCCGTGAAGCGGAGCCCACAGGCTGGGAAGCGGCAGCCGCGGTCTCTGGCATCGAGTGCACGGCGAAGCGCCGGTGGGATCGTGCGGGTCTTGCGACCCACGTCGAGCACAGAGCCGGGGACTGACTTGTCGGCCGAACCGTTGGCTGAGCCGCCGGTCGAGCCCACCGCGCCGCGGCTCACCACGACCCGGCTCGCATCGCACGACAGCCTCCGAGCAGTTTCCGCGGAAACTCGGGTGCCGTCTTCCAGTTCGGAGAGGCCAGGTTCGCCCTCCTCCTTGAGCGTGGCCGCTTCGACGTGGAGCACGACTTGATAACGCTCGGCTCGGGAGCCGCTAATGGGTACCTGCTTCCGAGTCTCGTTCCCGTTTCCGTTCCGAGCTCCAAATCCGGCCGCGAGCGCCCGCTCGGCGAGCAGACCGACCGCATCCGCCCGGAGCTGAGCGGGTTCGGACGCTTCCATGCTGTGCTCCCCGGCACCCCGGCCCCTGCTCGCCTCCACAAACAACGCGTCGCTCGCCGCCTCAATCGCACGCATCAGCGCTGCCCCAACCTCCGGATCCAACCGACCCCGCACGACGTACATCCCGTCCTCGTCGGGAAAGACCGAGAAGCACCGAGTCCCGTGTCTGACCCGTTCCGCCTGCTGCTCGTCGAATCGGCTCAGCGTCTTCCACCCCCTGACCAACCGCTCCAGGTTGGCGGCCGAACCTGCAAGGGCGAACTCCAGAAGGTCACCCTCGTTGTCCGGCGTCGCTGCACGGGTCAGGGCCCGTACCTTTGAGAACGACAGTTCTCCCCGGGCCATCGCCTCCGAAATGAGCGGCAGATCCTCGAGCGCCCGAGCAGCCCTGACCTTCTCGTTCGCCGTACCGCGCGTGATGCCGATCTGCCACGCGAGCCACTCGGCGCATGATTCGAAGCCCTCCTCCTCCCAGTCCCGGTGCCGATCCGAGTGCGCGAGAGCTCTGAGGAACTCCCGCGTCGCGGCCGTGATCTCAGCGAACAGTACAGCGACCCGCTCCATGCGCTCCATGCGAGCATCGGACTCGAGCGCCCCCTGATCCTGACTCCTCGCCTCGCGATCCTGACTCCCGACCTCCTGATTCATCTTCCCCATGACCCCTCCCGTGATCCTTCCCAACGCCAATCATGACAACGAGTTAAGCCACAATATAACGATGGGTTTTGGGAGGCTCTGGAAGGCTGCGAGAGCGAAGAACTGGGGTCTGCAGGACTAAGAAAGAGGCTTCAGGTCACCAAGGCGCTCAGCCGCGCGCGGAGAAGCTTTGAAGGCCGGTGCAGCCCCCGATCCCGGACGACCTCAAAGCCCGGCCTCAGAATCTGTCAATGGCTGGATGGGACGTGTAGCCGGCGCCCCCCCTCACCCGCGATACGCCCCGCTCTCGATCCGCCCGAGCCACTTCTCATTCTCCCCGTACCAAGCGATCGTCTCGGCGAGCCCCTCCTCGAACTCCACGAGCGGCGCCCAGGACAGCTCCTCCTTCGCCTTCGTGGCATCGACCGCGTAACGCCGGTCGTGACCCAAACGATCCTCCACAAAAGTCACCAACCCCGGATCGGCCCCGGTCTGTTCGATGATCGCCTTCACGATCTGAAGGTTCGTGCGCTCCGCGTCTCCCCCGAAGTTGTAGGCCTCTCCCGCTCGGCCCTTCCGAAGCGCGGCGTCCAGGCCGCGGCAATGGTCCCGCACGTGGATCCAGTCGCGCACGTTGAGGCCGTCGCCGTAGACCGGCAGCGGCTCGCCCTTCATGGCGTTGTTTACCATCAGCGGGATCAGCTTCTCCGGAAACTGGAACGGGCCATAGTTGTTGGAGCAGCGTGTGACGACCACGTCCAGCCCGTGCGTCCGGTGGTACGCGAGCGCCAGCATGTCGCCTGAGGCCTTGGTCGCCGAGTACGGCGAACGCGGCGCCAGAGGGGTCGACTCGGTGAAGAGCTCACGCTCCGCACCCGACCCCTCCGGATCCCTCCACGGCAACTCCCCATACACTTCGTCGGTCGACACTTGGACGAATCGCGGCGGCTTCGGGGCGGCCAGCGCCGCGCTCAAGAGTGTATGGGTTCCGTTGACGTTGGTCCGAACGAAGGGGGTGTCGTCCGCGATCGAGCGATCCACATGGGACTCGGCCGCGAGATGGAGGACGGCGTCCACCTCCCCGACCAGATCGCCCACCAAGGCCTCGTCGCAGATATCGCCGTGCACGAAAC
>JADFMD010000013.1 GCA_022564055.1 Gemmatimonadota bacterium
AAAAAGACGAGGGGATGCGGGCGTTTCTTGCCGGGGACCTCGATGTGTTGGTCGCAACGACGGTGATCGAAGTCGGTATCGACGTGCCCAACGCGTCGGTAATGGTGGTGGAGCACGCCGAACGCTTCGGATTGTCGCAGCTGCACCAGTTGAGGGGCCGCGTCGGACGGGGAGCCGCGAAGAGCTACTGTGTGCTCATCGCCGAGCCAGGCGAGGTGGCCGCCGAGCGGCTGAAGCTCTTCAGGGACACGTCCGACGGATTCGCCGTGGCTCGGGCAGACCTGCGCATACGCGGGCAGGGCGACCTCTTCGGCGCCCAACAGCACGGACGGGATCCGGTTCTCCGGTTTGCCGACCTGTTGAAGGATGAGGACCTCCTGGTCGAGGCCCAGCTCCGGGCGCGGGCTCTGGTGGAGACCGATCCGGAGTTGAGCGGTGCTGGTGTCACGCGGATCAGGGCGTTGATGGACCACCGCTATGCCGAGCGGCTGAAGCTTTTCTCAGTCGGATAACGCGACTACTCTCCGGTCGGTCGCGAACACTCAACGCTTAAGAATTCGAACGACTGGGCACCGTACCCTAACGATGGAGCGATATGAGTCAGGAAGAAATCACCGAAGTCGCGTCTCTCGGAGACCACGTAGGCGCGCCGGTCACCATTCTTGGATGGGTTGAGAGTACCCGCAGCCATGGGAAGGTCGGCTTCCTCATTCTACGCGACGGCACGGGACTCGTGCAGGGCGTGCTCCTCAAGAAGGAGCTCGAGGGGGATACATGGGCCCTGTTGGAGACGCTCACCCAGGAATGTTGCGTGGCGCTCACCGGAGAGGTGAGGGAAGAGGCACGCGCGCCCGGCGGATATGAGGTCGGCGTTACCGGGTTGGAGTTACTCGGTGATTCGGAGGATTACCCGATCCAGCCCAAGGAGCACGGCGTCGAATTCCTCTTGGATCACCGCCATCTTTGGCTTCGCTCCAGCCTCCAGCGCGCGGGTCTGCGAGTGCGTCACGAGGTCGAGCAGGCGATTCACGACTACTTCTATGAGCGGGGTTTCGTCCGCATCGACACGCCCATCCTCACCGGCTCCATCGGCGAGTCCGCAGGAACCCTGTTCGAGACCGACTACTTCGGTGAGCCCGCCTTCCTGGCTCAAACCGGCCAGCTATACGTCGAGGCAGCGTGTGCAGCCTTTCGTAAGGTGTACTGCTTCGGCCCCACGTTTCGGGCCGAAAAATCCAAGACACGACGGCACCTGACCGAATTCTGGATGCTCGAGCCGGAGGTCGCTTTCGCTGATTCCGATGACAACATGGACCTTCAGGAGGACCTCGTATGCTACCTCGTGGAGAGGGCACTCGATCGGTGTGGTCGTGACTTCGAAGCGCTGGAGCGGGACACCGCGGAGTTGGAGGCGGTGGCCAGGCCCTTCGCACGGATCTCGTACACGGACGCGGTGACGCTTCTACGGGAGAAGGGAAGCGAAATCGAGTGGGGTCGCGACCTGGGGGCGCCCGACGAAATGTTGCTGACCGAACAGTTCGACCAGCCCGTCTTTGTCCATGACTACCCGAAGGCCGTGAAGGCCTTCTACATGAAGGAAAATCCCGAAGATCCGCGGACGGTCCGATGTAACGACCTGCTGGTCCGCGGATATGGGGAGCTCATCGGGGGAAGTCAGCGTGAAGACGATCTCGACAAGCTGCTGGCGCGGATCCGGGAGGAGAAGCTACCGGAGGATACGTACTCCTGGTATCTCGATCTGAGGCGATATGGCACCTTCACCCACTCCGGCTTCGGACTCGGGCTGGAACGGACCGTGGCCTGGATCACGGGACGTCCTCACGTGCGGGAGCTGATTCCGTTCCCGCGTCTCATGAACCGGTTGACGCCGTGAGGTGGCTTCTAACCCTCCTCGCTCTTTACCTCGTCCCAGAGGGTGTCGAGTACTTCCAGGCTGGCGTCGGGGATCGAAATTTCCAGTTCAGCTGCCTTCGCCTCGAGCCGTTCGAAGCGGCGGGAGAACTTGCGGTTGGCGTGCTCCAGTGCGGTCGCGGAATGGCTTCCCGCCAGCCTCACCAGATTCACCACCGCGAAGAGGAGGTCGCCTAGCTCCTCCTCGAGACGGGAAAACTCCTCGTGAGCGAGGGCGTCCCGAACCTCACCGACTTCCTCCTGAACCTTCTCCAGCGCACCCGTCGCATCGTCCCAGTCGAACCCCACTCCGCTGACTCTGTCCTGGATGCGGTGGGCCTTGTGCAGGGGATCCAGGCCTGCGGGTATGCCGGCCAGGACCGAGGCACCCTCGTCTCCGAATTTTTCCTTCCGCTCCCTCGCCTTCAGGACCTCCCAGTCCTCCTTCTCTCCGAGGCCGAACAGGTGTGGGTGCCGGTCCCACATCTTTTTCTCCAACCGGTCCATGATGGAGGCGGCCGTAAACGCTTTTCGCTCTTCGCCCAGCACGACCTGGAATGAAAGATTGAGCAGCAGATCGCCCAGTTCACCCTCGAGGTCGTCGTCGTGGCTCTCTCGGATGGCGTCCACGACCTCATGGGCCTCTTCGAGAAGGTGTGGGACCAAACTTTCCGGTGTCTGCTTGCGGTCCCAGGGGCATTCGACTCTGAGATAGCGCACGAGTTCCAAGGCGCGATCCATGTGACCCGTACCCAAGTCCGGCCAGTTGGGATTTTTGTCCTCGGAGCCCATTGAGGTCTTCCTCGATCGTTTGCTGGGGAAAAAACGGAGCCTTGATCAGCGCATATCTTTTCGCTTCTTTCATCGGATATGTCAACGGACCCTCAAGCACGGGCGTGGGTGGAAGTACGGCCCGAAGCGCTTCGCCGAAATCTCCGTCGAATCCGTGAATCCATCGGAGATGCGGCTGCGGTCATCCCCATGGTGAAAGCGGACGGATACGGATTGGGGATGGAGGATGTGGTCCGGGCGTTGGCGTCCGAGGACCCCTGGGGCTTCGGCGTCGCGACGGTTGAGGAGGGGATCAGGTTACGCGGTGCGGGCGTTTCGGATGCCGTGATCATCTTCAGCCCGGTGCCCCCCGGCTCCTACGACGCGGCGGTGGCTCATGACCTCACGTTGACGATATCGGATCTCGACTCCCTCGACCGGGTGACGGCCGCAGCAGAGCGGACGGGGCACGTTGGGCGTTTTCAT
This sequence comes from Gemmatimonadota bacterium, assembly GCA_022564055.1. Classification (GTDB taxonomy): domain Bacteria; phylum Gemmatimonadota; class Gemmatimonadetes; order Longimicrobiales; family Gaopeijiaceae; genus UBA822. The sequence continues at coordinate 3,169 of JADFMD010000013.1, forward strand.
GTGGAGATCGACACGGGGATGGGTCGGTCCGGTTTCGACTGGCGTCGGGTTGCCGAGTGGGGGCCGGGCTTGGCCGATCGGGCCTCCCCAACTTCGATCTGGGAGGGATGTTATACTCATTTCCATTCGGCGGATCTGGCGGACGACGGGCCGACCCGGGCCCAGTGGGAAGACTTCAACGCCGCGCTGGAGCGGTTGAAGCCGGAAAAGGGAATCTTCATTCACGCGTGCAACGCCGCTGCGGCACTGCGATCTCCGGCATTCGCCGCGGATGGAGTCCGGCCCGGGATTTTCCTTTACGGCGGCGGCATCGGTACGGGTGTGGCCCCACCCGAGGAGGTGGCGCGGGTTCGAGCCCGCGTCACGCTCATCCGCGATGTGCCCGAGGGGACCACCCTTGGTTACGGAGCCACGTATCGCTCCTCCGGGAACGAACGATGGGCCACGCTCGGGATCGGGTATGGAGATGGATTTCCGAGGGTCCTGGGGAATCGCGGAAGCGTGCTGCTCGCTGGGCAGAGGCTTCCGATAATCGGACGGATCTCGATGGACATGACGGTGGTAGACATTACCGGCGTTGACGGAGTGCAGGTCGGAGACGCAGCGACGTTGATCGGTACGGACGGCAACGGCGTGATCACGTTGGATGAAGTTGCAGAACTGGCAGGAACGATCAGCTACGAGATCCTTACGGGCTTCACCACGCGGATGCCGCGGATCTGGATCACTGAATAATCTAAGGAAGTGGGTTTGAAGCGATATTTTATTGCGACAGTGATGGTCTGTGCGTGGGCCGCGTCGGGTTGTACCGAGAAGATCGCGACGGCTCCTGATCTCGGTTTTCTTCAGATCGATGCACGCACCGTAGAGGTCCTCGTGCCCTACGAGGACTTCGTGGACGAGGTGCAGGTCATCGGCGGGTACGGATCGGCCGATGACCTCCCGTTTGCGGTGTTGGCGCGCGACTTCGGTGGTTTGAACGCGCGCCCACTCCTACATCTGGAAGACTTTCCTACCGAGGCTCGGGTACCGGGTACCGACGGCGTCACCGTTACGGATACCGACCTCAGCTTCGTGGGGGGATGGGTCTTGATCCAGTTCGACACGTTGATCGGGAGCGCGCTTGTCCCGTCCGAGATCGAGGTGTTCGACGTGAGGGAGGATTGGCATGCGCCTACGGTAACGTGGGATCTGGCGGTCGATTCGGCCGGAGATCAGAGGCCTTGGACGCAACCCGGCGGTGGCTCCACCTCCCTGGTAGGAGCCGGGACCTTCGATGCCTTTATTGGACGATTGCAAGACGACGACGCGGACCTCGTGGATACGGTGAGCATTGCGATTGATTCCGCGACGGTGGCGGCCTTGGGGGATCCGGCCAGCGGGGTCAAAGGGCTCCTCCTGTCCGTTGTCGAGCCTGGTGCGTTCCTCCACGTGTTGAATGTGGGTCTCATGCTCACAACGGTGCCGAGTACGAGGCCCGATACGATCCTGCAGCTACCGGTCCTGATGGATGATCTGGTTTTTATGGTCGACCCGGTGCCCACGGCACCGGCGGGTTGGCTCCGTGTGGGGGGGGCCCCCTCGTGGCGCACGATAATCAAGATGTCGATCCCCCGGAACGTTGACGGCACAGCGGAGCTGTGTGGTACGCCGGGCTGCCAAGTCGACCTGACAGAGGTCGACATCAACCTCGCCGAGCTCGTGCTGACCACCCGCCAGACCGAGTCCGCATTCCAGCCCCAGGGACCGATGACGATCGACGTCCGCCGCGTGCTCAACCCGGAGCTGCTCCCCAAATCTCCGCTTTCGGAATCGTTGGTACCGTTCGTGGAAAACCTTCAACCCCAACTCTTTTCTACGGAGCCGGGCAAGCTGGTGTTGCTCGCGCTGACAGAGTTGGTGAAAGAGATCCTTGCAGACGCCGCCGAAACGGGCACGGTGGCGCCCACCTCCGTGGCTCTGTTCACCGTCATCGAGCCCCTAAATATTGGGTTTGCCTCGTTCGAGGGCTTCGGGGGTGCGGGCGCTCCGGCCCTACGCCTCTTTTACACGATCGCCAATGACGTGGGCCTACCGTGAGATTATCAAGATCCGTCTTTTTGGTCGCTCTGATGGTGCCGGGCACCCTCGCGGGCCAGTCCGTGCTCGGTTCGGGGGGGCTGGGACTGCGATCGGAACCTCTCGACGCCGTCCAGCGGGCGCTGGGCGGCGTGGGGGTCACGACGCGCAGAGCCGCCGTGCTTCCGGGAAATCCCTTGGCGTCTCTGGACGTTTTGGCACCCACGATCGCGTTTACAGCCCAGCCGCAATGGGGCAAATTCACCGTCGGGTCGGAGAGGGGAAACTTCTTTGCGAACCGATTCCCCGTGCTCGGTTTCGCCTACCCCTTAGGCACGAAGGGAGTGGTCACACTCACTGCGGGAAGCCAATTCGATCAAAACTGGTCGGTCGAGTCGAAGGATTCCGTGGATATCGCGGGGGGGACCGTCGGAATCACCGACACCTTTCTTTCGGAAGGCGGCATTGTGGCGATCCAGGCGGGTTGGGCCCGCCGCTGGACGAACACCCTTGCATCGGGAGTAACCCTCGGCGTCTACAGGGGGGGTCTTGAGCGGAGTTTTACGCGGAGCTTCGACCTGGTTGCGGCCGATACGATTTTTCTTGCGAACCCAATCGCGGGATCCACCAATTTCGGGCGATGGACTCATTCGGGCCCCTTGGCCTCGGTGAACGTAGCGTGGGACCCGAGTGCTGCCTTACAGTTGGGCGCCGCGGTGGGGTGGGGTGGGACCATCAGGGTCGATCCCGAGGAAGGCTTCGCAACGGCCAATCGGAAAGTGTCGATACCCTTGGAGCTCAAGGTATCCGCCATCGCTGTCCTCAGCTCGGCGTTGGCCCTGAATGCGGGAGTCTCCTCGTCGAACTGGAAGAATCTGGGCGATCCCGATGTCGACGCCGTGGCAGGCGGCAGAGTGCTGTCGTACGGTGGAGGCATGGAGTTGGAGGTCTTGAGCTTTTGGGCGGGCGGCCTCCCTCTTCGGTTGGGCTATCGCCGCTCGGAGCTACCGTTCCGCTTCTTGCGTAACAGGGTGAGAGAGAGTGTGGTCTCCTTCGGATTCACAGTGGTTTTGGCCCAGGCGTTGGATGTGCCCTTGGCAGCGCTGGATGTGGCGTTCGAGTCGGGGAGCCGGAACTCTGGAAATTATAAGGAGAGCCTTCGCCGGCTCACGATGACCCTGCTGGTAGGAGGCCGCTGAGGCGGGCGCGTCGCGTGCGGGTTCTTTTCCATACGTTCGGGTGCAAGGCTAACCAGTATGATACCGAGCGTATGCGGCAAGAGACACAGGCTCGAGGTGGGGTCGTCACGAAAGATGTGGGCTTGGCCGACGTGTGTGTCGTGAATACCTGCACGGTGACGAACGCGGCCGATGCCGAGGCGAGGCGTTTTATTCGGCGCCTCAAACGCGAGAATCCACTGACCCAAGTTGTAGTAGCGGGGTGTTCGGCGGTGCTCCGGACTGCAGAGTATGCCGAAATGGAGGGTGTGGTCTCTGTCGTACCGGGACACGACCCGGTCCATGTGGCCGCTGCGGTGGGCGCTGCGGTAGCCGGGCCGGTCGAACGCCAGGGATCCCTCCTTCAACTCGGTATGGATCGGGGCCTGGATGGATCCCATCTGGAGCCCATCGGCGCGGCCATCCTGGATAGGCGTGAGGGTGCGACCAGGGGTTGGTTGAAGATACAGGACGGTTGTGATCGAAAGTGCGCCTTCTGTGCCACACGGCTTGCGCGCGGCGCGAGTCGCTCGCGCTCGGTGGAAGACATCATTCTGGAGGCCCGTACACTGTCCCGGCACCATCCCGAACTGGTGCTGACCGGGATTCACATCGGCCACTACGGACGGGATCTGGAGGTCCCCACGTCGCTTTCCACGCTCCTGGCCCGCCTTTTGGACGCGGTCCCTGACGTCCGGTTCCGACTCGGAAGCATCGAGGCGACCGAGATCGACGAGTTGCTCCTCCAACTCCTTTCTACTTCGGGTGGCCGTGTGGCGCCACATTTGCACATGCCTTTGCAGAGTGGCGCCGACCCGGTGCTGCGCCGCATGAAACGTTGGCATACGAGAGAGGACTACCGGGTCCGGGTGTTTGAGGTCGCAGATGCGGTGGGTCGAATCGGCTTGGGTGCGGATATCATCACGGGCTTTCCGGGCGAAACCGCTGTGGACCACGAAGATACCGTGCGGCTCGTCGAGGAGCTTCCCTTCACCTACCTCCACGTTTTTCCGTTTTCACCTAAGGACGGTACCGCGGCGAGTGAGCTTCCGGATCCCGTCCCGCAAAGGGTCGCGGGGGAGCGCAGCCGGGAATTACGATCCTTGGCGCAGGAGAAGCAGCGCCGCTACCGGGCATCACGCGCCGGGGAGATGTCCCTGGTCACGTTGGAAGCGCAGGGGCGCCGGGCTCTGACCGGAGATTACCTCCGGGTAGACGTGGCCATGGACGGGGATGGGGTGGGGTTGGGGTTGGAGGCTTGCAAGCGTCTCCATTCCGGGGTGCTACGGGGCAGTGCTGATGACCTTCGCGTTGAACTCCAAGGGTCCCGTCGCGTTGAACTCCAAGGATCCCGTGCGCCCCAGATCGCCTGGGCCACTTCCGGTATGGAGTCGCCCCCGATTTTCCCCGTGAGTTCGACATGATCGGGAAGTCCAGGAAGCGTGCGTACGTTGAGACGTACGGTTGCCAGATGAACATCAGTGATGGGGAGCTGATGGAGGGTATCCTGGAGACCCACGGGTACGAGATCGTCACTGAACCGGAGGAGGCGGACATCATCTTGGTGAACACCTGCGCCATCCGGGAGCATGCGGAGAAACGGGTGCTCGGCAGGGTGAGCCAACTCTGTGGGCTCAAGCGTGACAATCCGGATCTGATCATCGGTGTTACCGGGTGTATGGCGCAGCGCATGGGTGCGACCCTTCTGGAGAGGGCTCCTCAGGTGGATTTGGTCATGGGCCCTGACGGGTATCGGTCTTTACCCGACCAGCTCGCGGCACTGGTGGAGGGCCGGAAGCTTCGGCCGTCGCGGTCAGCCAAGAAACGCGGACCCCAACTCGCGATTCTGGACCTCCAACTCGGTGAGAATTATGAGGGCCTCGACCAGCGCCGCTCGTCCAGCGTTTCCGCTTGGGTACCCGTCCAGCGAGGCTGTGACCACCGCTGCACGTTCTGTATCGTCCCCTACGTGAGGGGCCCCGAGAAAAACCGGAGTCCGGGGGAGGTATTGCGGGAAATAGAGGGGATTGCCGATTCCGGCGTAACGGAGGTCACGCTCCTGGGGCAGACCGTGAATTCCTATAAGGCCGAAGGTCAGTCTTTTCCCGACCTTCTTCGGTCCGTGGCGCGGGTTCCGGGCATTCGGCGCGTCCGATTCACCTCACCGCATCCCAACGACGTGACAGCCGATCTGTTGGAGGTCATGGCCGAGGAGCCTGCGGTGTGTGAGCAGCTCCATCTGCCACTTCAAGCAGGAAGCGATCGGACGCTTCGACGGATGCTTCGGCGGTACACGGTCGAGGCCTTTTTCGAGAAAGTGGAAATGGCGCGCACGGTGGTATCGGACATCGGACTCTCGACCGACATCATCGTGGCCTTTCCGGGGGAGACGCGGGACGAATTCGAAGAAACGCTCGAGGTAATGCGGCGCATCCGGTTTGATGACGCCTACACATACCGGTTTTCTCTGCGAGAGGGCACACCCGCCACACGCTTCCCGCCCACGGATTTCATTTCCGACGAGGAGGGCCAGAAGCGACTCCAGCGACTCATCGAAGTCCATCGAGGAATCCAGGCCGAAATCAATGAGGCCGAAGTAGGACGGCTGGAAACGGTTCTCGTGGAAAAGGAAGCCCGGGGGCCAGGTCAGGTTCTGGGACGGACACGACGGAACAAGGTGGTCGCGTTTGCGGGATCTCCGGAGCTGGTCGGCACCTACCAGGAGGTACGCCTCACCCACACCACGGGGGCGACGTTCGTCGGGGAGCTTTCGACCGCCCCGGCTTCTATGGGGTCTGCATGACCCGATTCATCGGGCCACTTGGAGTCGTCTCCGTCCTCGTGGTCTCGATCCTCTTTGCCGCGCTGAATGGAGCGCAGCGGGTCACGCTAAATCTGGGGGTGACCATCCTCTATGGGGTGCCTCTGACGTTGGTGGGGTTCACAGGCCTATTCATGGGAATGGTGGTCATGCTCGTCGCGGGCATCCGCAGCGATCTCAGGGTCCGGGCCGTGCTTCGTCAGCGGCTGGAGGATGAGGATCGAGAGGAACGGGCCCTCATCGATCGGACCCAGCAGGACCTCTTTGCCCCGCCGCTTTTGGAGGATGAAGGCGGTGAGGAGGGGGTGCCATAGGCTGAACCTCGCTTTCGAATGGCGGGTACGGGGTCTACGGTGAGGCCTCGACCGCCGCCGGTAGCCTTGGTCGCTCTCGCTCTTGTCGTAGGGAGCGGCTCATATGCGGCGTTGGACCTCTTCTTCCCGCCCGCCTTCTCCCTCGCGATCGTTTGCCTTCCCATTTTACCATGGCTTCGCCCTGATTTTCTGAGATCCGGCAGGACCGTAGCAGACGCAGGGGAGCTCGTCGAAGTAGTCCCGCGCTTTTCAGTCACGTTGCACACTGGAGTGATAACGGCGGCGCTGGCGTTGGCCGTGCTCGCCGGGGCCTTAACGACCTACGCGCAACGTCGAGGGGCCGGCGGTGACTGCAGGCTCCGACTGGCGGATAAAGCGGAGGGGCCGGTCAGGGGCTGGTTCGAAGGCGGGTCCGGAACGGGAGCGCGCCCCTTCCGATTGGTCCACGGCCTTAACTGTGAGGGTTCCGTACGGGCCTTCCAACGGGGGAGTGATCATGGGCCTCCGCCCGGGACTCCAGTGCGTGCGGTGGGGATCTGGCAGCGGGCGACGCATCCCACCGCTTCAAGGCCCACCTCGGCGGGAACGCTTCTGCTCACGGACGTGCAACTCGATGAGAGTGCCACCGGTTCCCGGTGGGCGGGAGGTAGCGCGCGCCTCCGAGGACGGATCGAATCCCGCATGCGGGAGCTCTGGCCCGAGACGTGGCCTCTGGCGAGCGCCCTGATCCTGGCTCGAAAAGAGGCATTGGACCCGGCGGTTCGGGAGGCGTTCGCCGTAGCCGGGATCGCTCATCTGCTTGCGATCTCGGGTTTCCATGTGGCCGTCGTGGCACTCCTCGTGGGTGTCGTCATTCGCGGTGTAGGAGCGGGCCCGCGTAGAGCCCCGGCCTACGGCGCTGCGATTACCTGGCTCTACATCGGCCTGATCGGCTTTCCGGACGCTGCGACGCGGGCGGCGCTCATCCTCACCTTTCTGGCGGCGGCGCGGCTCAGGGGTCATCCCGCGGGTGCACTCGGTGCGATCGCATCCGCGGGGATCATTCTGTTTCTCCTGGATCCGTCTGTGCTTTCCAATCCGGGATTTCAGCTGTCCTTCGCCGGGGCGCTCGGGCTTGTGTCGCTGCGGCCTGCCGTTCGAACGTGGCTCGATGCACGCCCCCTCGACGTCGTACCGCCCGCGTTGAAAGACGCGGTGGCGGCGGGTGTTGGTGCTACGTTGGCAACCATGCCGTTCGTGGCCCTTCATTTCGGAAGGGTCTCGGTAGTGGGTATTCCGGCCACACTCGTCGCCACACCTCTGCTGAGTGCCGCGATTCCCGGTCTGTTGTCCGCGCTTGGGATTTCGTGGGTTTTTCCGCCGCTCGCAAATTTTCTGGCGGGCGGCACGGACATTCTGCTCCGATGTTTGGAGTTCCTCGCACGCCTGTGTGCCTCACCCTCCTGGGCTTCCGTTTGGGTAGGGGACGCGCTTCTGCTGGGAGCGCTTGTGGGTGCGTTTGGGGGCGTGATCCGGTTACGCCTCTATGGTTCGGGACTTCGACGATGGGTGCGCTGGATGACCCTCGCGGCCTGGGCCTCGGCGGGGGCGGGCGTTGCACCGCTCGTTGAGCGCTGGGCCGGCACGGGCACCGTTGAGATCGTTTTCCTCGACGTAGGCCAGGGGGACGCCGTGGCCATCCGTTCTCCTGGTGGGCGATGGATCCTGGTGGACACGGGTCCACGAGGCCGCACGTACGACGCGGGTGCACGTGTTGTACTTCCCTACCTCCGCCGCCGGGGAGTCACGCGGATCGAGGTTCTCGTATTGACGCATCCCGATCTGGATCACATCGGCGGAGCCGAGGCGATCGTTGACGGGCTCGAGGTGGGATACGTGTTGGACCCTTCGCAGGCGACCGGAAGGGGCGCCTACGTGGAGGTCTTGGAGGCGGCCAGGAGAAACGGGGTCCCCTGGCTCGAGGCCCGGAGGGACGTCTCGATCACGTTGGACGGGGTTGAAATCTCGATTCTCCATCCTGATGGTCCAACGACGGCATCCCACAGCGGGACGGACTCCAACGCCCAATCGGTCGTCCTCCTGGTCCGGTATGGAGAATTCGAGGCGCTTTTGACCGGTGACGCACCGGTGGAGGTCGAGGAGGCCATCCTCAGCGATCTTCCTTCCGAGCTCGAGATCCTGAAGGTCGGTCACCACGGGTCGAACACCTCGACCTCTCCGTCGCTCCTGGCACAAACGTCTCCGGCGTTGGCCGTGATTTCGGTAGGTGCGAGGAACCGCTACGGCCACCCGCATGGTGAAGTCGTGAGTCGGATCATCGATTCGGGCGCCCGTGTCCTGCGTACGGACCTCAGCGGTGACATCGTGATCCGGGCCCGGCGAAGCGGGCTCTATGAGGTCCGAACCGAATGGTGAGGCCGGACCTCTGTGGCCAAACCGAACCTTTTGGTCAACCCTGGCGGAGCGCCTTTGACCTCCGGATGGCCCCGGCTATGTTTTGCTAGCCGTGCAGAGCTTCCTAGCAGCCCACGTCCCACGAGGCCATGAAGAACCGCAGTGTTGTAACGCTAGAGAGACATATCGTCGAAGAGGAACGGAGTCGTCCGGAGGCGACTGGCGCCTTCAGCAATATTCTCTACTCGCTCACCCTCGCTGCAAAAATCATCTCTCGGGAGGTGAACAAGGCCGGCATCGTCGACATGCTCGGAGGCACCGGGCGCATGAACGTACAGGGAGAGCGTGTCCAGAAGCTCGATCTTTTTGCGGAGGACGTGATCTTCCGCGCGTTGGACCACACGGGCGCGCTCTGTTGCATGGTCTCCGAGGAAACCGAGGACATCATTCCCATACCGGATCAGTTTCCGAAGGGAAAGTATGTGCTGATCTTCGATCCGTTGGACGGCTCCTCCAACATCGACGTCAACGTTTCGATCGGCACCATCTTCTCGATTCACAAGAAGGTATCGGACGGCGCGGACGGTACCATCGAAGACTGCCTTCAGGCGGGGTGCAAGCAGATCGCGGCGGGATACGTACTCTACGGTTCGTCGACGATGCTCGTGTATACGAGCGGCGACGGAGTGCACGGGTTTACGCTCGACCCGTCGATCGGTGAATTTCTGCTGAGCCACCCAAAACTTGTCATGCCCGACCCCCCGAGCCGGATGTACTCGATCAACGAGGCGTATTATCCGCGCTGGTCCGCCGGGCAGCAGAGACTGATGCAGCACTTGAAGGGGCTCGATGGCGAAGCAACGGTCTCGTACAGCTCACGCTACATCGGCTCCTTGGTGGCGGATTTTCACCGCACCCTTCTCAAGGGCGGAATCTTCATGTATCCGGCGGATACCAAGCGTCCGCACGGAAAACTCCGGCTCCTCTACGAGGCTGCGCCGATGGCTATGATCTGCGAGCAGGCGGGGGGGCGAGCATCCGACGGGCGAAACCCCATACTGAGCCTTACGCCGGAGGCCATTCACCAGAGGACTCCCCTGTACATCGGGTCCTCGGAGATCGTTGCGATGGCGGAGACGTTCTTGGCGGACGACGCCCAGGGTCCCCTAGAGTCCCGCTAACACGTGATGGGGTGATTTCCGGGCAGGTAACCCATATCGAGATCGACGAGGGGCGCGGAATAGGTACCGGAGAAGCAAGCGTCGCAGAAGGAGCTGTACTCGGAGACGACTGAGAGCATCCCATCGAGGGACAGGTAACCCAGGGAGTCGACCCCGAGCTGCTGTCCGATCTCCTCCGGAGTCAGTCTGGACCCGATGAGCTCCTCGTGGCTGGGCATGTCGATGCCGTAAAAGCAGGGGAATTTTACCGGTGGGCTGGCGATGCGGAAGTGAACTTCCTTCGCGCCGGCTTGTCGAATGAATTTTACCAGGCTCCGGCTCGTCGTTCCGCGAACGAGCGAGTCATCCACTACGATGATACGCTTACCCTCCAGGACTTCCTTCACGGGGTTGTACTTCATCCGGGCGCCGAAGTCTCGATCGGCCTGTGAAGGCTTGATGAAGTTTCGCCCGACGTAGTGGTTTCGGAGGAGACCCAATTCAAAGGGGATCCCGCTCTGCTCGCTGTACCCAAGAGCGGCAGAGTTGGCGCTGTCCGGCACCGAGACGACAGCATCGGCTTCTACCGGATACTCCTCGGCGAGGCGGCGCCCGAATCCACGTCGTGCGCGGTCCACGGAGATGCCCCAGAGGTACGAGTCCGGCCGAGCGAAGTAGACCAGCTCGAAGATGCACGGGGCGGCCGACTCGGCCTCATTGAGCTCGGGGAGGCTTTGGAGCGTTCCACCCTCGATCCTCAGGACCTCCCCTCGTCTGATGTCCCTCAGGTATTCCGCGCCGAGGATGTCCAACGCACACGTCTCGCTGACGATCACGTGTCCCTGTTCGAGCTTGCCCAGCACGAGAGGGCGGTACCCTCGCGGGTCGCACACCGCGTACATCACCTCGTTCACCGTAAGAGCGAGCGAGAATGCTCCCTCCAACTGATTGAGAGCATCGGCTACCTGTCCGTCGACGGTTTTCTCACGAGACCTGGCGATCAGGTGAATGATCACCTCCGAATCCGACGTGGTCTGGAAGATGGCTCCCTCCTTCACGAGCCGCGTCTTGAGGTCGTGGGCGTTCGTGAGGTTTCCGTTGTGGGCCACTGCCAGATCGCCCTCGGCATACCGTACCACGATCGGCTGGGCATTCAACGCCTGGCTTCCACCGGCGGTGGAGTAGCGTACATGTCCTACCGCGGTGCGTCCCGGAAGGCCTTTCAAGACGTCCGCGTTGAATACCTCGGAAACCAAACCGACGGCCTTGTGGAGCCGCGCCTCGCCGTCGCCGATGGCGCAGATGCCGGCGGATTCCTGACCTCGATGTTGAAGGGAATACAGTGCTAGGAACGCGAGCTCCGCTGCGTCATCGATGCCACTGAAGCCGACGATACCGCACTCTTCATGAGGCCGATCATCGAGGTGGGACCCTGTGATGTCGATGGGCCCTTGGAGTGTTTGGGGGAAGGGTTTCGGGGTCACGAGGGTCCGGCTCCATCCATGAGGGTGGGGATCGCGCCGAAGAACAACTCGGCGAGGATTTCGATATCGGCTTCCAGCGACGTCGCTCGCCCGTCGATTCTGAAGCCTTCATCTGACGGGACCACCTTTCCTACAGCGCGTCCATGGACGCCATGACGTTTGGCGTGGCGCAAGACTTCGTCCGCGGAGCGTGGGTCGCACGAGACGACGACGCGGCCCTGGGCCTCACCGAAAAGGAGGGGTAGCACCGGGAGCGCGTCGCGAAGCGTGACCTGAACGCCCAACCGTCGTTCTCCTTCTCCAAGCGCGCTTTCGACGAGAGCGCACGCGAGGCCCCCCTCCGAGACATCGTGGGCGGAGTTGAGTAACCCGTCTTGAATCATCGCCAACACAGCGTGTTGAAGTCCGCGCTCTCCGAGGAGATCGACCGAGGGCGGCTCACCGGCTACGAGGCCCTCCATTACATAAAGGTACTCGGATGCCCCCAGTTCGTCCGTGTTGTCACCGAGCAGGATGATCGTGTCGTCCTCGTTCTGAAAGGCGTGGCGGGTGATGTGATCGACGTCTTCGAGGACGCCCACCATGCCGATGACAGGCGTGGGGTAGATCGCCACCCCGTCCGTCTCGTTGTAGAACGAAACGTTTCCGCCGGTGACCGGGGTCTCGAACAGCTTGCAGGCCTCGGCCATAGCCAGCACAGACTCCCGGAACTGGTAGTAGATGTGGGGCTTGAGGGGATTTCCGAAGTTCAGGTTGTTCGTTACGGCGGTCGGTAGCGCGCCAACACAGACGAGATTTCTGGCGGCTTCGGCCACCGCGGCCAAGGTGCCCGACCTAGGGTTGAGATAGACGTACCGGCCGTTGCAGTCGGTGGTTGCGGCTACGGCCCTGCGCGTACCGCGAAGGCGCACCACTCCGGCGTCGCCCCCCGGCCGTACCGCCGTGCCGGTGCGCACCGTGGTGTCGTATTGGCCGTAGAGCCAGCGTTTGGACGCGATGTTCGGCGATGCGATCAACTTCAGGAAGGTCTCCGACTGATCGTCGTCCACTTCGTTGAAGCGGGTGAGGTCTGCGCACCGAAGCTCCCGGATTTCTTCGGACTCGATCCCCTCCCGCTCATAGGTAGGACAGCCCTCCGTCAGGGGAAGGGAGGGAATCTCCGCTACCACCCGGTCCCCCTCCCGAACGCGGAACAGGCCGTCATCCGTGACCCGCCCGATCTCCTCGGCCTCGAGTTCCCATTTCGCGAGGATGTCCCGCACCGCTTTTTCACTCCCAGATTTCGCCACCACGAGCATGCGCTCCTGCGATTCCGACAGGAGGATTTCATAGGGGGTCATCCCGGGTTCCCGGACGGGCACGAGCTCCATGTCGATCTCCACGCCATTGCCTGACCGGCCGGCCATTTCGGACGCGCTCGAGGTGATTCCGGCCGCACCCATGTCCTGGATGCCCGTGATATGGCCGCTCTTGATGAGCTCCAGGCTGGCCTCCAACAGTAGCTTTTCGGTAAAGGGGTCGCCCACCTGAACCTGCGGGCGACGGGCCTGGGAATCCTCGCTGAGTTCCTCGGAGGCGAAGGTCGCTCCATGGATTCCGTCGCGCCCCGTCCGGGCACCCACCACCATGAGCGGGTTTCCAACTCCCTCTGCCTCACCCTTGATGAGATCCTCGGCCTTCATGAGTCCGAGGCACATCGCGTTCACGATGGGGTTTCCCTCATAACCACGGTCGAAGAACACCTCCCCGCCGATGTTCGGGATGCCTACACAGTTTCCGTAGTCACCCACCCCTTTCACGACGCCGGAGAAGAGGTACCGCACACGTCCGCTGTCGAGATCGCCAAAGCGAAGGGAATCGAGAATGGCGATGGGCCGCGCACCCATCGTGAACACGTCGCGGAGGATGCCGCCCACCCCGGTCGCCGCACCCTGGTAGGGTTCCACGGCCGAGGGGTGGTTGTGCGATTCGATCTTGAAAGCCAAGGCGAGACCATCTCCGATATCGATCACGCCCGCATTCTCCCCGGGTCCCTGGATCACCCAAGGTGCCGTCGTAGGCAGCAGGCTGAGGAGCCGCTTGGAGTTCTTGTAACCGCAGTGCTCCGACCACATCGCGCTGAACACGCCGAGTTCCGTGAAGGTGGGCTCCCGCCCAAGGATCTCGAGCACGCGGTCGTACTCCGACGGCGAGAGGCCGTGCTCCTCCACCAGCTCCGCCGTGATGGGGGGGTCCCCCTCTCGTGGCATCACGCTTGGTACGGTCAGGACTCCGGTACTGTCCGGTCTATCGGTCACGTTTCGTTGAATCCGTGTCGGGGCGTGTGAAAACGCCGGGGGTTACGCCGTTTCGAGGGGAGAAAAACGCGACAGGAGTGCTGTAAAGAGGCCCAGCCCATCCTCGGACCCGAGGATCGGTTCTACCGCTCGTTCAGGGTGCGGCATCATGCCCATGACGTTGCCCGCCTCGTTGAGAATACCGGCGATGGATCGGGCCGAACCGTTCGGGTTTGCACTGTCCACGGCCTTCCCTTCAGCGTCGGTATACCGGAACAGGACCCGGCCCTCGCCCTCCAGGCGGTGGAGGGTTTCTTCATCGGCGTGATAATTCCCTTCGGCATGGGCGATCGGCATCCGGAGGATCTGCCCGGCCTCGTATTCCTGGGTGAAGATTGACGATGTGTTTTCAACGCGAAGCAGGACGTCCCGGCTAGCGAACAAAAGAGAACGATTTCGGAGGAGGGCCCCCGGCAGTAAACCGGATTCACAGAGTATCTGAAAGCCGTTGCACACGCCCACGATCGGGCCACCTGCCTTCGCAAAATCCTTTACGGCGTCCATGATCGGGCTCATGGTTGCGATCGCGCCCGCCCGCAGGTAGTCCCCGTAGGAGAAGCCCCCTGGGAGCATGACGACGTCGACCTCACCCAGCTCGACGTCTCGGTGCCAGCGGAATTCAGGTGCTCCCCCGATGAGCTGAATGCACTTGTAAAGGTCGTAGTCGCAGTTGGATCCGGGAAAAGTGACGATGGCGACTCTCATGCCGGCACCGTCTCCTCCGTGGCCTCTTGAACGTCGATCTCGAAGTCCTCCGTGACGGGGTTGGCCAGCAATCGACGGCACATCGCCTCAGCGCCGTCCAGGGCCTCCCCCTTGGAGGCGGCCTCCACGTCCAGGTAGAGGAGCTTGCCCACACGCACTTCAAGCACTCGTTCGTAGTCCAAGGAGTGCAGGGCGTTTTGGATGGCCTTCCCTTCCGGGTCCAGCAAGCCAGGGCGCGGTGTCACTCGGATCTCAAGGCGAAAGCGCTTCACGTTTCGCTCTCCACATCGTCAGCAGGAATGGGGTTCAGGGGACGGCGGACTCCCTCGGGCGTCAAATCCCCGTAGTCGACGGGCCGCACCTCAGGGACCTCGTCGTCGAAGCCGTGCTCCAGCGGATCGCGTTCCGGTAGCCGTTCCAGCAGGCCATGAATTACCGAGCGGGCCAGCCCCCAGGCAGTATAGGCGAGGAACATGGGAAAGAAGTAATAAGCGGGGACCGCGATGGCCACGAGCACGTTTCCGAAGAGCCAAACCGAGAACAGGATGCCCCGGGCGGATTTGAAACTCAGCTTTGGGACCAGCGCATAGGGGACGTTGCTGAGCATCAATGCCCCCAGCAGGACCAACAGGATGCCCATGATACGAGGCCACGGCATGGCCGCGAGGTAGGTTTCGAAAAAAACGGTTTGGCTGAAGGGGTAGAACGTGGCCAGAATTATCCCGGGCGTCGGCGAGGGAAGCCCGTGGAAGTGCCGCTTGGCTTCTCCCCCTTGCTCCATGTTGAAGCGGGCCAGCCTGACCACCACGGCCATCACATAAACCAACGGGAGCACCCAGCTCCAGGTCCCGTCCGAGAAATACAGCGTGTACATGATGAAGGCGGGCGCGACCCCGAAGGAGATCGCGTCCACCAGCGAGTCCAACTCTTCACCGAATGCTGATCCTGTCCGTGTGAATCGGGCGACGCGGCCGTCCAGAAGATCCGTGACGGCAGCCCACACGATGAACCAGCCGGCCCACTCGAAGTCCCCCCGAGTGGCGGCCACGATCGCATAGAAACCAAAGAACAGGTTCGACATCGTGAACGCCGAGGGCAGGATGATGATGCCCCTCTGAAGCCGTCTGACGGGCCGCATGCGATCGATCACGGAGCCTCCTCCGGGTTGTCGATCCGTGCCAGAACCGTGGATCCGCCGGCCACCTTGTCTCCCACGGCGCAGTGAAGACTCCAGTCGAGTGGAATAAACAGGTCCACCCTCGAACCGAACCGAATGATGCCTATCCGCTCTCCACGCTCGACGTGCTCGCCCTGCTCGGGGTAGGTGACGATCCGGCGGGCGATGAGCCCGGCGATCTGGCGGACCAGCACCCGGTTGCCGTGCACCAGCAATCCCAGGGATGACCGTTCGTTTTTTTCGCTTGCCTTCGGATGCCAGGCCACGGCGTATTCACCGGGGCGATATTCGCGGTGCACTACCTCCCCTGAAACAGGCGCGCGCTGCACGTGGACATTAAAAACACTCAAGAAGATCGTGATACGCCGGCACGCCCCCTTGATGAAGGAGGGCTCTTCCACCTCCCGGATATCGATGATCTTACCGTCGCCTGGAGAGATGACCGCGCCCTCTCCCGGAGGAAGCTCACGCTCGGGGTCTCGGAAGAAGTAGAAAACAAAAGCCGCCAGGAGGGTCAGTAGACTCGCGGCCACGATGGTCCAGGGCCCTGAAACGGGTACTGCGGCCCATGCAAGGGCGGCGAAAAACACGGTGCCGAGCATGAACGGGTACCCCTCACGGGCGAAGCGCACTCGGCCGTTACCCGAAGCGCGGAGGTTGAAAATCATCGAGCTCGGTTCCGGTCAAACGCCTGAAGATCTCCAGATACCGGTCCGTGGTTTCCCGTACCACCTCGTCGGGTAGATCCGGCGGCGGCGGCGACTTGTCCCATTCGGTCAGACGGTCCAGAAAATCCCGAACCGGCTGCTTGTCAAGTGACGTTTGGGCTTGGCCGGGCTCGTACAGATCCGCCGGCCAGAAACGGGAGGAGTCCGGAGTGAGGACTTCATCGATCAACAGGAGCCGGCCGTCGGGGTGGTGCCCGAATTCGAACTTGGTGTCGGCGAGGACGATTCCGTGCTCCTTCGCGATCGTCGCGCCGTGCTCGTACACGGCGAAGGAGAGTTCCCGCAAACGGTTGGCCTCCTCACTACCCAGGAGGTTCACGACCTCCGAGAAGGGAATATTCTCATCGTGGCCGGTCTGTGCTTTGGTCGCGGGCGAAAATATCGGAGTGGCTAACTGCTGACTCTCCACCAGACCCTCGGGAAGGGGTTCCCCCGCCAAGGTGCCCGAGCTTCGATACTCCTTCCACGCGGATCCCGATATATACCCACGGACCACACACTCGACCAAGACCGGTTCGGTGCGGTGAACGAGCATGCTCCGGCGGGCCCAGGCCTCTCGGGACTCTCGCAAAGCGGGGACCTGATCCACGATCTCATCGGCGTCACAGCTCAACAGGTGGTGCTCGGTCACTCCGTGAAGGGAGTCCAGCCACCACGCGGTGAGCTGCGTGAGGACCTCACCTTTGCGGGGAATCGGCTGACGTAGGATCACATCGAACGCGCTCACGCGATCGCTTGCCACCATCAAGAGCCGGCCGTCTCCGACTTCGTAGATGTCACGCACCTTCCCCCGGTAGATGAGGGGTAAAGGGACCTGCGTGTCCAGCACGGCCGTGGCATCAGACTCGGACATCGGGTTCTCCAAGACGTTGGTCGGCACCGTCCTCGAGGCGGGCCAAGGTCGGCTGTACCCATTCAGCCAGGAAGCGATCCACCTGCTGGGGAGCCCGTCCGATGAATCGCGTGGCATCGCAAAGCTCACGCAATTGCTCCAAATCCATATCGAAGATGTCATCGTCCGCGATTCGCTCCAACAGGTCGGCTGGGACACCCTCGTTTTTCATTCGGTCTGCTGCCGCCAGCGAATGCCGCCGTATCCGTTCATGAAGCTTCTGGCGGTCCCCTCCGGCGGACGAAGCCTGCATGAGGATCGTCTCCGTAGCCATGAACGGAAGGTACTCCTCCAGGTTTTTCCGGATCATTTGAGGGTTCACGACGAGCCCCGAAGATACGTTTTCCAAAAGGACCAGAATCCCATCCAGCGCGAGGAAGGCGTCCGGGATCGACAGTCTCCGGTTGGCCGAGTCATCCAGCGTGCGCTCGAGCCACTGCGTGGCGGCTGTAAAAAGAGGGTCCTGAGCTAGAACGATCACATGGCGCGCAAGGGCACAGATGCGCTCCGCTCGCATGGGGTTCCTCTTATAAGGCATGGCCGATGAGCCGATCTGCTCCTCTTCGAACGGCTCCTCGACTTCTCTCAGGTGAGAGAGAAGTCGAAGGTCATGGCCCATTTTCGACGCGGATGAAGCCACGTTCGCGAGCGTCCCGAGGATCTGGGCGTCTACTTTTCTGGGGTAGGTCTGACCTGTAACGCCGTATCCCTCGCTGAATCCCATACGTTTGGCCACGGCCTCGTTCAGCGCATCGACCTTTTCGTGATCCCCCTCGAACAGCTCGAGGAACGAGGCCTGGGTGCCGGTCGTGCCCTGGACACCCCTGAACCGGAGTGTTTTCAGTCGAAACTCGAGCTCTTCCATGTCGAGAAGGAGGTCCTGCAACCAGAGGGTAGCCCGCTTACCAACGGTCGTGGGTTGGGCGGGCTGAAAGTGGGTGAAACCGAGGGTAGGGAGGTTCCGATGTTCGGCGGCGAATTTCGCCAGGTGCACGATGCATCGGACCATTCGGTCCCGAATGAGCGTGAGCGCCTCGCGATGGAGGATCAGATCCGCGTTGTCCCCGACGAACGCGCTCGTGGCGCCAAGATGGATGATGCCGCTGGCGGCGGGCGCCACGTCTCCAAAGAGGTGTACATGGGCCATCACGTCATGGCGGAAGCGCTTTTCGTATTCTGCCGCCTTCGAGAGGTCGATGTCGTCGAGGCCGCTTCGCATTTCGTCGAGCGCCTCTTGGGGAATAGAAAGCCCCAACTCGTGTTGGGCGGCGGCGAGGGCCAGCCACAAACGCCTCCATATCCTGTACCGGTGCACCGGCGCGAAGATCGCCTGCATCTCCGCGGAGGCGTATCGCTCTCCTAGGGGATGGCTGTAGCGGTCCATGCCGTTCTCAGCCACCGGTCCCCCTGAAGAGGAGGCGCCGCACAATCACCTCGCCGTTTCGTTCGAGATAGATGGCCACGGAACCAGAGGCGCGGCGGAGGACCGCCGCCGCCTGCTCCGCAGACTCTACGCGCCTTCGGTTGATCTGAAGGATCACGTCCCCCGCACGGAGGCCGGTACGGGTCTCCAGGTCGCGCTCGATTTTCAGGATAAGGGCTCCCGTCTCATAACTGAGGGTTCGTTCCGCACGGATCTCCGGAGTGACGGTGATCAACTCCATCTGCTCGAGTGCGGTGACCCGGTCCGCCGAGACCGATGGGAGCGCTTCTGATATGAGCGTCACCGGATCTTCCCGTCCCTCGATCACCAGCGATACCGACTCGCCCTCCTCGAGGTCGAGCATCAACGATTCGAAATCGAGCAGGGTCCGCAACGCTCGTCCGTTGGCGGTGACTATCCGGGCGCCTAGCGAAATTTCCGAGCGGGCCGCAGGCGAAGACGGGGATATGCTTGTGACGGCGACGCCATGTGTCCTGCCCCAAATGTCATGCTCGCTGGCATCCACCTCGAAGCCGAGCCAGGCCCGCTTCACCTCTCCCGAGGTCATGAGGTCGTTGGCGACCCGGATGGCCCTGTCGATCGGTATCGCGAAGCCCAGCCCTTCGCTCCCGCCGCTACGGGAGAAGATAGAACTGTTCACACCGATGACCTCCCCGAGAGAGTTCACCAGGGGGCCGCCCGAGTTGCCAGGGTTGATGGACGCGTCGGTCTGGATCATCCCCAAGTAAACGACCCGGTCCTCGTCGTCGGGGATGATGTGGCGCCCGGTTCCGCTGATCACTCCCGCGGTCACCGAGGGCTCCGAATTGGAGAACAGGTTGCCGAAGGGATTACCGATAGCCAACGACCACTCTCCGATGAGTAGCCCCTCTGAGGTGCCCACGGGTGCCACAGGCAGGTCCGTGCCTTGGATCTTGAGGACTGCAACGTCGGTGAGTTGGTCCGCCCCGAGCAACTCGGCTTCGAAGTCCCGGCCGTCGGGGAGCGTCACCATAATGCGCTCGGCGTCCCGAACCACGTGATCGTTCGTGAGGATCACCCCGTCGGCGCTGATGAGGAATCCGGACCCCAAACCCCGACTGCGTCGAGTGCGAGGCATCGGAAAGGGGTCGAAAAAGGACGCCCTCGTTTGCACCTGCTCCGTGCGAATCACGTTGACGCTCACGACCGCCGGGGCCACGCGGGCGGCCGCCTCCACGATCGCGTTATTTCTGGAACCGGAGACTGGGTCCGATCGGGCCTGACCCCGAGGCGGTGTGGTCTGCCCCAAAGCTCCGGCACTCGGCTGGGAAATCAGGGGAGCCGCGACCGTCTCGTAAGCAGCCTCGGAGTCGGGCGCGCCGTCCACGCGCCCGCCTCCCTCGCAGCCCCCGAGCGGAACCGCTACGACTACCGCCCAAAGCAGCGTCGGCCTGAACTTGCGGGGACTCAGAGATCCCTCCCGAGGGATTTCCAGTCCGCCATGAATCCGTCGAGGCCCCTGTCCGTCAAGGGATGCTTCAACAACTGATACAGCACCTTGGGAGGCAACGTGGCGCAGTCGGCTCCAATCAAGAGGGCCTGAACCATGTGTTGAGGGTGCCGAATGGAGGCCGCCAATATCTCGGTCTCGATGTCGTAGTTGTCGTAGATCACGCGGATCTGGCTGACCAACTCCATTCCGTCCCCCGCAATATCGTCGATCCGACCGATGAACGGGGAGATGTACGCGGCCCCCGCCTTCGCAGCGAGGTGAGCCTGGGTCGGGGAAAAACAGAGCGTCACATTCACGCGAGTGCCTTCGTTCGTGAGTGTGCGGCAGGCGCGGAGCCCAGCCTCGGTGAGCGGGCACTTGATCACGATGTTTTCGTGGATCTTTGCGAGACGTCGGCCCTGCTCGATCATGCCCTCGGCGTCCAAGACAACCACCTCAGCGCTGACGGGTCCGTCTACGGCCTCGCAAATGTCGAGAAACAGCTCCGCTGGATCACGCTCTGCCCCAACTTTGGCCATGAGGGTCGGGTTCGTGGTCACGCCATCGATCAGGCCCGCCTCGGCGGCGCGGCGGATCTCTTCGAGGTCCGCCGTATCGAGAAAGATTTTCATTTATTTACGTTTTCCGTTGCTGACGAGGACGTCCCGGGTGCGGACGGCCGCGCCGGATACGTGACATGATGGAGAAACAGACCGGAAGGGGGTGCCGGCGGAGAGGTCCGGAGGTCGCCCTCGGGCTCCTCCAGGAGGCTCTGCAGGTCCTCCAAAGGTCGCCTGCCTCGTGCGATCTCCACCATCGTTCCGACCAGATAACGAACCATATGATGGAGGAAGCGATCGGCGGTGATCCGGAACGTGAGCCCGAGCCCTTCCCAGGGATCCCAACGGGATTCGTGTACCATGCACCTATACCCTCTCTCGGACTGTCCCGACTTGGCGAACGCCTTGAAGCCATGGCTACCCACGATCGTTTCGGCCGCGCTCCGGAGCAGCATCACATCCACAGGTTTTGCCAACGGCCAGCACCAGTGGCGGTGGAAGGGCGACTCGACCTCCGCAGAAAGCCCGAGATGATAGAGATACGTCCGTTTTACCGCGTCGTAACGAGGATGGAAATCCGGGGAAGCCGGCTCCACGCTCTTGACCCAGATGTCGTCGGGCAGAACAGCGGACAAGGCCTTCTCGAGTTTTTCGGGCTGCCACGTATCTGGAAGGGAGGCAACCGCTACCTGGCCGGTCGCATGGACCCCGCGATCGGTCCTCCCGGACCCGATTACCGGGCGACGGGTGCTCGTGAGCTGCTCCAGGGCCGCCTCCAACTCCCCTTGGACGGTGCGCTCCTCAGGCTGAATTTGCCAGCCGTGGAAGGCGGATCCATCATATTGAAGAATCAGCTTGAGGCGTTTGTCCTTCACGGCGTTCACGCCCGGAAGGTAGAAGGGGCGCAAGCGTTGTCAAGCGACCGTAAAGTACGCTGAATCGTCGCCCAAACCCCGTGGTGAATGAGCAAAATTTCTGCTTCTCCGCTGGAATCTTTCGACCTCCAGACCGTGATCCAGAAGGCCGCTGGAGGTGAAAATCTCACCGGATTCGAGGCCGAGTTCGCGTTTGACGTGTTCATGGAGGGGGAGGCGTCTTCAGAGCAAATGGCCGCACTCCTCACGGCACTTCGCGCAAAGGGGGTGGCTCCCGTCGAGGTAGCGGGCGGCGTGCGGGCCCTTCGGAAGGCCATGATTCCGATCGCTGCGGAGTCGCCCCACGAGTTGATCGACACCTGCGGAACAGGCGGTGGGGCCGTGACCACTTTCAACATTTCGACGGCCGCCGCCCTCGTGGCTCGTGGTGCCGGTGCACGCATCGCGAAACACGGGAACCGCTCGTTCAGCTCGCGAAGCGGAAGCGCCGATGTCCTCGAAGCGTTGCACGTCCGCATTGAGCTCGGACCCGAGGAAATGGCTCGGGTCCTAGAGAAGGCCGGTATCGTGTTCATGTTCGCGCCGCTGCTCCATCCTGCTATGAGGCATGTGGGGCCGGTCCGTCGTGAGTTGGGTTTCCCTACGATCATGAACATTCTCGGTCCTCTGACCAACCCCGCAGGCGTACGCCGGCAATTGGTCGGCGTCGCCGACGCCGCGCTGGTCCCGCTCGTCATCGAGGCGCTCAAAGAGCTCGGTCATATTCGCGCCCTCGTTGTACACGGCGAGGCAGGGCTGGACGAGTTGAGCCCCATGGGTCCGACGGCGGTAGCCGAACTGCATGAGGGCGCCGTGAGTCACAGCACCGTGCGCCCAGGGGACTTCGGTCTTGAGTCCTGTGCGGCCGGGGAGCTGGTCGGAGGGGGGCCCGAGGACAACGCGGAGATCATCCTCAGGGTGCTCGAAGGTGGTGACCGGGGAGGTGCTCGAACAGCGGTCCTCATGAATGCCGGTGCCGCACTCTACGTGGCGGACATTTCAGAAACCATCGAAGACGGTGTCACGGCGGCCGCCGCCGCCATCGACGATGGGAGGGCTTTGGAGGCCCTCCAGGACCTGCGAGAGGCCACAAACGCTAGTACTTCCGGATGACCCCCACGACCACTCCCTGTATCTGGACGTTGCTCGCGTCCTCGACGATCGGCGCCATGGAGGGGTTCGCCGGCTGAAGCCGGATCCGGCCGTCTGGTTCCCTGTACATCTTCTTCACGGTCGCCGAATCCCCGCCCACGAGCGCGACAACCATCTGGCCGTCGTCAGCGGTGTCCTGGGCGCTCACCACGATGTAGTCTCCGTCGCGGATCTGCTCATCGATCATCGACTCACCCTGGACCCGCAGCACGAAGTTCTCCCTTCCGGACCGTACCATGTCCGGCGGCACGGAGAGCGTCTCCTGTTGCTCGATCGCTTCGATCGGAAGCCCTGCCGCCACCGCGCCGAGGAGCGGGAGTTCGACGGCTTTTGCGCCGAAGGCGGCGCCGATCAATTCGATGGACCGGCTCTCGTTGTAGGCCTTCCGGATATAGCCCTTGCGCTCCAAATTGCTCAAGTGCTCGTGCACGGTCGCCAGGGAGGAGTACCCAAACGCGTCGGCGATCTCTTCGAAGCTCGGGGCATACCCATTTTTTTCGATGAAGCCCTCAATATGGTCGAGAATCTCTTTCTGTCGCTTCGTCAGGGGCATATCAACGACCTCTCGTATGGTGGAAACCCGAATAGGACCCGAAGGAACAGTACCCGAAGGTTGCCCGAAATGCAAGGCGGTATCGCGCCCGCGTTCGCCGATGGTTGACCGGGTGCCCGGATGAGCCCGCCCAAGGACATCCTCCAACGAATCGTCGAGACCAAGCAGCGCGAGGTCGAGGTCCTGAAGCGAAGCCTTTCGGGACTCCGTAAACGAGCCGAAGACGCGCCACCGCCCCGAGATTTTATCGGCTCGCTTCGGGGTGGGGATTCGGTGGCGGTGATTGCCGAGATCAAACGGCGCTCCCCGGGTGCGGGGGAGATCCGTTCGGATCTCGATCCCCTTCGTCTCGGACCGATGTATGAGTCGGGAGGGGCGGCTGCACTCAGCGTTCTGACGGATGAAAAATATTTCGGCGGTTCTCTCGAGGACCTGGCCGGAGTGCGCGACCTCGTTGAGATTCCCCTGCTTCGGAAGGACTTCGTCATCGACGAGTCGCAAGTGTATGAGGCGAGGGGAGCGGGGGCGGATGCGATTCTACTCATCGTCCGCATCCTGGACGACGAGAGGCTTCGTGCGTTGGGGACGTTGGCCGTGGAGCTCGGGATGTCCGCGCTCGTGGAGGTCCACGACGGGGCGGAATTGGAACGTGGTCTCGCGACGGGGGCTGGCCTCCTCGGCATCAACAACCGCAACCTCCAGACGTTCGAGACCCGGATCGAGGTTACACGCTCGCTGGCAGCGGGAGTTCCACCCAGTGTGGTGCTGGTGTCCGAGAGCGGGATTCACACCGCCGCCGATGTCTGCAGCCTCGGAGAGAAGGGGGTGGACGCGGTACTCGTGGGTGAGTCTCTCCTTCGCCAGAAAGATCCCGGCGCGGGCGTGGCTGCCTTGGTGGGGCGGGGAAGGGTACCCCGGCAAGCCTCGAATCGAGATGAGTGAGCTCGGCATCAAAATCTGTGGCATCACGACGCCGGAGGACGCGGTTGCGGCACGAGAACTCGGGGCCGACTACCTGGGCATGATTCTTTCCCAGGGATTTCCGAGGAGCATTCTGCCCGACGAGGCCGTGGACATCGGGCTGGTTGCCGAAGCTCCTCTCGTGGCTGTCTTCGTGGACGAATCGCTGGACGAGGCCGAACGCATCGCCGGGTTGTCCGGGGTTTCGGTGATCCAGTTGCACGGTGAGGAGGACGGCGAATACGCAGAGGAGTTGCACAGGCGGGGAGAGTGGGCCATTTGGAAGGCTGTTCGGGTCCGAGACGCCGAAGATGTGACCAGGGCTTTGAAGGCCGTCGGAGCTTCGGTAGACGGCCTGCTCCTCGATGGGTGGCATCCCGACCGGGCCGGAGGCAGCGGAGCTTCGTTCTCCTGGGAGGGTGTGCGGGCCGTGCGGGACCGCATCCCGCACGACTTAAAAGTGATCTGCGCAGGGGGCCTCACTCCGGGGAACGTAGCCGACGCGGTGCAGGTCCTTCGGCCCGACATCGTCGACGTCAGTTCCGGTGTGGAGCTGCACGTTCGCCGCAAAGACCGGAAGCTGATGCAGGCCTTCGTTCAGAACGCCCGCATGGGAAAGTGAGGGGCATCGACGAATGGTACCGAGAACGGTGACTCATGGTGAATATCATGGAAGCTAAAGGGGAGCGATTCGGCCCATATGGGGGCCGGTACGTACCCGAAACGCTCATCTCGGCTCTGGACGAACTGGGTGCCGCCTACGAAGAGGCGACAGCCGATTCCGTCTTCTGCGAAGAGCTCGATCTCCTCCTTCGCGACTACGTGGGCCGCCCCTCTCCACTTTACCACGCTTCCCGATTGGAGGCGTCCGTGGATGGGGCTCCGATTTTTCTGAAGCGAGAAGACCTCAACCACACCGGTGCCCACAAGATCAACAACACCATCGGGCAAGCCCTGCTGGCCCGCCGCATGGGAAAGCACCGAATCATCGCCGAGACCGGGGCCGGCCAACACGGCGTTGCCACGGCGACGGCATGCGCACTCTTCGATCTCGAGTGTGTCGTTTACATGGGCGAGGTCGACGTGGACCGTCAGGCGTTGAACGTCTACCGCATGGAACTCCTCGGCGCGGAGGTCAGGCCGGTCGGGTCCGGGACGCGCACGCTCAAGGACGCGACCAATGAAGCCATCCGTGATTGGGTCACCAACGTCGAAACGACGCACTACATCATCGGCTCCGTCGTGGGTCCATCACCGTTCCCGCGAATCGTGCGTGATTTCCAGGCCGTGATCGGGCACGAGGCGCGGGAGCAGATGCTCGAGCGCACCGGCGCGCTACCGGCAGCGGTCGTGGCGTGTGTGGGCGGCGGATCGAACGCCATGGGTATCTTCCACGCCTTTCGCGAAGACGACGGAGTGGAGTTCATCGGCGTCGAGGCCGCGGGGGAGGGCCTCGACTCCGGAAGGCACTCGGCCACGCTTGCTGCAGGACGGCCCGGTGTACTGCATGGGGCCATGAGTTACCTGCTGCAGGATGCGGACGGTCAGGTAGCGCCCGCGCACTCGATCTCTGCGGGCCTCGACTACCCAGGTGTAGGACCCGAACACTCTTACCTAAAGGACATTGGGCGCGCTCGGTATGCCTCCATCACGGACAAAGAGGCCCTGGCGGCTTTTCACCGGTTATCCGAGCTGGAGGGGATCACTCCGGCG
Organism: Gemmatimonadota bacterium; assembly: GCA_022564055.1. Taxonomy (GTDB): domain Bacteria; phylum Gemmatimonadota; class Gemmatimonadetes; order Longimicrobiales; family Gaopeijiaceae; genus UBA822. Next base: position 29,204 of record JADFMD010000013.1, read on the forward strand.
CTAGAGAGCGCACACGCGATAGCGCATGTCCTGAAGATTGCGCCCGATTACAAGGAGCGTGGATCACTCTTGGTGTGCCTGAGCGGGAGGGGCGATAAGGACGTGGATTATGTTGCTCGCATCGAAGAAGGAGAACATTATCTTTAAGTGAGTAACTGTGCATTCGACTCAGTGCGAGGCACCATTGACCGACACCCCCCCCGAAATCTCCGACGCGACCCCGGCCGAGGGCGAGGACTGGGCGGAAGGAGACGACCTTCCAGTCGCCGAAGTCCGATCGCTTTTCATCGTGCTCGGCAAGGCCCTTAGGGCGTTCCAGCTCTACGACCAAAACAACCCGGTTCGGAAGCGCTTCGTCGCGAACCTTCGTGAGTCCTTCGAGGAGCTATGGGAGGAAGTCGAGGGCCTCAATCTGTCGGTGGAAGAGGACCGGATTCTCCTGGTGGGAGAAGAGATCTACCAGAGTTCTTCTCGCTCGGATTCCCTCGCGTTCCTGCTCTACAAGGACGGGATCCGTGATATCACGTTTCTCCCGGGCGTCGAGGGTCCGGAGATCACGAAGATTCTCGGCGTGCTCCAGCGTGCGAAGATGCTCAAGAGCGCGGAGGCCGATGACCTTCTGACGATGCTTTGGGAGCAGGACCTCGAGTTTTTCCAATGCAGGTCCGTGGACCAGATCACGGAAGGGGCCGTACTTCCCACGGCTCAGGCGGAGGAGGATCGGGCCGGTTTGGCTCAGGTCCTCGAGGGTGAGGCCAAAGCCGCCGAAGATGGGGCTGGTGACCAGGCCGGCGCAGCGGAAGGAGAGCCCCCGCCACCCAAGATCGGCCAGGATTTTTCCCCGACGCTTTACGCTCTCGATCCCGATGAAAAGGTGCAGCTTCAGCGGGCGTTAGCATCCGAGATGTCCCGAGATCTGCGGCATGAGGTCCTCGCGGCACTCTTCGACCGATTGGAAGAACCCGGGTATCCGGACCGCAAGACAGAGATCATCAAGATCTTTCGCGGCCTCCTGCCAACCTTGTTGAGTCGTGGGGACGTCGAGTCCGCGGCAAACATCTTGGAAGAGTTGGCTGCGGTGCGCGCCGATCCGGAAATTCTGGACGAGGTCCGCCAAAAGGAGTGTGATGAGCTCTTGGACGACCTCTCAGCCCCGGAAACGCTCGAGGAGCTGGTACGTGGTCTTCAAGATGGTACGATCGATGTTCCTGTCGAGGTATTGGGCCGGCTTCTACGGTTCCTCCGGGCCGGTGCGCTTCCGATACTTCTCTTGGCGGCTGAGCAGGAGGAAATGCCCGCCCTCAAGGAAACTCTGCGCGATGCGGTTCATGGTATTGCGGAGGAGAATCCTGAAGCGGTCCTCTCCTTACTCGAGGATCGGGACCCAGTCGTCACGTCCGGAGCGGTGCGCCTTGTCGGAAGGATGGGAATAGCGGAGGCATCCCCCAAGCTCGCGGGCCTGATGAACCATCCCGATGCCGGCGTCAGGCTTGCCCTCATCGAGACGATTCAGTTGCTCGCGGACGTCACCACGCCAGATACACTCATTGGCGCGCTTTCCGACGACGATCGCGATGTACGCGTCGCGGCGGCGGGAGCGCTGGCGGAGCTCGGGGTCGAGACGGCCGCATCGGCCTTGGAGGCGTTGGTCACCGGAAAGGAGATTCGCCAGGCCGATCTCACCGAGAAGATCGCGATCTTCGAAAGCTACGGGGTACTGGGCGGTTCCCGGGCGACCGATGTGCTTAACGAAATCCTCAACAAGAAGGGTTTTCTCGGACGGCGTGAGCCGTCTCAAATCCGCGCGTCCGCGGCCCGGGCCTTGGGCAAGGGCGGGCTTCCCGGTGCTCATGAGGCCCTTCTGGCGGCGCAGCGGGATACCGACGCCGTCGTCCGCACCGCGGTGCGCCAAGCTCTCGAGGGAGTCGGGGAGGAGGCCGAGTGAGTTCGCTGGACGACACAGTAAACATTCAGGAAGTTGGCGGAAAACTGCTCACCGCGATCTATGTCGCCCTACGTTCGATGCGACTTTATCCGGTCGAGAACGTGCAGGTCCAGCAGTTGATCGACGACCTGCAAGGACAGGTGGTCGCCCTCCTAGAGAGTGATGAGGGGGCGTTCGACCTCAATATCTCGGGTGACTTTTTCTTTCTCAATGAGACCCGGCTGCGGCTTGATCTGTCCAACTTCTCGACCTTCGGAAACCTGGCATCCGTGCTGACCAGTCACGGCATCGGGGAGGTCAACGTGGCACCCGGCGTAGAGAGCGAGGAGTGGGCCTCTTTCCTGGCTCTCCTCTTGGGGGACCCGGGCGACGAACCTCTTCCGGCGTTCCTCGACGCCCTGAGCCAGACGTCGGCGGAGCATATCGACGTCCGGCCTCTGGTCGAGTCGCAAGAGCCCGAGCTGGTCGAGCGGGACGCGCTCGTTGAGGCCAAGGGAACGTACGCGCAGTCGGTGAGGGTAGCGAAGGATGTGCTCACCGGAGTACGCCTGGGGAAGGCGGTGAATGCCCGGAAGGTGAAGCGGGCTGTTCAGGGCATCGTCGACCAGGTCCTCGACAACGAGTCCTCGATGGTCACGATGACGACGCTGCGCGGTTTCGACGAGTACACGTTCACCCACTCGGTGAACGTCTGCATCTTCAGCGTCGTCATCGGGCAACGGCTCGGGTTCACGAAGCTACAGCTGTACGAATTGGGTCTTGGCGCACTGCTTCACGATATCGGCAAGATGCGTGTGGACACCGAGATCATAAACAAGGCCGGTGGACTGACCGAAGAGGAGTGGACCCAGCTCAAGGAGCACCCCACCGAGGGGCTGCTCCTCCTGTTCGACATGGGTGGCTTTGCCGAGTTGCCGTTCCGCCAGATGCTCATTGCCTACGAGCATCATATGAAGATCGATCTCTCCGGGTATCCTCAGAACGAACGAACCCGGGAGCTCGGACTGTTCTCAAAGATCGTCGCCGTGGCGGACGGCTTCGACGCGGGCACTTCGGTACGGAGTTACCAGTACGAGCCTTGGCCTCCGGATGAGGTGCTCAAGGAGATGAGGGACAACCCCCGGCGTGGCTTCGATCAACTGATCGTGAAGGCTCTGATCACATCGACAGGTGTGTATCCGGTCGGCACGTTGGTGATTCTGGACACGCATGAGTTGGCCGTGGTATCCAAGACCCATTCGGAAGTCGAGCACCTCCACCGCCCCATGGTGAAGGTGATTTCTGATGGCAAGGGTGGGCCGTTGGAAACCCCAGTCACGGTGGACCTTTCTCTCGGCGAGCGCACCATCGTGAGGACGACAGACGCGCAAAAATATGGCATCCGCGTCAGCGACTACCTCATCTGAGGTCTCACCTTGCCTGAGGTTCTTCCTTTGAGTTCCCTCCTCTGTACCCTTTTCGAGTCCCATGCCGAGTATCTCTGAGAGGTTCGCGGAGCGGCGGAGCGAGGGGCGATCTACCCTGGTTCCCTACGTGACGTCCGGATTTCCGTCCCGGTCCGCAACCCTAGACGTGCTGGCGGGCCTGGCGGAGGCCGGCGGCGACGTGCTGGAGCTTGGGATCCCCTTCAGTGACCCGCTCGCAGATGGCCCGACCATCCAGGAGGCCACGTTCCGGGCCCTCGAGGCGGGAATGACGGTCGAGGGCACCCTCGAGTTGCTCGGGGAGTTCAGGCGCGAGTCGGACACCCCCATCGTTCTCTTCAGCTACCTGAATCCGCTCCTCCGATATGGCCTCGAGGCCTTTCTCGCGGACGCAGAACAGGCCGGGGCGCAGGGCTTGCTTCTCACCGATGTCCCTACCGGCACCGATCCGTTGGTCGAGGATGCGATCCTCACTTCTGGCCTGGACTTCATCCGCCTGATCGCGCCCACGACCCGACCGGAGCGGGCTTCCGCGATCGGGAAGACGGGCCAGGGTTTCCTGTATTACATCTCCAGGACGGGAGTGACGGGCGCTCGTGAAGCCCTGGCCGAAGGCTTGGAGGAAGAGGTGAGGGCTCTCCGCGAAGTCGTCGAGCTTCCGGTGGCGGTGGGTTTCGGGATCTCCACGCCGGAACAGGCGGCGTTGATCAGCGGTGTCGCCGATGGCGTGATCGTCGGGAGCGCGCTGATCCAGGCCTTGGACGAGGGCGGTCCAGAGGGGGCGGGGGCGTTCCTGGCAACCTTGCGGTCCGCCATGGATCGTGTGGCGAACGAGCGCGAGCTCTCCTAACCCCCTCCTCCGCGCTTCTTGAGCCGATCCAGAAGAGAGGGATCGGGTGCGACGAACAACGTCTTTGCACGATCTATTTGGACACTGCCCGGGGGAGCTTTTCTCGGCTTTCGCACGTACTTCCTCCTTGTCCAATCCACCGGCACACTCCCGGATGTTCGTGCCTTGGAGTGCAGGGCGGCGAGGTTGGCTGCCTGCTCCAGATCCCTAGCCGGCGGCGCCTCTCCTGCCTTCCACCGGAGTACGACGTGTGCACCCGCCGAATGTCTCGCATGAAGCCAGATATCGTCGGGTGCGGAATGCTTGAAGGTCAGTTGATCGTTGGCTTTGGAGCCCCGTCCGACCCGCACCTCCAAACCCCCCGACGTCCAGTATCGGCGGTAGGGAAGGATGGGTCCGGGGGCGCTCGCTGTTGCTCGACCCCCTGTTCCCGACTCGGGGAGCACCGCGCTGATCTCGTCCGCCGATGCCTTCCCAGCTCGAACCTGGTCGAGAAGGGCGCCCAGTTCGACCACGCGGGACTCTGCCTCTCGGATCAGAGCCGGTAATTTCGCCCGCGCCCGCTCGGCGCGCCCTCCACGGTCGTAAAATCGCTCGGCATTCCGCTGCGGAGAGAGCGCGGGATCGAGAACGATCGTTTCCGAGGCGCCCTCGAAGCCCGGTAGGGTCACCTCGTCGGCTCCCTTTCTCACGAGGTGCAGGTGGGCGAGAATCAGGTCTCCCTGGATGCGGAGTGCTCGTGGGTCTGGGGTGGCCCCGAGTTCACGCTCTAGCTTGCCCCGCTTCTTGCGCACCGCGCGGAGGGCGTCCTCCAGGGCGTTCGTCCATGGAGAGGGGGTCAGTATCGCGGCGGCTCCAGCGGCCCGTCGGACTTCCTCGACAGCTTTGAGGAGCGTTTCTGATGTTCGGTGCCGGTACCCTGGCAACTCGGCCGGATAGGGCTGGTCTCCCCACTCGCAACCGAGGATATAGGCCGGCCCCGGGGTTCGGCCGGTGTCTGTTCCAAGACCGACCGTCCTCAGATGAAGCCAGCGCTCGTAGCCGGCCTCGAGCGACGACGCCCCGTCCAGGAGCGCGGGAGCGTTGATGGGAGACGTGAAAGCCACCTCGTGAAGGAGCAGGCGCGTTCTTCCCTTCAGCGTATGCTCGGTTTCGAGGATCTCGAGCCAGTCCTGTAGGCTCAGGGGCTTATCCACGCCGCGCCTCTCCGAGCGTGGCTTCGGATAGGGGCTTCCGATCCGGGGCGCACGCGTCCCCGAGCGCGGCACCAGGATATGCTTGACCGTCCACTTCTCTCCCGCGACTACGGTAGCGTTGCTGCGGCCCGATACGAATTCGACGACGATCCGAATCGAGCCTCCCCGCCCGCGGAAACGGGTCAGCACGAATACGAGGACCCTCTCGTCCGGAATGGGCTCGACCCCCTCCAGTCTACACGGGAAAGTGCGGCTCCCCTCTGGAGGCTCGGACGCGTCGAGTACCTCCACGCCGAGGCGGGAGCGCGCGAGATCGAGCACCACGGTCACGTGGCGAAAGTAGGCGTGGAGGGTCGCGGCGCCGTGATCCAGAAAGATCCCCTTGAGCCGCTCCCCTACCAGGGCGTGGCTCAGTTCGGCGGCTATCGCGGCGGTCAGAACGGGATCCCATCGCATCGTCATGGACCAAAGATAGGGGAGAACCGAGCGTGCGCCTGGCCGATCGGTGGGGCCTCGGCTAGCTTTTGGCGCTGTCAGTTTGCGGATGACAAGACCCAGCGATGCCCGAACCCAAAACCCACCTAGTGATCGAGCGTGCTCCCATTCCCACCGGAAGGCGGGCGTGAGCGAACTCCATCCCTGGGTCGCGGCGGCGGCTACCGGTGTGCTTCCCGATTGGGCCGTCGCCCGGAAAAAACGCAGGGCGCACATGGCGCGGGTGGCGGAGCTGCTGCGGGAGTGGGGCGAGGCCCGGGGGGATCACCGTCGGGACGTCGAGCGTTGGTGCGCAGTGGGGTATCTTCATGATGTCTTGCGTGATGCGGATCCAGATGATCTCCGCGCAGAGCTATCAAGTCCGTGGGACCAGTTGCCGGACGAAGTTATCCACGGTCCTGCCGCAGCGGACCGCCTCCGCCGGGGCGGCGTCAGGGACGAACCCCTTCTTACCGCTGTCGCGTGCCACACGCTGGGAAGTCCAGACTTCGATGACATTGGAAAAGCGCTCTATGTGGCGGACTTCCTCGAGCCCGGTCGTCAACTTCAGCCAAAGTGGAGGGCTCGGCTGCGCGAGGAAATGCCTGAGCGCCTCGATACCGTGGCCAAGGCCGTGGTAGGGAAGCGGATCCAGTTCCTGATCAAGAAAGGGCGTCCCGTACCACTGGAAACCCTCGGACTGTGGAACCGACTGGCGAAGGGGAGGTTATGGGCGAGCGCCTCCGAGGTCTGATCCTCCTCGGCGTCGTTCTGGCCACGGGAATTTTCATCGGATCGGCCATATCGCAGTGGAACCCTCTACCCCAGCAGGCAATCGTGACGCCGCCGCGGAATTCCACGGCCGCCGGTTTGGGTCGCGTACGGGTGGAGGTGCTCAACGCCGGGGGAAGGGAGGACATGGCTCGCCTTGCCACCGATCACCTTCGGGACCGAGGTTTCGACGTCGTCTACTTCGGGAATGCTGAGACGTTCGGGCAGGATTCCACCCTCGTGCTCGACCGGGTGGGAAGGCCGAGAGCGGCTGCTGCGGTCGGGCAAGCGCTCGGTACGGACTGGGTGGAAAGCCAACCCGATGCGAACCTTTACCTTGATGTCACCGTACTGCTGGGTAGTGAATGGGTTCCCGACGTGAGCGAGGAAGACGGCGAAGTGGGTATCGTGCCTTGGTGGGACGTTCGCAGGTTTCTACGATAAGCGACTATGGCCAAAAAGAATCGACGAAATAGCGGTGGAGTGAGTGAGAAGGGAGAAGGCGGCCCTGCGGAGACGAGTTCTCCGAAGGCGAAGTCAAAAGAGACACCAAAGGCACCCGACGGTACGGTCATGGAGTGGGCCAAGTCGCTCCTGGTGGCGGCGATCCTCTTCCTGATCATTCGCACTTTTGTCCTGCAGACCTTCGTGATCACGTCAGGGTCCATGGAGGGCGCGCTCCTGGTTGGGGATTTTCTGATCGCGAATCGGGCAGCCGTGGGTGTCCGTATTCCCGGTACCCGTGTTCGGATCCCCGGGTACTCCTCGGTCAAGCGTGGCGACATCCTGGTTTTCGATCCTCCGCACGAGCCCGATCTCAAACTGGTCAAGCGCCTCATTGGCGTTCCGGGAGACACCATCTCAATGGAGGGTGGCGTCCTCACCCTCAACGGAAAGGTCCAGGACGAGCCCTACGTCAAACATGTGGATCCCGCCGGGGACCGCCCGGACCCCAATTGGATGTCATGGCAAGCGGAGCATCTGGTCGCTGCGGTGCCGAGGGAGACCTACCGCCCCACGCGGGACAACTGGGGTCCTCTCGTGATTCCGGAGGACCGGTATTTCATGCTGGGAGACAACCGGGACACGAGCCTCGATTCCCGGTACTGGGGACTGCTCGAGGGTTGGCGGCTCGAGGGGCGAGCCTCGGTGATTTATTTCTCTTATAACAAAGGCTCATTCAGGCCGTTTCCCTGGATTCGTGAGGTCCGTCTCGGCCGGGTCTTTTCCCGCATACGCTGAGGCCGCCTCGAGGCGTTTGCCGGAATCCGGCATCGGCGGGGAATCGGACGCCATCCTGCTCGCCCTGAGCTGGCCGCACGCGGCATCGATGTCCCGGCCGCGTGGCACACGAACGGCCACAGATACACCCCGCGCTTCGAGTACCGAACGAAACTCCTCGATGCGTTGTCCCCGGCTCGCCTTCCAGTCTTGGTAGGGAATGGGATTGTAGGGGATGAGGTTCACGAATGCATTGAGGGACGAGGCGAGGTCTGCCAGCTGCGGAGCGAGATGCGGGGCGTCGTTGATACCCCGGATCATCGCGTACTCGAACGTGATTCGCCGTCCGCCGGCCCGGTCGAACTGGACCAGGGCCGCCATGAGTTCCTCGAGGGAGTGTCTCTTCTCGAGGGGAATCAGCTGGCTCCGAAGCTCGGACTCGGGTGCATGGAGGGAAACGGCCAGTCGAAATTGCTCTTCGCGCTCAGCCAACTCGAGGATACCCGGAACGACGCCGACGGTCGACACGGTAATCCGCCGGGCGCCGACGCCGTACCCACGGTTGAGAAGGGTCAGGGACGGATGAAGCGCCTCTCGATTACTCAGAGGCTCACCCATTCCCATATACACGATGTTGGAAATCCTCCCGTATCCGTGGTCGAGGGCCCATCTCCGGGAGGCCCGGTATTGGGACACGATCTCGCCGGCCGTGAGTTGGCGCTGAAAACCGGCCCAACCGGTCGCGCAGAACGTGCATCCCATCGCGCAGCCGGCCTGAGACGAAACGCAGAGGGTCAAACGGTCGGGGGTGGGGATCAGGACGGATTCCACCAGTTCTCCGTCGGCCAGCCGCCAGAGGTGCTTGACGGTCCCGTCCGAGGAGCGGGACACGGTATCGGCGGTAGGCTCCAAAAAAGAGAATGCGGCGTCGAGCGCATCCCGCTCGGCCGCCGGAAGATTGGTCATCTCAGCGATCGTGGCGACACATTCCTCGAACATCCACGTCAGAACCTGGCGTACTCGGTAGGAGGGTTGGCCCCGGGCCTCGAAGTGCTCAGCCAGGGCGGCCTCGGCCTCGTCGGGCGGAAGACTGAGGAGATCCGTTTTCGCGTTGGGCATGGATGGTGTCCTTCGGGCCGGGGCCGCCGGATCGGTCTGGAGTCACCGTGGGAGGTAGCCCCAAAGTTAACGCGATGCCGGAAGGTTGTTGAAGGAATACGACGTTTTCTTGTATCGCCCAGATGCCCAGGTTAAACTTGAAGCGGTCCAACTGTACTTTTGCATCTGCTTGCCAAAGGGGGGCCGGGTACTGTATCCGCTGTCGAACATTCAGTGAAGGGTCGGGTTTTCGGCTGGGGGCCAGCCGCTCTCTGGGCGGCGGTCCTCTTTTTATTGAGCGAGTCGTCCGGGCTGGGGCTGGCCGGCATTCTGCTGCCCGGGGTCGACAAGTTGGCCCATGGGGGTCTCTTCTTGATTCTCGGCTTGTCTCTCGCGTGGGGAAACCAGAGCACCGGGTCCGGCGTTTCAGGGCTCGTCTTGTCACTCATCGGCGTGGGGTACGGTGCCTTGGATGAATGGCATCAGAGCTTCGTTCCGGGTCGAGATTCCAGCGTGGGTGACTGGGTGGCGGACAGCGCAGGCGTGATGCTCGGTTTGGTGCTGTTCTCGAGGTTTTCCCGGCGCTTGCATGAAAATGGGTGGTCGCTGAACGAAGGCACTACCCCAACGAGTTCGCGCTAGTCATGAACCAGATCGATATCGAACGGACCGCGTTGCGCTCTCGAATGCTGGGCGGCATTCGCTCCGATGACGAGGGCGCGGAGCTCGAGTTGGCGGGCTGGGTGCACCGCCGCAGAGATCTGGGCGGTTTGATCTTCCTCGATCTTCGCGACCGAAGCGGATTGGTGCAGGTGTCGCTCGGGCCGGACTGGACCGAGCCGGCCTCGCTCGACCTCGCCCACCAGCTCGGAGCTGAGGATGTGGTTGCCGTCGTGGGATCCGTCGTGGTCCGGTCTCCCGAGAACCGGAACACCGAGATTCCGACGGGGGACATCGAGCTTCGCGCGACGGTTCTGCGTCGCCTGAACCGTGCCGACACTCCCGCCATACCTGTGTATCGGAGTCCTGAGGACGCGCTGCCGTCGGAGGAGCTCCGCCTGAAGCATCGCGTGCTGGATCTCCGGCGCAGCGAGCTGCAGGAGAATCTCCAGCTCCGACACCGGCTGGTTCTCGCGTGCAGGAACTACCTGGACAAGCTCGGCTTCATCGAGATCGAGACCCCGATCTTGACCAAGCCCACCCCCGAAGGTGCCCGTGACTTTCTGGTGCCGAGTCGCCTTCACCACGGAGAGTTCTACGCACTGCCGCAGAGTCCGCAGATCTATAAGCAGCTCTGTATGGCGGCCGGCTTCGATCGCTACTTTCAGATCGCTCGGTGCTTCCGGGACGAGGATCTGAGGGCAGATCGCCAGCCCGAGTTCACCCAGATCGACGTCGAGGCGTCCTTCGTCGAGCCCGACGACATCCTGGGGTGGATGGAGGGGCTCATGGTCGCTCTCGCGGCGGAGGCGCCGCGAATTCAGGCGGAGGTCCCCTTTATCCGGCTGACACATGCCGAGGCGCTGGAGCGGTTCGGGACCGATAAGCCCGATCTCCGCTTCGGGGTGGAGATTCAGGATTGGACCCACGCTCTGGCCAGGCTCGACGCGCCCGTTTTCTCCGCCGCTGTCGGCGAGGGGGGGCGTTTGCGCGGACTCCTTCTCGAGGGTGGGGCGAAGCTTTCCCGCAGACAGATCGAGGCGGTCGAAGGCAGCGCAAAGGTTGCGGGTGCGCCTGGGCTTCTTTGGGCGAAATGCTCGGATGAGGGGGGCTCCGGTTCGTTGGCCCGCTTTATGGACGAGGACGCCTATCGTGAGTTGGGAACAAAGACCGGCGATCTCGTGCTCGTCGCCGCGGGGACCGACCGGATGACATCGCCGGCGCTTTCTGCGGCGAGGTTGGCCGCGATCGAGGCGCTCGAGATCCCCGAGGATCGAGAACACGCTTGGCTTTGGGTGGTGGACTTTCCGATCTTCGAGGAGGGAGCGGACGGTGCGTTGACGGCCAACCACCATCCGTTCGTCATGCCCCATCCGGAAGACGAAGACCGACTCGAGGCGGAACCACTGAGCGTGCGGGGGCTGGCCTACGACCTCGTGTACAACGGCGTCGAGCTCGGATCGGGCAGCATTCGTAATCACGATCCGAAGCTCCAGCGTCGGATCCTCCGCCTGCTCGGCTTGGATGACGCCGAGATCGACCTGAAGTTCGGGTTTCTTTTGAACGCTCTGGCCTCGGGGGCGCCGCCGCACGGGGGGGTGGCATTCGGTGTGGATCGCCTGGTGGCGCTATTCGTCGGGGCCGATAGCCTGAGAGAGGTCATCGCGTTTCCCAAAACGACCACCGCCCGCGCCCTCTTCGAGGGAGCGCCGACGCCATTGGACGAGGAGGGTCTAGCCGAGCTCGGCCTGTCCCTTAGTCGGGCTGAGGATCAAGCTGCCCCTGCAAGAACGGGGGAGGGCGACGGGGAACAGGTGGCCCACGCGAGCGGGGCTGAAACATGACCCAAGAAGGTTTGAAGTCGGGTGAGAGCACGGTGGTAGAGCACCGCCTGGACGCGGAGGGAGTCGATCCTTTGCTTCTCACAGGTGCAAATGACGCCAACCTTCGGGAAGTCACGAGTCTGTACGACGTGCGACTCGTGCTTCGAGGGGATCATGTCATCTTGTCGGGAGAGCTGAGCGCGGTGGAGGGGGCCGCTCCCTTGGTCCAGCATCTGATCGAACTGTCGCGTTTGCGGACGCCGTTCGACCGGAACGACATCGCACGCTTTGCGGAGGGTTTGGCTGCCCACGGGGCCGGTGGAGTCGTGTCGCCCGACACGGAACTTCAGGTCGCGCTGCCGGGGTCCCGCAAGGTGATCCGCCCCAAGTCGGAGGGACAACGCAAGTACGTCAAGGCGATCAGGGAAAATGACGTGGTCATCGGCATCGGGCCTGCCGGAACGGGGAAGACGTATCTGGCGGTCGCACTCGCGGTGGACGCTCTCTACAAGAAGCGTGTGCGGCGTATCGTCCTGGCCCGTCCGGCCGTTGAGGCGGGCGAGAGCCTCGGGTTTCTTCCGGGGGACATGCAGGAGAAGGTCGATCCCTACCTGAGGCCTCTGTATGATGCCCTGGAAGACATGATGCCTCCCGAAAGAGTACGTAAGGCGCTCGACGACCAAACCATCGAGATTGCGCCGTTGGCCTATATGCGCGGCCGTACGCTCTCAGATGCGTTTGTGATCTTGGATGAGGCCCAGAACTCCACCACACTGCAGATGAAGATGTTCCTGACGCGCTTGGGGGTGAACTCCAAGGTGGTGATAACAGGAGACAAGACACAGATCGACCTCCCGCGCAAAGAGGATTCTGGCCTGCTCCAGGTGGAGACCCTCCTGAGCGGGGTCGACGGCATCGAGTTTATTTATCTGGACGAAACGGACGTTCTCCGGCATCGTCTGGTGAAGGACATCATTCGGGCGTATGCCCGTGCGGATTCGAAGGTGGACTCGTGACCCGGGACAGCCTCTCCACATACGGTGCTACCAGCGAAGGGCAAGGGGACCCCGTGCGCCCGCCCTGGCCGGACGGAGTCGTATATCACGGATCGCGGCTGCTGCTCTTGGTCGCATTGGCCGGCGCCATCACCGCGCTTTTTCCTCCGGTTGGGCAATCCACCCTCGGCCGATTTGAAGAGGGGATGGTCCTTAACGACCCCGTGATCGCCGAGGTGCCCTTCACCATACCCAAGTCCACAGTGGAGCTACAGCGGGAGAGGGCGGACGCCGCAGCGGGCGTGCCCCCCACGTTCAACTACAGACCCGAGGTCGGAGACAGCATGGCGGTCCGACTCGACAGGTTCTTCGTCGCCCTCGACACGGTCGCCCTCCAGGACGATTCGGAGCTCCTCCGCGCGCATCTTCTCGGGGAGTCGGTCGTGGCCAGTCCACAGCAGGCCGTTCTTCTCATGGACGAGGCGAACCGTCGGCTCCTTCGGACCACGTCCATCATGGGCGTGCGGCGATACGCGATGATCGGCGTGGTCGACGCCACGGAGGCGAGCGAGCTCACGGGGGCCCGCCTCCTGATTCAGGACCCGGGTATTGAGAGCCGCCGCTCTGAGGCGCGTGAAGACATTCTGGTCGGAGGAGATCTCAATTTGCGCGTGGTCGACGACCTTCAGACGGCCAGCCCCGAGCTCAGCGAGATTCTCCGACTCATCGTCATTCGCCACACTGAATATTCTCTCGTGTTCGACGCCGAGGTCACTGCCGTCGATCGTGAGCAGGCCCGTCAGGCCGTCCCCGAGTCCACCGGAAATGTGGTCCAGCAAGAGGCGATCGTCCGGGCGAACGAGCCCATCACGCAGGTCGATCTGGCGCGCTTGACCGCGTACGAAGCGGAGCTCCGCCGGCTCCAGCGTCTCGAGGATGGGGGCGTCCAACTCGGGCCCCTTGTGGGAGCGTTTCTCCTGAATTTGTCGCTACTGGCAGTGTTTGGCGCGCTCGTGTTTTTCTTGCGCCCGGTCATCTACGGATCTCTGAGGTGGTTGGTCCTACAGGCGACCTTGGTGTTGATCTACTTCATCGTGGCTCGGGTCATCGCAGCCAACGGTCTGGCCCCCGAAGCGTTGCCGGTGGCCTTCGTCGTTCTGGCTCTGGCGGTTCTTTGGGATTCTAGAGTCGCCCTCGTGATGGGACTTGTCTTGGCCGGACTCACGGTGGCGCAGCCTCCGTTCGCGGACACGGACATTCTGTTTTCGGTGATGATCGGTGCGGCGGCGGCGGCCATGAGCGTCCGGGTCGTTCGGCGCAGGGCACAGACGTGGGTGTTCGTTGCGATCATCACGTTGGCCTATGCGGTGACACTCCTTGCGCTGAGCTTGGTGGGGGAGCGCTCCGCGATGGACTTTGCCGTGCGGATGGCCTGGGCCGGCTCGAACGCGGCCTTGAGTGCGGTCATCGCCATGGGCTTCGTTCCCGTGTTCGAGTGGTTCACGGGGATAACGACCGACCAGACACTCCTCGAGTGGGCGGATCCGAACGCGCCGCTCCTGCGTCGCCTCTCTCTCGAAGCTCCGGGCACCTACGCGCATACCATCAACGTCGCCAATCTCGCGGAGTTGGCCGCCAACGCCATCGGTGCTCACGGACTGCTCTGCAGGGTCGGCCTGTACTACCACGACGTGGGAAAGGTGCTCAAGCCGCATTACTTCGTGGAGAACCAGGCCGAAGGAAGAAATCCCCACGACAAGCTGAAGCCTGATACATCGTCGGCGATCCTCGTGGAGCACGTGGTCGAGGGGCTCCGGCTGGGAAAGGAAGCGAAGCTGCCCGAGGTCATTCAGCGGTTCATCTCCGAGCATCATGGCACTCAACTCATCTCCTTTTTCTACGACCGTGCCCGAGAAGAACTCGGTGAGGACAACGTGGATGAAGCGGATTACCGTTATCCCGGACCGAAGCCGCAGTCGAAGGAGACCGCCGTGGCAATGATGGCGGACTCGATCGAGTCCGCCACACGGGTGCTTCAGGAGCCGACGCCGGAGCGAGTCCGTGATCTGGTGGAGGGAATCATCGAGAGCAAACGGCAGGACGGCCAACTCGACGAAGCGCCGTTGACGATGCGCGAGATCACGGCCCTCAAGGACACCTTCGTGAAGGTATTGAGTGGCATCTATCACCACCGAATCGACTATCCCGCGACCAAGCATCTGACGGACGCACCGGACAATGGTTCGGGGAACGGGTCTGACGAGGATGGCTCGGGGGGCCCGTCGAAGGATGGACCGAAGGAAGCAGCGGGTTCGGGGGGGGAGCAATCGTCCGGTGCGGATGACGGGCCCCAGGACCTCAGGGGGTCCGGGGATGAGGGGGCCGGCGCGGCCGAAGTCAGCGAACAGATCGAATTTGGCGACGTCGATCGCCGATCCTGATTTCGATTGGAAATCCAGGTCTCCGGAGAGGTCGCTGCCGGTGTGTCGAAAGATTGGCTGCGGTCGGCGGTGGAAATGGTTCTCCGCAATGCGGGGCTCAGCGAGGGAGAGATTTCCCTGACGCTTTTGGACGATGACTCCATCCGGGTTTTGAATCGTACCCATCTGGGTAAGGACATCCCGACCGACGTCCTCTCCTTCGCTCTCTACGAGGGTGATGAGGAGGTGTTGGGAGACGTTTACGTGGGATACGAGCAGGCGGCGATTCAGGCGGTAGGGGCCGGCATCTCCGTCGAGGAAGAGTTGGCCCGTCTGTCGATCCACGGCACCCTGCATGTACTTGGGTACGACCATCCGGACACCGAGGCCCGCTCTTCCAGCGAGATGTTCATTCTCCAGGAGCGGTTGGTCCAGAAGCTACTGGACGAAGCGATCTGAAGACGCCACTCTCCGGGGCATGACCACCAGCCCTGCCGACGAATCCCCGGATCTTCAGGAACGAATCGCCGCGCTGATCGGTGAGGGCGACATAGCTGCGCTCGAGACCCTGCTGGAGGAGTTCCACCCCTCCGATATTGCAGACGTAGTGGAGTCGCTGTCCGAAGACCTTCGCCTGGCCTTGGTGCGGGCGCTCCCGGCCGACCTGGCTTCGGAAACACTCGCCGAGATGGAAGAGGGAGACGTCCGGGCAGAGCTCTTGAGCGCCTTGGCCCCCGCCGAGGGCGCGGAACTCCTGCACGAGCTGTCCGACGACGACGCCGCGGATCTGGTCGGTGAGCTTGCGCCGGAAACGCAGGATCGGCTTCTGGCGGAGTTGCCGACGGACGAGGCGGGCGACATCCGGGAGCTTCTCCAGTACGACGAGGATACGGCCGGAGGGATCATGACCACCGCGCTCGTGTCGGTGCTTGGCCACCTCACAGCGGGTGAGGCGATCGAGGCCGTGCGTGTGAAGGGAAGGGAGGTGGAGAACTTCTACACCGTGTTCGTGGTGGACGAGGACACCAAGCTGCTCGGCACGGTGCCGTTGGACGACCTGATCCTGTCTGATACGGATCATCGCATCAGCGACCTGGTCGAACCCACGGTCGCATCGGTGGTCCCCGAGGCCGACCAGGAGCAGGTTGGCCACATGATCGCCCACTACAACCTGGCGTCAATCCCGGTGGTTTCGGACGAAGGGGTCCTGTTGGGCCGTGTCACGTTCGACGACGTCATCGACGTCATCGAGGCGGAGAGCACCGAAGACCTGCTCCTGTTCTCAGGTGTGTCGGAGGCGGAGGAACTACGCGGCAGTTCGCTCGAGGCGGTTCGCGCCCGGCTCCCGTGGCTCCTTCTCAACACGATGACCGCGAGCCTCGCAGCCAGCGTGGTCTGGTGGTTCCGGAGTGAAATCGCCGCGGCGACGCTTTTGGCGGTGGTCATGCCCGTCGTGGCTGGACTCGGAGGAAATGCTGGCCAGCAGGCGCTCGCCGTGACCATTCGGCGACTCGCGACGTCGGCGGGGCCGCTCGAGGCTCGTGGTCGCGTGGTACGCAAGGAAATTCTGGTGGGGTTCCTCAACGGGGGAGCCATCGGCCTCCTCGTCGCGGTGGGCGCCGGGATGCTCGCCCTGGCCATGGGCGTGGACCCACGGCTCGGCGTCGTCGTGCTGCTAGCCATGTGGGGGAACATCGCGATGGCCGGGTTCGCCGGCTCCTTCATCCCCACGGTTCTCGATCGAATGGGTCAGGATCCGGCAGTCGCATCGACGGTCTTCCTGACGGCCCTCACGGACCTGACGGGCTTTCTGCTGCTCCTAGGGCTGGCCACGGTCATGCTGTGAGGGAGGATCCGTGAGGAGCCTCTTCAGAGGGATTCGGATTTTCGTGAGCCTCGGACCCTTGGTAGTGGGTTTTCTGAGGGATCGAAAGAGATGGATCATCGTGGGTTCCCCGGCGCGCCGCACGGAGCGGCATCATCAGCGGCGGGCGGAAAGGTTGGTGGCTCGGCTCGCCAAGCTGGGGCCTACCTTCATCAAACTCGGCCAACTCATGTCGGCACGGGCCGACATCTTTCCCGAGCCGTACCTGACGGCGATCGGCACGCTTCAGGACCAGGCTCCTCCTGATCCCACGGATCAGATCATCGCTGTCATCGAGCGGGAGTTGGGTCGTCCGGTAGATGAGATCTTCGACGAGTTCGACCGGAAGCCCGCCGCAGCAGCGAGCCTCGGCCAGGTGCATGAGGCCGTCGTCGAGGGAAGGCAGGTGGTCGTCAAGGTACTCCGGCCGGGTGTCGAGGAGGTCGTGGCGCTCGATTTGGACATCGGCTTCACCCTTCTGTTCTGGCTCAATGTCCTCTTCCCGAACCATCACATTCAGGCGCTCACGAACGTCGTGCGTGAATTCTCTCACCGCGTGAGAGAGGAGATGGATTTCCATAGGGAGTCGGAGAACATCGAGCGTTTCCAACGGCATTTCAGGGACGATCCGACCGTGAGAGCCCCCGAGGTCCTGAACGAATACACGCGCCGAAGGGTTCTCGTCATGGAGCGCTGCAGCGGAACCAAGATCGATCAGCTACACGACCAGTTCGCGACAGGCCGTATCAATTTCAACGAAGTGATGGAGCACCTGACGGGGCTCTACCTTCGTATGATGATGGTCGATGGGTTTCTACACGCCGATCCCCACCCCGGCAACCTCCTCGTTCAGGACGACGGAACGATCATAGTGCTCGACTGGGGGATGGTGCTCGAGGTTCCTTCGTGGACGCGGGAGCACATTCTGGATCTCGCGCTGACGGTGGAGCGGGACGATCTGGACGGGATGATCAGCGGTATGTACCGATTGGGCATGATCAGCCCCGAAGTGTCACGCGGTGAGATCCGTGAGGCGGCGACCGAGATTCTCGCCATCATGGCGCGTGTGAAGATCTCCAACCAAGATCGCGTCGAAGAGATTGTCCAGGAGATCTTCGACACCTTTTACACATGGCCCCTCATGCTCCCTCAAGAGCTGGTGTATCTGTTTCGGACCTCGGTGCTTCTGGAGGGCATCGGACTGCGGTATGACGAGAATTTCGACGGGTTGGGGCTCCTCAAGCGTGTCGTGCGCGGCATGAAGGCAGAGATCGTGAAGACCTCCGTCCGCCAACCCGTGGCGGTTGCCAAGGATTTGCTCGGAGAGGCGCAGTCGGCGATCCGGACCATGGTCGAATTGCTCGGACGGGCGGAGCGGGAAGAGTTGAGAGTACGTATGCATCCCCGAGACATCCAAGGCCAGGAGCGGTTTCTCAACCTACAGGCTCGGCGCATCAGCCTGAGCATTTTCGCTACGGCCACCGCGGTCATCTCGTCCATTATTTTTATCGCGGCTCGAAACCTCTGGCTACTCGGGGGCGGTCTTCTCGTTGCTTTGCTCATGTTCGTGTTGGTGTTCTTCATTCCGACTCATCTTCTGGAAAATCCGCTGCGGCACGCTCGACGGGTTCGACGCGGTGAGCGTGGCCGATGATCACCATGGATCCGACTGAGCCGCTCCCGGAAGAGCTCGCATCCCTTCTCGAGCTGTTCCACGCGGGGAAGAGGACGGCCCTCGCCCGTGCGATTTCCGTGATCGAGAATGAGAGGCCGGGTTTCCAGGAATTTCTCCATCGTGTACTCGACGCGGGCCCTCGTGCCCAGCGCATTGGAGTGACCGGGCCGCCGGGGGGCGGGAAGTCGAGTCTCATCGCGGCGCTGGCACACCTTTACCGTGCTGGAAACGAAGAGGTCGGTGTCGTGGCGGTGGACCCGACCTCACCCTTTTCGGGAGGAGCGCTTCTCGGGGACCGGATCCGCATGAACGACCTGGCCAACGATCGCGGAATATTCATTCGCTCCATGGCGACCCGTGGATCGCTGGGAGGGCTGGCCGCAACATCCAAGGAGGTCATCGACCTCATGGATGCATTCGGGCTCACACGGCTCCTCATCGAGACCGTGGGAGTGGGGCAGACCGAGCTGGAGATCACGGGGGCCGTCGATACGGTGGTGGTGGTGCTGGTTCCGGAGTCCGGGGACGGAATCCAGGCCATGAAGGCCGGGCTCATGGAGATTGCGGACATTTTCGTTGTGAACAAGGCGGATCGACCGGGTGCCGATCATGTACTCAACGATCTACAGTCCGCCCTACACCTTCGGGCTGGAGGTGCGTGGGCCATTCCCGTTCTAAAAACGGTCGCCCAGACGGGGGAGGGGGTGCCCGAGCTGCTCGATGCCGTCGACCGGCATCGGGAGCATCTCGAGGAGTCGGGTGAGTTGGAGGTTAGGCGCCGCGGGCGTGCCGCGGTGCGGGTGCGTGAAGTGACCGAGCGTGCGCTGCGTGGGATCCTCTGGGGCGGCACGGGGACCGCGGCTCTGCTCGAGGCCGGCCTGGATGAAATTCAGCGGCGTACGGCTACCCCTTATTCCGTCGCCGCCTCGATCCTCGGAGTGCTCCTCAACGGGGATTAACGCCTGTTTCTTCAGGATATCGGTACATTGGCTCCCGTCGTGTGTAGAGTTTCTCGGCCCCAATACGGAAAGAACCCTTGTCGATTCTAGAACGTGACGTAACCACCCCAGACGAGTTACGCGATCGGGTTCGCCAGCAGGAGGCGGAACTCGAGCGGCTCAAGGAACAGCTCCGCCTTTGGGAGGAGGAGTTTGGTGCCACCCCGACCAGGGACGCACTGTTCAGCACCAGTTCGGGGATCGAGGTCGCGCCGCTCTACACGCCGGCCGATCGCACGGCCGGGAGGGAGTACACCGAGGCGATCGGCGTTCCGGGACAATATCCCTTCACGCGGGGTCCGTACGCGACCATGTATAGGACTCGCCTCTGGACGATGCGGCAATTTTCCGGTTTCGCCACCGCGGAAGAAACCAACCGGCGTTACAAATATCTGCTCGAGCACGGAACGACCGGGCTCTCCGTGGCCTTCGATTTTCCCACCCTCATGGGGTACGACAGCGATCATCCCCGCTCGCTGGGTGAGGTGGGCGTGTGCGGGGTTGCGATCTCGTCGCTGGCCGACATGGAGACACTCTTCGAAGGGATCCCGCTCGATCGGGTCTCGGTCTCCATGACCATCAACGGCCCGGCCATCATTCTTTTCTGCTTCTACGTGGTGGCGGCCGAGCGACAGGGCATCGGGCCGGAGCAACTCCGGGGCACGGTGCAGAACGACATCCTCAAGGAATACCAGGCTCAACACGCCTGGGTGTTTCCGCCCGAACCCGCTTTGCGGTGCATCGTCGACATGTTCGAGTGGTGTACGGAGCACGCACCGAGCTATAACCCGATCTCGATCTCGGGATACCATATCCGAGAGGCGGGGGCCACCGCGGCCCAGGAACTCGCCTTCACACTCCGGAACGGATTCGAATACGTCGAACGGGGCATCGCCCGTGGCCTGGATGTCGATACCTTCGTACCGCGTCTCTCCTTCTTCTTCGACGTCCACAATGATTTCTTCGAAGAAATCGCCAAGTTTCGAGCGGCACGGCGCATTTGGGCCCGTTTCATGCGCGAAGAGTACGGTGCCACCAACCCCGACGCGTGGCGCCTGCGCACCCACGCTCAGACGGCTGGCGTGAGCCTCACGGCCCAACAACCCGAGAACAACATCGTCCGGGTGGCTTACCAGGCCATGGCCGCCGTGCTGGGCGGCACGCAATCCCTCCATACCAACTCCATGGACGAGACGCTTGCGTTGCCAACCGAAAAGAGCGTCCGAATCGCGCTGAGGACACAGCAGATTCTGGCCCACGAGAGTGGCGTGGCGAACACGATCGATCCCTTGGCGGGATCGTACTACGTGGAATCGCTCACGGACCGGCTCGAGGCCGAGGCCTTGGAGCTCTTCCAGCGAATCGACGACCTGGGCGGCGTGGTGCGTGGGATCGAGACGGGGTTTTTCCAGAGGGAGATCGCCGAATCCGCGCGCCGGCAGCAGGCTGAGGTGGAGTCGTCACAGCGCCTCGTGGTCGGGGTAAACAAATTCTTGGAGGGGTCCGAAGAAGTCGAAATCGACACGCTCAAAATCGACGCTTCGGTGGAGGAGCGTCAGCGCCGGCGTATAGCCGAGCTCAGGGAGGCGCGAAACGACAGCGAGGTGGCTCGGACCCTCGATGAGCTGGACACATCGTGTAGGG
The DNA here is from genome assembly GCA_022564055.1 of Gemmatimonadota bacterium. GTDB lineage: Bacteria > Gemmatimonadota > Gemmatimonadetes > Longimicrobiales > Gaopeijiaceae > UBA822. The sequence goes on from JADFMD010000013.1 coordinate 50,262, forward strand.
AGGGGACCAACGTCGTCCCCTGCATCTTGGACTGTGCCCGGGCCCGCTGTACGCTTTACGAGATCCGGCACGCGATGGAGAAGACGTTTGGGAGCTACAAGGAGCCCGTGTTCTTCTAAAGCCCGTGTTCTTCCAGGAGAAACCGCAGGCTAGAGAAACCGCAGGCTAG
>JADFMD010000195.1 GCA_022564055.1 Gemmatimonadota bacterium
GAGATGAAGCGGTCCCGGGCATTGAACAGGTTCACGTTCGCGCTGACGAGAGTTCCAAAGAGGCCGGGGTCCGAGTAGGTGAGGGTCTGGCTGTTCTGGAACTCTCCGAAGTCCCATCTCAAAGCTCCTGATTTGCCCTTACCGAACAGATTGGGTTGATCGTACCCGACGAAGCCGGAAAGGCCACCGGTGCCGCCACCGACCGAAGTGCCGAAGTTGATGGCGCCCGTCGGCTTTTCCGTCACCGTGAATGTGACGTCCACATCCCCGTCTGCATTTGGAACGATGTCGGGAATGTCCATCGGCACTTCGAAAAAGCCCAGGGAAGAGATGCTCTGGAAGCTCTCAATGATCCGTTGTTGCGAGTACACATCGCCCGGAAGGATGAAGATTTTGTCGCGAATCACGCTTTCATACGTGTACTCGTTGCCTTCGATGTTCACCCGGTTGATATAGGCCTGCGGACCCTCGTCGATGGCCCACCCGACATCTACGGTGGGCGCCTGGCCATCTTCCCCCGGATTCTTTCTTACGAACGGGATGACCTGGGAGTAGAGGTAACCCTCGTTTTGATAACGTAGACCCACCTCGGCGGTAGCCTCGTCGAAGGCGGAGTTGTCGAAAAACGGGAGCTGGTCGGTATCACCAGGTTGTGAATCCGGAAAGAGTCCACCGCCGCCGGACGGGAAGTAACGCTTGAGCTCGTCGGTAGAGAATTCACTGTTTCCCACCACCGTGAATTCTTTGAGCCGGTACTGCAGGCCCTCGTCCACAGAAATCTCGAGCCGTGTTTTTCCGCTTACCGGGTCGGTGATCAGGGAATCTCCCAACACGCGAAAGTCGAGATAACCCTCGGTGGCATAGAATTCCGGAAGACCGACCAGAAGATCCTCGTCGAAACGGTCTCGATCGTAAGAGCCCGACCGCCACCACCAGAACCCTTCGGGCTTGACGGACATGGCGCCACGCAGTTGGCCGTCCGTGAAAATCGAATTGCCATTGAACGTCACTTGGGCGACCGTGACGCGTGTACCCTCTTCCACGTCCAGGAACAGGACGATCTCCTTCCCGCGGTCCGGGACACGCTCGATGCGTTCAACGATATTCGCGAACGGAATCCCCTCCGCGGCCAACCGGCTTCGAATGAACGCCATGGCGTCGATCACGGCGCCCGGCGAATAAGGGAGCCCAGCCCCCAGTCCCGTCGCAGTGCCGACTTCACCCCGATCTATGCTGGTCAGCCCGTTGATGGTGAGGTTTCTCACGAGGTCCTGCTCGTCGACCTCCCAGATCAGCGTCACATGGCCACCGATGTCGCCCTCTACCCGGACCCGAATGTCTTTGAAGTGCCCGGTGGCCCACATCGCCTTGGTCGCCCGTTGGATATCGAAGATCGTATAAGCGGAGCCGCGGTTGAGGCCGCCCATGGCGATGATCGTGAGGTCGGCCTGCCGGATGTTTCCCTCCACATCCACCGAGTCGATCACGACCGGATCGACAGCTGCGTTCGGTTGCTGGCCGTACAGCTGGGTGGCTGGAAGGAGGGTCGCCAGCAAAGCGAGGAGCCGAACCGGCGCGCGGTAGGCGGATTTCATACGGGACGACTGATCCATCATTGGGGTACCGCCGTTCACGTCTTGGACTGCGATGCCACCGCCATGGTGAGGCCCTCGCCATCTTCATCGACATCCACGACGATCTCGTCTCCCGCGGAAAATTCGGCGGTCAATATTTTTTCGGAGAGTGGATCTTCCAGGTATCGCTGGATGGCGCGGCGTAGGGGGCGCGCCCCGAACTTCGGGTCGTATCCTTTTTCCACCAAGAGCCCTGTCGCGGCCTCGGAGAGCGACAGCGTGAGATCCTCCTCGGCCAGCCGTTCTTCGATCTCCTTCATGAGGATGAGGACGATCTGTCCCATCTCGTCGCGGTCGAGCGTATGGAAGACGATGGTCTCGTCCACCCGATTGAGAAACTCCGGATTGAAGGCCCGCTCGATCTCGTCGCGTACCTTCGCCTGCATGATGTCGTATGAAGTCTTCTGGTCGCCATCGTGGAAACCCAGGCTTCCACCCTTGGAAATGTCTCTGGCCCCGAGGTTGGAGGTCATGATGAGGACCGTGTTCTTGAAGTCGATCACTCTGCCGTAGTTGTCCGTGAGGTGCCCTTCGTCCAGCACCTGGAGCAGGATGTTGAACACGTCCGGATGTGCCTTTTCGATCTCGTCGAACAGGACCACCGAGTACGGACGGCGCCGGACCGCCTTGGTCAGTGCGCCGGAATCCTCATAGCCCACATAACCGGGGGGGGCACCGATCAGCCGTGACACGGAGAACTTCTCCATGTATTCGCTCATATCCACCCGGATGAGAGCTTCCCTGTCGGCGAACAGAAATTCTGCCAAGGCCCGCGCGAGCTCCGTCTTTCCGACTCCCGTCGGTCCGGAGAAAATAAAGGATCCGATCGGTCGCTGAGGGTTCTTGAGGCCGGCACGGCTTCTTCGAATCGCTCTCGAGATGGCTCGGATGGCATCGTCCTGGCCGACCACACGCTTGTGGAGCTCATCCTCCATGTTGACCAGGCGTTCGGTCTCGGCCTGGTGGAGTCTCGTCACCGGGATGCCCGTCCACCGGGCTACGATGAACGCGACGTCCTCGGCTTCAATTTCCGGGCGGTGCTGTTTGCGCTCCTCCTCCCACTCCTCCTGTTCGGCCCTGATCCGATCCTGAAGCGCGCGCTCCTGGTCCCGGAGCTCAGCGGCCCGCTCGAAGTCCTGGTCCCGGATGGCGCTTTCCTTTCGGTCGGCGATCTCGGCGAGCTCTTCTTTCAGCTCCTCGACCTGCGGCGGCGGTACCTGCGCCGCGATGCGTGCGCGTGCACCCGCCTCGTCGATGACGTCGATAGCTTTGTCGGGTAGGAAGCGGTCGGTGATGTACCGATCGGAGAGCTTCGCGGCCTGGCGGATCGCCTCATCCGGAATCACGATCCGATGATGGTCCTCGTAGTGCTTACGCAGGCCCTGAAGAATCTCGACGGTCTCATCGACCGACGGGGGTTCGACGATGACGGGCTGGAAGCGACGTTCCAGGGCGCCGTCCTTCTCGATGTACTTCCTGTATTCGTTGAGCGTCGAGGCGCCGATACACTGAAGCTCACCGCGAGACAGCGCGGGCTTGAGCATATTGGATGCGTCGATCGCACCCTCCGCGGCACCGGCACCCACGAGCGTGTGAAGCTCGTCGATGAAGAGTATGACGCCCTTGTTCTGCGAGATCTCGTTCATCACCGCTTTGAGCCGTTCCTCGAACTGACCACGGTACTTGGTACCGGCGATCACCGCCGCCATATCGAGGGCCAGCACCCGGTTGTCCTTGAGGGCTTCCGTGACCTCGTTGCGAGAGATGAGTTGGGCCAGCCCCTCCACGATGGCGGTCTTCCCGACGCCGGGCTCGCCGATGAGCACCGGGTTGTTCTTCTTCCGCCGACAGAGGATCTCCACCACACGCTCGATTTCGGTTCTGCGGCCGATCGTGGGGTCCAATTTGCCCTGTCGCGCCAAGTCGGTGAGGTCCCGGCAGAAGTGGTCGAGCGCGGGGGTCTTCGACTTCTTGTCTCCCTTCCCGGAAGGCGGGGTGAACGATCCCCCCCCGATTCCGGCCGGCTGCGCCGCGCCCACGTCGGACCCGAGGACCTTGAGGGTCTCCGCGCGGGCCTCTTCCATCCCGATACCCAATGAGTTGAGAACTTGAGCCGCGATCCCCTTCTCTTCCCGCAGCAACCCGAGGAGGAGGTGTTCCGTGCCCACGTAGGAGTGACTGAGCTCTCTCGCTTCGGCCATCGCGAACTCCAGCACCTTCTTGGCACGCGATGTGTAGGGGAGCTCGCCGAGCGCGATGGTGGCCTTCCCCTTTTTCACCGATTCCTCGACTTGTTCTTGAATCTGGTCGAGATCGACGCTCAGG
>JADFMD010000196.1 GCA_022564055.1 Gemmatimonadota bacterium
ATCTTCCTGTCCGCTTTGGAGGGAGGAATTCAAAAGAGTCGAGAAGAGTGTAGCAGATTTCAGGCGACGGGGAGCATTTCTTCGCGGGTCCCACCGGACACCGGACGGCCCGCTTTGCCACAAAGGTCCGTCAGTTCGGAAGCCCCAGCCGCTCGATGAGGCGCCGGAAGCGCGCCTACCCCGAGGTCAAGATGGCCGTGAAGGTCCCCTCACTGGAGGAAAACGCCGAGAACACGCCCAAACCACCCAGAATATTGCTCGGTGGCTCATTGAGGTCGCGGGAGTCCTGCACGCGACCCTCATAGAGGTCGGCGTATTCCTGATTCACGCGGTAAAGGCGAATCCGATGGTCGCCGAGATGGGTGAGGGAAAGTTGGCTGATCTGCGTGCTGTCGGCCGGTGTGGGCGCCGACGTGAAGCGCCTCGCCTGTCTGATGAATTCCGGGGCCGGAATCTGCTCGGGATCGGTCTCGAGGTTGTCCACCACCACAAAGAACAGGTCCCGCTCCGGATTGATCCAGCGGACGATGAGGCCCCCGAAAGCGAGCCCTCCTCCTCCCCCCCGCCCACCGAAACCGGCGGTGATGTCCACCACTTCCATGACATCGGACGAAACCGCAAATCCCTCCGGCGGAGGCGGCACCATGGTGGTTGCCGAGATACTCTCGGAACCACGAGAAATCCCCAACTCAAAGATTTCGCCCACTCCCACCACCAGATCCGAGCCCGGGTAGTGATAGGCTCCCGCCACCCCGGTCGTGGCGATCAGGTTGAAGCGTACGTTGTCACGCTCCAGCCAGACCGTGGCATCACTCACGGGTATTCCCACGGTGTCCTCAGACACCAACGGGACCGTGGTGGTGATGCGGATATCGGCCACGGGCTCTCCAGCGAAAAGGAAAGCCCGAACCACGAGAATATCGCCGTCGGGGCCCACCGGATCGGAGTCGGCGCAGGCCTGGGTCGCCCACATTCCCGCTATCGCCAAAACCCAAACGAAATACGGCCTCATCTGTGTCATCTACTTAATCCCCATCCGGAAGCCGATACTGGGCGTGAACGGGAGGGTGGTCACATCCGTCACCACCACCGCGCTGTCGCTCAGGTCGAACTTCCGGTACCACACGTTGTTACGCCCGTAGGCGTTGAACGCGGAGATGTTCAGTTCGTAGAAGAAGCGGTCGGACTCGAATCGGCGGGTCGCGCCCAGATCCATCCGATGGTAGGCGGGGAGACGCTCGGCATTCTTGGCTCCCACGTGGATGTAGCTGAAAGAGGTTCCATCGAGCAGCTCTATGCCATACTCGCTCTCGGGTGCCGTGAACGGCCGACCCGACCCGTAGACCCAGGTACCGGAGAAGGTCCAAGGTCCAAATTGATAGACACCCACCGTCTTGAATTCGTGGGTCTGGTCATGAGTCGCAGCGAACGGCTCCCCACTGTTGAAGCCCTCCAGATCGTACTCGACCCGGCTGAGCGTGTAGCTCACCCAACCGGTGAGCGAACCCACCTTCTTCTGAACGAGTAGCTCCAGCCCCTTCGCGACACCCGTACCCGAGAAAAAGAGATCGGTGAAGGCCTGATCCGGCCCTCGACGGGAGCGCGTGGAGAACTGCGTCACGCCGTCGAGACTCTTGTAGTAGCCCTCCAGGTCGAAGAGAAAGCCGCGGGTCTCGTAGCTGACACCCAACACGCTGTGTTGGGCGGAGGTGGGAGGCAGGAGAGTGTCAGCGAGCACCCAGAAGTCACGGCTCCCCTCGAGAATATCCTCGTTCTCCACCCGCTTGATGAACTGGTTGTAACGGCCCCAGGCAGCCTTGACCTTGAGATTCGAGCCCAGGGGGAGTTCCACGGAGGCACGAGGTTCGAAATAGCTCCTCCCCGTAGCGTCGGAGTGGGTGCCCCGGGCTCCCGTAGTGAGCTTGAGGCCGCCGGGACCCGTCCAGACGTGCTGGACGTACCCACTCGTCTGGAGCGCATCGCCGGCGAGAGCCAAGCTCCCCCGGACCGAGTCCCCCTGAAGCTGCTCGAAGCCATAACGGACGTCGCTCTGAGTGAGTAGGGCCCCGAACTCGACGGTGGAGGCCCGCGCAGCCCTCCACGAGTTGTCCAATCGAATACTCATGTCCTGAACCCGGTTTTCTTCCAGGAACCCATTGGCAAACTGATCCGACGTGATCTCCCGGGTGCCGTCGCTGAAGTATTCGCTCGCCGCGATCTGCATGTCCGAGCTGAAGCGCCCTCCCCACTGCCGGAACCAGCGGCCGCTTGCGCCGCGGTTCCCCCAGTTGGTGATCTCCTGACGATCCGGAGTGTTGAAGGTGTTGCCACCGAACTCGATGGCCTGACCGGTGGAGGACTGATCCAGATTGTCGGCCCCGAGGTAGAGGCTCATCGCGACCACATCGCGCTCCGTCGGTGTCCACGTCAGCTTGGTGTTGGTGTCGTAGAAATAAAACGAGGGGGTGGCTTCCTGGACCTCGAATCGCCTACGCCGGCCGCCGAAGCCTGTAGGCTGCGTGTCCGCGGCCTCGTCTGCGTCGGTGAGCGTATTGAAGAGGTTGTTGAAGAGCCCACTCTGGATGACGTCGGTATACGACCTCCGGGCGGAAACCAGCAGCGCAGCGGCGTTCCCGAGCGGGATCTCCAGGGTGGTACGGCCACTCAGAAGACTCGCGCCGGCGCTCATGCGGAACGCCTCGGGATCCCCGGCCCTCCCGATCATGTTCACCACGCTGGACGTGCGCCCGCCGAAGCGGGCCGGATACGCGGACTTGAAGAGCTCCACGTCCTTGATGGCGTCGGCGTTGAACGCGCTGAAGATGCCGAAGAAGTGGTCCACATGGTACACGGTCATGCCGTCCAGGAGCACCAGATTCTCGTCCGGCGTTCCACCCCTGACGAAGAGGCCGGAGGTGGCGTCGTTCGTGCCGCTCACGCCCGGGAGAAGCTGGAGGGAGCGGAAGATGTCTGGCTCACCCAAGGCCGGCAAAACCTGTATCTGCTCCGGCGCGATCGAGACCCGACTGACTCCGCGACTGGCGTTCAGAACCTGGGTCTGAGCCCGAACGCGTATTCCAGCAATCTCAATGGCGTCCGGGGCCAGAATCACCCTCAGCGGGTCCGTCGGTACCTCGGCGAGCTCCAGCACTTGCGTGCGGTAGCTGAGATGCTGGAGGGTGAGTTGGATGGGTCCGGGAGGGAGGCCCACGAGGGCGAACCGTCCGAACGCATCGGTGAGCACGCCGAAGGACGACTCACCCAGGGATACCAGCACGTTGGGAAGCACCTCGTTCGTGAGGGAGTCCACCACGGTCCCGGTCAGGTCGGTGTTTTGGCCGCGCACACCCAAGGGCGTCAGGAGAGCCAGGGCGAAGGCCAGAGCGGGCAGAACCGCCCTAACTGGGCAGGGGTCGGATCGCTGCGTTTGCGCCGCCCTCATGGAAGGGCCCTGGTGTAGACGAGCTTCGCCTCCACGTCCGCGCCACGGGGGTCCTCTATACGCCGCAGGACCACCATCTCACTTCCATCGGCCGCCACCGCGAAACGCTCGGTCACCGAGAAGCCGCCAACCTCCTGCCGGATGGTCAGCTCCACCCCCTCCCAGAACACGCGCCGCTTGACGACGCTTCCGCCCAACAACTCCGCTTCGCTGACCTCGCCGCCGGTGTCGAGCTGGTAGGCGACTCCCTCACTCGGCATGATGCGCACCAACGCCGAGTCCAGCCGCATTTCGAGTGTCGTCGCGACGTCACGGGCCAGCGCCATTCCCATCTGCATTGCCTCCGTAGAGGGGAGCCCACCATCGGAGCCGCCCCCGCGTGGAAAGCCACCACCGCCCCCTGGAAGGGCATCGCCGCCGCCCCGACCTCCCCCACCGGGGAAGCCACCATTCCAACCCCGCCCACCCCCACCCCAACCCGCACCGCCCCCACCGGCCCCCGAGCGG
>JADFMD010000014.1 GCA_022564055.1 Gemmatimonadota bacterium
ATCAACTCACCCCAGGTCCCGTGCTCGACGATGCGGCCACCCTCGAATACGAGAATGAGGTCCGCGTCCCGTATCGTGGACAATCTATGCGCGATAACGATGAGGGTGTGTCCCGTCAGCCGCCGCTTGATCGCGTCGGCCACCGCCTGCTCGATCACGCTGTCCAGCGCCGAGGTCGCTTCGTCGAGAATCACGATGTCCGGATCTCGCAGGAGCGCCCGCGCGAGCGCGATGCGCTGCCGCTGTCCCCCCGAAAGCCGCACGCCCCGATCACCCACCTCCGTGTCGAGGCCGCCCGGAAGGTCCTCGAGGAATTCGTCCAGCGCGACGTCGGAGAGGGCCCGGACCAACTCCTTGTCCGGCAAGGTCCTCTCGAGGCCGAACGTGAGATTGTCGCGCAACGACCGGTTCAAAAGCCAGACGTCCTGGCTGACGATCGCCATACGGGCATGGAGCGACGGAAGGGAGTACTCGCGGATGTCGGTACCATCCAGGAGGATCGTGCCGGGTTCGCAGTCGTAGAAGCGTGCGAGGAGATCGACGAAGGTCGTCTTGCCGGCTCCACTGGAGCCCACGATAGCCGTGACTTTACCGGCGGGGATGGTCGCATTGAGGTCGCGCAGCGCTTCGCCCGCCTGCGCGTAGCTGAAGTGGAGCTTGCGGACCTCGATGCCGTGCTCGAGCCCCCCGAAGGTCTTCTCGCCGCTGGGCACGATGAACTTGCCCTCATCGGAAAAGAGCCCGGCCACCGCCTCCAAACGGGGCAGTTCCTCGAAGACGCGGACGCTGAAGCGGCTGATCAACTTGTAGTCGCGAAGCGCTTGCTGAAGCACGATGAGAAAAGCGCCTAAAACCGCCAGGTCGGACGGGCGAAACTCCCCGGTCGCGTAGATGAACACCCCCTGTACGAGCAGCATCGCAAGGAGGATCGTGATTTCCTCGATGGGATAGCGAATGCCGATCACCCTTTCGCGCCGAACCGTCACGCTCTCTCCCTGGCGGAGGACCTTCTCGTACATTTCCGCTGCCTTCTTTTCCTGTGAATACGCCTTTACGAGCGGAATCGCCCCCAGGAGGTCGAGGATCTGCGCGCGTATCTGGCGGTCCGCTTCGACCCCCTCCTCCGAGATGCGTTTCACCGCCCGATTCACCACGGCCACCAGACGTTGCACCAATGGCAGCGTCACGAGGAAGGCGATCGAGAGCGGGACCGAGATCGCCATCATCACGGCGGCCTTCACCAGGAGTGAGACCACGTAACGGAAGAGCTCCTGCGCCGCGATCAGGAGTCCGAGAACCGAGCTGGACCAACCGATTTCCGCGTCGATGCTGCCGATGGCCTGGCGGTCGAAGTACTGACGGCCGAAGGTGAGGACTCTGCCGAACGTCTCCTTGCCGACCTTCACCCGGTAACGCTCGTTGCGCGCCGTCACCACAATCCGCGACACATACTGGAGCCCCAGCTTCCCTACACGTCCGAGAATCATCAGAACAGCGAGGCAGAGTACGAGGTAGGCGTCTCTCCACGAGGGGGCCAGTCCCTCCGGCACGAGTCGGAGGATCCATCCGAAGGCCCTCGACTCCTCGAGAAAATCGAAGGAGTTCTCCACCACCGCGTCCTTGAGCGGGATGAGAAGTGAGAAGGAGGCCCCCTCGAACGCGCTTGCACCCAGGATCAGGCCCATCGGTAGGGCCAGGTGCCACCACTTTCCGTCGGCCACTCGCCAGTAGTGGCGGAGGACACCGATGGGGGTCGCTCGCGTCGCTTTTCCCTTTACCGTCATCCGGTCGCCGGCCCTTTGAAGCAAGAATACGGTATTGGCTTCCCTCGCACCGTTGAGTATAGCACTGGCCACAGGCGTGAACGACCGGGAGTTTCGTCCCTGGGGCGGCGCACGGGCCGTGGGCGTTGCTTCAGGACGCGGTGTCTCTGAGATTCCGAGCGAACCGAAATTCGGGACCCGACGAAACCGAGGCGCATGTGCGAGGGACCTCCTGTACGATCGTGAAGGCGAGAGGCCTTCAGCAGGCCTCCAAGATTGTCTGACGAGGGCGAACGGGGGCACCCCAAGGTCTTCTGTATAGGCTTCAACAAGACCGGCACGACCACGCTGCACCGGATCTTGAGCGAGCAGCTTTCCTATCGCTCTGCGCACAAGGCGGGGTGGACCGACTGGTCGATCACCAAGAATCGGGAGCGACTCGACGAATTCGAAGCGTTTTCCGATGGCGGATGTGCATCGGTCAGGAATCTGGATGAGCTCTATCCCGACGCTGTCTTCATCCTCAACACGAGGCCGCTGAAACACTGGGTGCTGAGTCGACACAAAGCGGTCGCGCGATCCCGAAGGGCCGTTCATTGGGCACTAACGAAGTACGTTCCCCTCGGATTCGTCGCCCGCATCATCAACCGGTGGGTTCTCGATAACCGTGAGCGAGCGGTGATGGGTTGGATTCGGATCCGGAACTCATATCATGAACACGTGATTCGCTATTTCAGTGACCGAACGGGGAAGCTCTTGGTCGTCAACATCGAGGACGCGGACTTCGCGGCGCAGCTAGCGAGGTTCCTCGGGTCCGAGCGGTCCATCGCTCCGACTCTGGCCAATCCTGACGGCCAGGGTTCGACGACTCGGATCATTCTCGACTCGATCGGCGAAAAGGTTGGAAAACATACGAGTGATCAGGACATCGAGGCCTTGTTCTCGTCGCACGGGCTGGAGCGACACGGCGACAATCTCACCTTTTTCGAGTCGCCCTCATTGGGTTTATCCCGAAGCGCCTCCGACTACTTCTTGATCCCTCTGCCCTTCTTCAAGCCCCTCTTTCGATGGATCTACAGGGTGCTGGTAGGGCTCAGATCGAGGGCTCGAAGCTTCCTGTCGAAGTGGCTGGTCGATTCTTTCATCCGCTTCTTCAGAAGCGAATCGGACATGCACTATTTCACGACGGTGCGTCGGCTGGGCAGCGGCTCCAAATGACGCTCGAGATCGTTCAGGTGAAGGGCCGCCGCGGCACGGCGCGTTTCGTGGACGCCGCCTGGAGGGTCCATGACCAGCCAGTCTCTTCCGGTTGGATTCCGCCCCTCCGCGTAGTCGTGAGGGATGGGCTGGATCGGCGTGGTAACCCCTTCTATCAGAAGGCGGAGCGGGCCCTCTTCATCGCGAAGCGAAATGGCCGGACCGTGGGGAGGGTGGCGGCGATCGAGAACCGATGGCACAACGACCATCACGAGGATCGGGTCGGTTTTTTCGGCTTTTTCGACTGTCGTGACGACCAGGAGGCCGCCGACGGTCTCTTTGAACGGGCCGAGCGTTGGCTCGGCGACCGAGGTCTCGATTCAGTGCGTGGTCCGGTGAACCCGTCGATGAACCATGAGTGCGGTGTGCTCGTCGACGGATTCGATTTCCCGCCGGTGATCATGACGCCCTGGAATCCATCTTATTTCGGTCGTTTGATAGAGCAGGCCGGTTATGCTCGGGCGCGAGACCTGCTCGGATATCATTTGCCTGCGGCGGACGATCTGGCCATACCGGATCGGGTGCGCCTGCTTGCCGAGCGAACCCTGAAGAGGACCCGTCTCACTTTCCGGGAGTGGGATTTCGACACGATGGAAGAAGAGGTGAGAAACGCCTTCGACCTATACTGCGACGCATGGGACGGGAACTGGGGGTTTGTCCCCCCGTCGTGGGAGGATTTCTGGCACACGGCGAAGGACCTGAAATCCGTGCTGCATCCGGATTTCGCCTTCGTTGCGGAACTCGACGGCAAAACCGTGGGCTTCATCATGATCGCACGCGACATGAACCGGGTGCTTCGCCGCATTCCCTCGGGCCGGCTCTGGCCGTGGAATATCGCTCGCCTCCTCATCGGACTCCCCAAGGTGCTCAGCGGACGGATCATCCTTTTGGGCCTCAGGCGAGAGTACCAGAACCGGGGCTTCTTCCCGCTTTTTGCCCTGGAGGTGGCTCGGCGCGCGTTGAAGATTCGGGCCGAGGGGGCCGAGGCGTCGTGGATTCTCGAGGACAACGAGGCGCTGACGGCGCCACTCGAGGGGATGAATTTGGTGCCCTATAAGCGATGGCGTATCTACGAGAAGCCCCTCGTTCCCTCGCCATGATTCCGCGCATCATTCATCAGACCTGGAAGGACCGGGACGTCCCGGCGCGGTTCCTCGATGCGCAGCGTAGCTGGCAGGAGGCACACCCCGACTGGGAGTACCGTTTCTGGACCGACGAGGACCTCGCGGCGTTGGTGCGGGAGCGGGCGCCGGAGTTGGTCCCCCTATATGAGGAGTATCCGGATGCGATCCAGCGCGTGGATGCCGCCCGTTATGTGATTCTTCGAGAATTCGGAGGGGTCTACGCGGATCTTGATCTGGTCTGCCTCCGCCCGATTGACGGACTTCTCGACGCCGAGGTGGTGCTTCCGCGGACCACGCCCTTCGGCGTCTCGAACCAGTTCATGCTTTCCGTAAAGGGGCACTCCCTGTTCCGCCATGCGGTTGCGTCCCTTCCGCGGGCGTATGCGAAGTGGGGCAGGGCGTGGCCGCGGCACGTGCGAATCCTCACGACGGCGGGCCCTCTTTTCCTGACTGGGCGGTTGCGGGAGCACGGAACGAAGGAAGGCATGCGAATCCTTTCGCTCGATGAGCACGGGCATGGTGATCCGGAGCTCGCCTACGTGGCCCACCTTCGCGGCAACACCTGGGCGGGGTGGGACACCCATGTGATCAATTTTTTCCACGACCACTGGAAGTGGCTGGTAGCGGGCACGGCGGTCTTCGCGGTGCTGCTTCGAACTTTCCTTTGAGGGCCGCGCCCATGCCCCATGCCGTCTGCGATTGACGCCGGGCGATCCACGACCCTAAGCTCCTGACCCGAACCCCACCCACGCTCTCGTCACATATGACTCGCCCAAATCGCTCTTTCCCCGGGTATTCAAGCGACCGCCGGAGGCAACGTGTCTGAGCGCCGACCCGATGTCTTGAACAAGGCCTTTGAATTCCAAGCGGCGGACGACGCCAGGAAAGCGGGCGTGTACCCGTATTTCAAGCCTTTCGACTACAACGACGGACCGGAGTCCGTGATCGATGGCAAGCGTGTGACGATGTTCGGCTCCAACAACTACTTGGGCCTGACCACCCACCCCAAGGTTCGGGAGGCGGCCGTCGCCGCCATCGCGAGGTTCGGAACGAGCATGACGGGGTCTCGCTTCGTGAATGGCTCCATGAAGCTGCATGGAGAATTCGAAGAGAAGATCGCCTCGTTCTATGGGAGAGAGTCCGCGCTGGTCTTCACCACGGGCTACCAGGTGAATCTCGCCTTGGGCTCTGCCATACTCGGTGCGGAGGACAGCGTCGCCGTGGTCGACCGAAGCGTGCACGCGTCGATCTACGACGGCGTACGCCTGGGCCAGGCCGCGGGCGGGAGAATGGTTCGGTTCAGACACAATTCGGCGGTCTCCTTGGACCGCGCGCTCTCCAAGCTCAAACCCACCGAATCGGCCCTCGTGATGACGGATGGCGTGTTCAGCGCCGAGGGCGACATCGCCAAACTCGACGAGCTGGTTCCGGTGATCAAGAAACACGGCGCCAGACTCTTCGTGGATGACGCGCACGCTTTCGGCGTCATTGGACCCAGGGGGCTCGGCACGGCGCACTACTTCGGATTGGAGGATGATGTCGATCTGATCGGTGGCACGTTCAGCAAGTCCCTGGCAAGTGTCGGTGGGTACCTCGTGGGAGAGCGGAAGGTGCTGGATTACATACAACATTTTGCGCCTTCCTTCATGTTTGCGGCCAGCGGTGCGCCGTCCTGTATCGCCGCGGCGATGGCCGCGTTCGATGTGATGCAGGAAGAGCCCTGGCGGATCGATAAGTTGAGGGAGAACTACACCTATATGAGGGATGAACTGTCGGGGATGGGCTTCGAGTTGAGTGACACGGAGAGTGCGGTAATCCCGATCTACATTCGAGATGATGCACGGACGCTGGAATTTTGGAGGACGTTGCTGGAGGATTACTCCGTGTACACGAATCCATTCATCTCCCCTGGCGTGCTGCCTCGGCGGTCCCTCCTCCGCACCAGTTACATGGCCACTCATGAACGCAAACATCTCGATCGGGGCCTCGAAGCGCTCCGAAGCGTGGGCAAGCACCTCGGCGTGATCTGAATCGGACGATGCGTCGAAAAGGGGACGACAGTCTGTGCCAATTTTGCTTACCGGAGCCTCGGGATTTCTGGGCTCTCACATCGCCGCGCAACTCGATCGGCAGGGTGCCGACGTGCGTGCGTTGGTCCGGCCGACCAGTCACACCCGATTCCTGCAGGGTCTCGAGCATGTGACACTCCTGTCGGGGGCTTTGGACCACCCGGACAGCTTACTCGCGGCGACGGAAGGTGTGGACGGGATTATCCATGCTGCCGGTTTGGTCAAAGCCCGGGTGCCCGGCGACTTTTACCGGACCAACGAGCAGGGGACAGCCAATCTGCTCGATGCCGTGAAACAAAACGCTCCGGATATCAAGCGTTTCGTCTTGGTCTCGTCGCTGGCGGTCATGGGGCCCAGCGAGGACGGACGCCCCGTCATGGCGGACGCGCCTCCCAATCCTGTGACCCACTATGGCCGGAGTAAACTGGGTGCAGAGCAGGCCGCCGCCGCCGCGGCACCCGGGGTTCCCATCACGATCATCAGGCCACCCATGATCTACGGACCCCGGGATCGGGAGCTTCTTCCCTTTTTCAAATCCGTGCAGTTGGGCCTTCTTCCCTTGACGGGTTCGCCGAGCTCCCGGCTGAGCGCGATTTACGCCGCCGACTGTGCCGCGGCGTGCGTCAAAGCGCTCGAGGCGAGGGTGCCGAGCGGCTCCGCATATTTTGTCGAGGATGGACACCTGGAAACTCTGGGCGGCCTCATCACCCATATCGAAAACGCCCTCG
Organism: Gemmatimonadota bacterium; assembly: GCA_022564055.1. Taxonomy (GTDB): domain Bacteria; phylum Gemmatimonadota; class Gemmatimonadetes; order Longimicrobiales; family Gaopeijiaceae; genus UBA822. The sequence goes on from JADFMD010000014.1 coordinate 6,942, forward strand.
GACGGCGCGCCTGGTTACGCGTGCGGGTGCCCCGCTTCCTCATGTATGGGGCGGCTCTCGGCAGCGAAATCTACGGCAGAGTCAGGGGACGCGCGGTCATGCTTACACGTGACAAATTGAACGAGTTGATGGCTCCGCACTGGGTGTGCGACTCGGCGGAGGCGCAAGCCGCTCTCGATTGGAAGCCCCGCGTTTCCTTCGAGGAGGGAACCCGAATCACGGGCGCGTGGTATCGCCGGGAGGGCTGGCTCTAGTGACAGGGCAGGCGCGAATCGCTTGTGGATAGTATGTTAATTCCGTTCGTGCAGAAAAGTGGCTTGAGAACCACGTTGGAGGTCGCATTTGAAGTCTTATGATTTTCTCGTGAAGCTTTTGGTAGACGAGTTTGGAGTGGACGCCGTTGAGCTGGTTCCTGAGGCCTCGCCGGCAGGGCTTGGCCTGGACTCCCTTTCCACCATGGAGATGGTGAGGGAGCTGGAGGATGAGTTCGGAATCAAGTTCTCAACCGAGCAGGTTAATTTTTCCACCCTTGGTGAGGCGGCAGCCCTAGCCGATGAGTTAATCGAAGCCAAGGGTCTCTGAGCGGCGTGCCCCTGCGCCGCACGTTCATCACAGGGATTGGCGTAGTATCTCCACATGGGGACGACCTGAACGACGTATTCGATCGGGTTTTTGCGGGGGAGTCCTCGGTGCGGAAGGTGCCGGTCGAGGCCAACGGGTCCAGTTGCGACATGCTTCTGTCCCCGGTCGACTTCGAGCCCGGCCATCTGATTCCCAGGTTGTCGGGACGCTTCATGGCACGGGCGACCAAGATGGCGGTCGTTGCGGCGCATCACGCTCTGGAGGGATCGGGCCTCTTGGTATCCGGTGCGGGACCGGCGGAGGCAGGCGTTTACATAGGGTGTGGACTGGGGGGCTCCGACCAGCTCCAGGACCACTACGAGCGTTTTCTGGCGGATCCCCCCAGGAGTCTGAGCGTTGCGGGGGCGCTGAGGATCATGCCGAGTGGTCCGGCGTCGCACATCTCCATGCAGTATGGGATTACCGGCCCGACCGTGACCTACTCCATCGCATGCGTTTCCTCGGCGGTGGCGATCGGCGAGGCGTTTCGTGCGATTCGCCATGGGTACCTCGATACTGCCTTGGCCGGTGGGACAGAAGCCCAACTCAACCCCGGGGCTTTGGCCGGCTGGAGGGAACTGAGCGTCCTCGCGAGTGAGCACGAGTCGGGTGCCGAAGCTTCCAGCCGGCCGTTCGACGCCCAGCGTACCGGCCTGGTTCTCGGCGAGGGCGCCGTTGTTCTGGTGCTCGAGAGCGAGAGCGCGGCTCGAGCCAGAGGTGCGGAGCTGCTGGCGGAGATTGTGGGCTACGGCGTCTCCAGCGACGCGTACAACCTGACGGAGCCTTCTCCGGACGGTCAGGCTCGGGCGATGCGGCTGGCGCTGGACGACGCGTCGGTTGCGGGCGAACGCATCGGGTACGTCAATGCACACGCCACGGGCACGCTCTTGGGAGATCGAGTGGAGGCGAAGGCCATCAGGGACACCTTCGGGTCGCACGCCGACAAGCTGGCGGTGAGCTCCACGAAGTCGGTGCACGGCCACCTGATCGGAGCCGCGAGTGCTCTGGAGGCCGCGTTGACCGTTCGCATGTTGCAGACGGGCCGGATCGCGCCAACCGCAAACCTCACCGATCCCGATCCGGAGTGCGACATGGATTTTGTTCCGCTCGTCGGCCGAGACGCACCGGAGCTGGAGTACGCGCTCTCGAACTCCTTCGCGTTTGGGGGAAGCAACGCGACGCTGGTACTGCGAAAGGCGATGGCCTCATGAAGACGAATGGTACATTATGTCTTCCGGATAGGATCTCGTCTTCAGGAGGTGAGCGCGCGTGACCCCGTATGCGTTCCTAGCTGAGGTGTTGAGCGAAAAATACGACGTCGACCCCACGACTATCAGCCCCGAGGCGACGCTGACCGAGCTGGGTCTCGACTCCCTGACTGTGGTGGAGCTCCTTTTCGACGTTGAAGACGAGTTCGAAATCGAGATTCCCGAAGAGCGCGCCACCTTCGAGACGCTTGCGGAAGCCGCAGCGCTGGTGGAGGAACTCCTGAGAGCCAAGGGGGCCTGAGCCGCCCGTGCGTGGCCGCCGCGTCTTCGTGACGGGGCTCGGGTTCGTTTCCCCGCACGGGGAGGACCCGGCGGCGATCTTCGAGAGACTTTTTCTCGGAGAGTCCGCCATCCGCACGGTCCGAACCGGCACACCAGAAATGGGGGCTGATGTGCTGCTCGCGTCCATCGATTTTGAGCCTGGCGACCGAATCGGAAAGGCTGACCGGCTCCTGATGGCGCGGGCGGCGCAATTGGCCGTGGTTGCCACCCGAAACGCTCTCGAGGACTCCGGTCTCATGACCCGCGGGCGCGGACCCGAGGAAGCAGCGGTGTACATGGGGTGTGGGCTCGGAGGAGCTGAAATCCTGCAGGAATCCTATCGTACCTACTCCGCACGGCAGAGCAGGCGGGTGAGGCCGACCACGATCCCCCTGATCATGGCCAGTGGGCCGGCTTCCCAGGTATCCATGAGCTTCGGGATTCGCGGACCGGCGCATACCTATTCGATCGCCTGTGCGTCTTCTTCCGTCGCGATCGGTGAAGCCTTCCGGTCCATCCGAGACGGTTATATCGACGTGGTCCTCGCCGGAGGAGCTGAGGCCATGCTCAACGACGGGTCCGTGGCGGCATGGCAGGGGCTCGGTGTGTTGGCCAAGGAACACGCCGATGGTGCAGGGGCGTCCTGCCGTCCCTTCGACCTGGAGCGTACCGGCCTCGTGCTGGGAGAGGGCGCGGCCACGCTCATTCTCGAGAGCGAAGACCGAGCGATGGCACGTGGGGCCCACCTCCTCGTGGAGATCGTCGGATTTGGCGCTTCCAGCGATGCCCACAAACTCACGGAGCCGTCCGTGGATGGGCAGGAGCGCGCAATCCGAAACGCCCTGGAAGATGCGGGGCTCACGGCCGAGGATGTGGGCTACATCAACGTGCACGCGACCGGAACTCCCACCGGTGACCCGGTCGAAATCGAGGCGATCAAGAGAGCGTTCGGGCCGGCGGCTCAGGCCGTCGCCATCAGTTCGACCAAGTCCATGCATGGGCACCTCGTGGGAGCATCCGGGGCGCTCGAGTGTGGGATTACTGCGCTGGCACTCGACAAGCGCCGGATTCCGCCGACGGCTAATCTGACCGTCGCGGATCCAGCATGCGATCTCGACTGCGTGCCGGGCGTGGGACGCGATGCCCCGGATCTCGAGGTCGCCCTCTCGAACTCGTTCGCGTTCGGGGGTTCGAACGCCACGCTGGTACTGCGGCGGGCTTGACCGCGAGCGTAACCATGCCTGGTACTCGCTTCGCCTCCGGGAGCCCGGCCCTCTTCCGGGGCGGTATCCTGATCGGCGCGACCCTCCTGCTCGTGATCGCCCTCCGGGACATCGAATGGGACCGGCTCCTCCAGCTCCTTCGTGGGCTCCGACTGCCCTGGGTCGCTGTCGCCGTCGGTCTGAACGGCTCGATCATCGTTCTGTGGTCGCTGCAGTGGAGAATCTTGGTTCCGGGCGAGGGCTCGGTGACGTGGGCCAACATGTTCCTGGTGGTCTCCGCTATGGCCATGATCTCGAATTCGGTTCCCTTCATGGTCGGTCAGGCCTCGGGCGTGTTGCTTCTGGCTCGATATGGGCGCATCGGCACGGCCTCAGCGCTGTCCGTCTATACCATGGAGCAGGTGGCCGAGGGGATCGCCAAGATCGTGGTGGTCATCGGGGTGGCGTTGTTCGCACCCTTGCCCACCTGGCTCGCACGGGGTGTACAAGGGCTCGCGGTGGTTGTAGCGGGGCTCGGTTTGACGTTCGTCGCCCTTGCGTTTCGTTTCCGGCTTCCCCCTGCTGCGCTGCGGCCGGTGGGTGCTCTCGACCGATTGAAGAACTTCGGAGCCCAGTGGGCCCACTCGCTCGAAGGGCTACGCACACCGCCCGTGTTCGGGGCCGGAGTCGCGCTCGCGTTGGGCATGAAGGCGGCCGAGCTCGGAGGAATTCTCGCGGTGCAGCATGCGCTCGGCCTGGACTTGCCGGTGGGCACCGCCCTGCTCGTTCTGGCGAGTGTCAATTTCGCGACGATCGTTTCGGTCTCACCTGGAAATCTGGGCGTGTTCGAGGCGGCGTCGTTTGCCGCGTACAGGCTCACGGGCGTCAGTCCGGAACACGCGCTGACGCTGAGCCTCGTCCAGCATGCGTGCTATCTGATTCCGATGTTGGGGGTTGGATACCTCTACGGTGGGATGCGCGTGTTCAAGGAACTTCGGAATCCGGGGGCCCCCTCTTGAACGAGTCCTCACCGCGGGTGCGGATCCTGATCGCCAGTTATCTGGAGGCGCACCAAGTGGATCGGATCCGCGCCCTCGATCCACGCCTCGAGGTCGTTTACGAGCCCCACCTGCTTCCGCGTCCTCGTTTTGCGGCTGACCACGTGGGGCACCCGCTCGAGCGCCCAGAGGACGACGAGAAGCTTTGGGTGTCTCTGCTCGCTGACGCCGAGGTCCTGTTCGACTTCGACCGGACTCACCTCGAGGATCTTCCTGAGCGGGTGCCCTCGGTGCGTTGGATTCAGGCCACCAGCGCCGGAATCGGCCAACTGGTGGCCAAACATCGGTACGCGGAGCGAATGCCCGAAACGGTGTTCACGACGGCCAGCGGGGTCCATGCGATACCGCTGGCCGAGTACGCCCTGATGTCCATCCTTCTCTTCCGGAGGAAACTCCCGGAGATGCTCGCCGGCCAGCGGGAACGTCGCTGGGAGCCCTTCGCCTCGACCGACCTCGCGGGCCGGAGTCTGGCCGTCGTGGGAATGGGCTCGATCGGGAGCGAAGTGGCCCGCGTGGCGTCGGGGTTTGGCATGCGGGTCCTCGGTGTCAAACGCACCGTCGCCGGGGTCGAGCCCGCGTCTCTTCACTCGGAGTCTCTCTACCCGTTCGACGAACTCCACGCTGCCCTTAGTGGTGCCGAGCACCTCGTGTTGGCGGCTCCCCACACGCCCGAGACGGAGGGGATGATTGGAGCGGCCGAACTCGCACTTCTGGCTCCGGGCGCGATCTTCGTAAATGTGGCGCGTGGCGCCCTCGTCGACGAGGCGGCCTTGGTCGATGCGCTCGAGTCGGGTCGACTCGGTGGGGCGGCGCTCGACGTTTTCCGGGACGAACCGCTTCCCGCGGACTCCCCGTTTTGGACCATTCCGAACGTGATGGTCTGCTCGCACTCGGCCGGCACCAGCGACCGCGAAAACGAGAGGATCACGGACATCTTCTGCGAAAATCTTCACCGATACCTCGAGGGCGAGCCACTGCTCAACGTGTTGGATGTCGTCAGGATGTACTAGCCGAGCCTTCGTTCGTATCATGGTATAGGCACGGCCCCGCCCCTTTGGGGTGTCTTGAGCACGGTCACCCGAGGAGGCTTCCTCGAGGTGACCCCCTCGCCCGACGGAGGTGACAATGCGTCGCACGCGACCGTTTGCGACCCTTTTCGCGGTAACGCTTTTGAGTGCCTGCGCCGGGACCCAGCTGCCGCCCCTGCCTCCACTACTTCCAGAACCCGCCCCACCGCCCCCGGCGGAGAGCGACCCCGGTTTCGATTTCGATCTGATCATCGAGAACGGCCGGATCGTGGACGGTACCGGAAGTGCGTGGTTCTACGGCGACGTTGCCGTGAAGGATGGGCGGATCGCTCGGGTCACGCCGGGCGGGTTGCTGCGCGGTGCGACGGCCAGCGAGCGGGTGGACGCCGCCGGCCACGTGGTATCCCCAGGATTCATCGACATTCAGAGCCAATCCCGCTACGCGCTTCTCTCGGGCGACAGCCGCGTCATCAGCAAGGTCACGCAGGGTATCACCACCGAGATCATGGGGGAGGGAACGACGACGGCTCCGATCAATCCGGCCCACCTCAATCCCCTCGGGGACGACCCGTCGGAGGCGGATCGCCAAGCCTGGCTTTTCTCGGGGGAGCGAGGGTTCGATCAGTGGCTTCGGGCCATGGAGGCCCGGGGCACCTCCGTAAACCAGGGATCCTTCCTCGGGGGCGGCACGCTCCGTGCCTATGCCGTCGGGTCACGCATGGGGGAAGCCAGCCCGGCCGAGCTGGACACCATGAAAGCGGTGGTGCGCAGAGCGATGGAAGACGGCGCTTTCGGGGTGGCAACGGCGCTGATCTATGTGCCGGGAAATTTCGCCTCAACCGAGGAACTGGTAGAAGTTGCGACGGCGATGGCTCCCTACGGCGGCGTGTACATCACGCACCTCCGTTCCGAGGCCAACAATCTTCTGGAAGCCATCGACGAGGCCATTGAGATCGGGACCCGTGGCAAGGTGCCGGTGGAGATCTTTCACCTCAAGGCTGGCGGCCAGGACAATTGGCCCAAGACGGCTCAAGCGATCATGAAGATCGATTCGGCGAGGGCCGCCGGTGTCGACGTCCAGGCGAACATGTATCCCTATGTGGCGGGCAGCACCGGGCTCACATCGTGTTTCCCGCCGTCGGCGTCTGCGAACGGTAGACTCTTCCGCAACCTCGCCGACGTCGAAGGACGGGCGCGGATTCGGGCCGAGATTGAAAATCAGACCGAGGACTGGGAGAACCTCTGCGCGCTTTCGAAGCCGAGTGGCGTGCTCCTTCTCGGCTTCGGCAATGCGGAAAATCGACGCAGGTACTCCGGCCGATATCTGGACGACGTCGCTCGGGAGTTCGGAAAGGACTGGATCGAGACCGCCATGGACCTGGTCCTCGACGAGCGCCAGAGAATCGGCACCGTCTTCTTCATGATGAGCGAGGACAACGTTCGGCTCCAGATCCAGCAGCCGTGGATGAAGTTCGGTACCGATGCGGGGGGGGTGGATCCGCGGACCACCACGGCTCTGATTCACCCGAGGTCGTACGGCACCTACACCCGGATCCTCGGCCGTTACGTCAGAGAGCAGCGCGTCGTGCCCCTCGAAGACGCCATCAGGAAGATGTCTTCAGCGGTCGCGACACGCTTGTCGATTACGGATCGCGGTGTGATCCGTGAGGGTTTCTACGCCGACATCGTCATTTTTGACCCCGAGACCGTCATCGACCGGGCCACCTACCAAGATCCGCACCAGGTCTCCGAAGGGATCCGGGACGTTTTCGTGAACGGGGTGGCCGTCGTTCGGGGAGGCGAACACACGGGTGCCAAGCCGGGCATGATCGTGCGTGGCCCCGGGTACCGTCCCTGAGGGTCTGAGTGTCCCTGTAGGGTCTGAGGGCTTGAGGGTCTCTGGGGTCTTAGAGCCGTTCGGTCTCTCGGGTACCACCTCTGAACAAGAGCTGTGGCGGCGGGGGTGGTGGGGCTCCTTCCTGAAACACTTTTCCTCGAATCGCGTATTAGGTGAGTAGGAAGTCGGGTGTGAGGACCCATGGTGACGGTCCGGTGAGGAGGGAGGCGGAGGATGAGCGGGGAGCAGAAAGTCCGGCAACTACTTCGGGCGGCCTGCCGGGTGGAACGGGAGGGAGATCTACACTTGGCTGACGTGCTCAGGAAAATGGCCGCAGACGCGCTTCCGGCTGGCGGACTTCTTGCCCTTCCATCCACTGAATGCACTGAACACTGACGACCCCTCCCCACCCACCCCTTCGTCGGAGGCTGTCGGCGCCCCCTTTTCATAGGGCGGCGCTTTTTTTAGGCGGAGTCGGACGAACCTCCAGTGGTGGAAGCTGGGACTCCCACTCGATCCGTCTTTGAACGGGTTCCCTTGGCTCGGAGATTCAAGGACTCCACGAAGACTGAGAAACCCATCGCGAAATAGATGTATCCCTTGGGAATGTGGAAACCCGCGCCGTCGGCAATGAGGCTCGTTCCGATCAGGAGCAGAAAGCTCAGGGCGAGCATCTTCACCGTGGGGTGTTTGGATACGAAGCTTCCGACCGGGCCGGCCGAAATCATCATGACGCCCACGGCCAGGATCACCGCCGTGACCATGACGGCCAAATCGTCGGCCATGCCGACGGCCGTGATGACGGAATCGAGCGAAAAAACCATGTCCAGGATCGCAATCTGGATCAGTACCCCGCGAAAGGTCGCCGCATCGGTGGCGCCGTTCACCCCGTCACCCTCGCCCTCCATCTTGTCATGAATCTCTCTCGTCGCCTTCGTCAAGAGAAAGAGACCACCGACGATCAGGATGAGATCCCGCCCCGACACCCCGTGCCCGAAGAGCGTGAACAGCACCGTGGTGAGCCGCATGATCAGGGTGATGGAGAAGAGCAGCAGAATCCGCGTGAGCATCGCCAGGGCAAGTCCCAACTGACGGGCCTTCGGACGTTGCTCGGGCGGGAGCCGGTCGGCGAGCACGGAGATGAAGACGATGTTGTCGATCCCGAGGACGATCTCGAGCAACGTTAGCGTGGCCAGGGCGATCCACGCTTCAGGGCTGGTCAAGAGATCCATCCGACAATTATGTACGAGCCGCGCAGCGGGTAGAAGAGGTGGAGACCAAGTCCCGTGCCGCAACAGACCGGACGCCGTGCAACTTCTGGCATCGAAATTTCGTCTATAACTGAGAGGTGTGGGGGCCGCCCCGAAACGGACCGTCGGGAGGCCCGACGTCCGATTTTCGCACGACTGGGAGGAATGGGATGGAGACCAGGGACTCGAACCAAGACTCGCCGCTCATCCAATTGAACGGGCTGAGCAAGGTGTTCTATACCGAAGAGGTGGAGACTCACGCGCTGTCCGATATCCAATTGAGCATCGCCCCGGGCGAATTCGTGTCGATTGCCGGACCATCGGGATGCGGCAAGACGACGATGCTCTCGATCCTCGGGCTCCTCGACTCCCCGACGGGCGGGGAATACCTGCTCGATGGGGAGCCGGTGGCGAATCTGACCGCCGCCCAAAGAGCCAAGATCCGAAACCAGGCCATCGGTTTCATTTTTCAGGCGTTCAATCTGATCGGTGACCTGACCGTCTATGAAAATGTAGAGCTGCCGCTTACGTACAGGGGTATGCCCGGGAGTGAGCGCAAGGAGCGGGTACAGGAATCGCTCGAACGCGTCGGGATGGCACACCGGGTGAGGCACTATCCGAGCCAGTTGTCGGGAGGCCAACAGCAGCGTGTGGCGGTAGCGCGGGCGATGGTGGGCAAACCCCTCATTCTCCTGGCGGATGAGCCCACGGGTAACCTCGACTCCAAGAATGGCAACGCCGTCATGGAGCTGATGAAGGAGCTCCACGACGAGGGAGCCACGATCTGCATGGTGACGCACGATCCGCGGTACTCGGCGGTGGCGGACCGGACGGTCCACCTGTTCGATGGGCAGGTGGTGGACGAGACAGACCCTGAACGTTCGGCCCACGCGGAGGATTTGGTGAAGAGCGGCTTCGAGGGGTAGCCGACCACCAAAAACTTCCCTGGAGGTGGGGGCCATTTCCGGCTCCCACCCTTCCAGGTCTCGCCCGATTTGGCAGCCCCCTCCGACTACATACACCCACGTCACGTACCCACCTCCCTACCCACCGCGCTCCGACTGGATGTGCAACATTTCGGCACTCGTTCGTCATTAGATTTGAAAAGGCCGATTGATCGATCGAGGACGCCGTGGATGTAGACTGGGGAGAACTCTACCGGACCGCGCTGCCGGATCTGGTGCGCTTCCTTCATCGGAAGGTGTGGGATATGGAGCGCGCGAGAGATCTGGCACAGGATACCTTCGTCCGGGCGCTCCGGGAGAATCCGGCCGATCCACGGGCTTGGCTGTTTACCGTTGCGGCCAACCTCGCCAGAGATGAGGCGCGTACGGCGATTCGCCGCAAGCGCCACTTGACGCTTCTCAAGACGGAAGTGGAGGTGAGCGCCGTGACCGTTGATCCAGCAGGGGAGCTCGAGCGGGGTGAACGGGAGGCTGTGGTCCGGCGGGCGCTCGAGGCGTTGAGCGAGCGAGATCGGGAGGCCCTCCTCCTTTGGGACGCGGGGCTCGATTACGGGGAGATCGCGGGAACACTCGAGATCTCGCCGGGATCGGTCGGCACCACACTCGCCCGTGCCCGGGAGCGACTCGTGAAGGCACATCGAGAGCAGGAGCAAGATGATGTCGCACATCAGTAAGGGAGATATTCACGCCTACCTCGACGGCGCGTTGGGCGCCTATCCGGAGGAGGCTGCCAGGCACGTTCGGGAGCATCTGGGCGCTTGCCGGGCGTGCGCCGAGGTGCTCGAGGAAGAACGGCGCTTGCGGGAAGAGGCGTCGGCGATCCTCGCTGCTTCGGCCCTGGGACCGGTGGCGCTCGACTCACTCGAGGAGCTTCGGGCCAGGGCCACGGCCCTCGATGGGCAGGAGCGTGCCGAAGGAGCCAAGGGGCCCGAGCGGGCTGATCGGATGGTGAGGGCTCGGCCTTCACTGGCCGGCCGTATGTACTCGATCCGTTGGGCCGCGACGGTGGTGATATCGCTCGGGGCCGGCTGGATGGCCCGGGAGGTAACGGGACCTACTGGTGACGCTACACGCGAAATCGGTCGGGAGCCCGTCGTGAGGGAAGTGGGAGTGCGATCGCCTGATGCGCAGGAGCGTGAGGCGTCTCTCGAGCTCATGGAGCGCGACAACGCCGGGCGTTTTGCCGAAGCGGAAACGCCGCCCGCGTCGCCAAGCTCCGAGGTTGTCGCGGGGGCCCCACCGGTTTCCGATCGGGCCGCCGGTGGGTTCGATGACGATGCAGTGCTGGATCAGGTCGAAGCTTTACCCGTTCGACAGCGTGAAGAATCAGCTGTGGCTCGTGGGGTGGAGCCCGCAGACGCGAGCGTTGCCGCACAGGTGGAGGAAACCCCGGTGGAGGAAACCCCGGTGCAGGCGCGGGCCTTTCTCGACGAACTCCGTTCTTCCACGTCCGCGGTGGACCGGCGGGACCGAGCCGTCCTGCTTGGCAATGAGGCGCCACGCGCTTTTGCTGGCGGAACGGTTTCGACCACGCCTTTTCTGGTGCCGGGACTCCCGGTCCGTGATGTGCGGTTGGCCCCGGGAGCCGATGGCCAAGGGGGCCGCGCGGGTGGTGCGGTGGTCGTGACTCAGGAGTTACCGGACGGGCGTGTCGTCGAGCTTCGGTTCGTGCCGCTGGCGAGCCGCGATGTCGTGGTCGGCGGGGCTTTTCAGGCGCGTGACGACTCCTTCTCCCGTACACAGCGGGCGGGTTGGGGTACGGTGGTCCGCGACGTGCCAGGAGGTGTGGCGGTCCTCTCGGGACCACTCACCGAGCCCGAATTGGATGAGCTTTTGGACCGCATGTTGGGGCCGCGCTGAAGCTAATTCTCGGATTCAGATCCGCTGGTTTGCCGCGAGGGGTGGCTGGCGTCTTCCGTTTCGGTAGGTAAGTTATGGGCCCCGAACGCTTTGCTCCGCCCTTTCTCAAGGCGCGGACTACGTCTCTTATCCTGAAAACGCCTAGGAAGGTTCGATGAAGTCACGGTATCTGGTGTCGACGCTCCTCTTGATGGTGACGGCCGCCGGCTCCGCTTGTGCTGAAGAGCAGAGTGGTGCCCGTCTCGAGCCTCTCGGTGCGGGTGTTGTGGCCGCGGCGGAATCCATTGCTCCGGACGCCTATTTGCGAAAACTCGGGGTGATTGCCCACGACAGCATGGGCGGCCGGGATACCCCGAGCCCCGGGCTCGAGCTGACGGCTGCGTGGATCGCCAGCGAGTTCGAGCGGATCGGCCTGGCTCCCGGCGGCGATGGCGGATCCTACGTGCAGCGTTACCCGATCGAGACGGTCCGCCCGGATCTGGTCGCATCTTCTGCGAGGGTGAATGGCGGAGGCGACCTGCGCTTCGGCCGCGATCTTGTGATCGCCGGAGCGTCTGAGGGAGACCTCGAGGGCGAGGTGGTCCTACTCATGGGGATGGGTGCGATGACCACCGTGGCGGTCTCCAGGATCATCGGGAAGCATGTGATCGTGGCATCGATGCCTGGTGGGCTGGATCGCGCCGGGCGAGGGTTCGTGGCGAATTTGCGCCGGGACGGAGCGCTGTCGGTCCTGGTGGTCGTCGACATGACGGATAGCGCCTGGGATCGATACCTCGATCGTCTTTCGGGTAGCAGTGTAGTCCGGGTTGGCTTCAACGGCTCACAGACGGGGTTCTCGGTGGAGGTGCGGGACAGCGCCATTCGGCGGATCCTCTCAGCCCATGGAGTGGACCTCGAGAAGGCTCGTGAGCCCGGGGACGTGTCCATCATCGACGTGCCCGGATTGGTGCTGACGCTTTCGCCCCGGGTCCAGGTTCTCGACAGCCGGTCCGCTCCGAACGTGGCGGGCATCCTGGAGGGCAGTGACCCAGTGCTCAAGGATGAGTACGTGGTCTTCAGCGCCCACATGGACCACATCGGAATCGGCACGCCCAACGCCGAAGGCGACAGTATAAACAACGGGGCCGATGATGACGGATCCGGGACCATCGCTGTTCTCGAGATCGCCGAGGCCTTCGCGTCGCTACCCACGAAACCGAAGCGGTCGATGATCTTCCTGTTGGTCAGCGGGGAAGAGAAGGGGCTGTGGGGCAGTGAGTATTTCGTGGAAAACCCGCCTGTGCCGGTCGAGCGCATGGTAGCCGATCTGAATGCGGACATGGTCGGGCGCAACTGGCCGGACACCATCGTCGCCATCGGCATGGAGCATTCAGATCTCGGCGAGACGCTCGGGCTCATCAATGAGGCCCATCCCGAACTCGGCATGACCGCCATCGACGACATCTGGCCCGACGAGCGTTTCTACTTCCGTTCCGACCACTACAACTTCGCCCGCAAGGGAGTCCCGGTCCTCTTCTTTTTCAACGGTACCCACGAAGACTATCACGGCCGTGACGATGAGGTGGATCGTATCGATGCGGAGAAGGCGGTGAGAATCAGCCGGTTGATCTTTTACCTTGGGTACGAGCTTGCTACCCGTACCGAACGCCCCCGATGGAATCCCGAAAGTCGGCGCCAAATCGTATTGGACCCTTAGGGGCACGAACGGGTCGTTGGGGACGCATGCTTGCGGCATTTAGGTCCCTCAAGTGGAAAAAAATGCCCCTAACCCGGAAGGGGGCGAGGGGCACGGAAGGGTGGCGGAAGCGGTGTTTAGTTCGGCTGTCCCTTCGGCGCGCTCACACGAATGAAGAGGTCGTCTAGGCCCATGGCTTCAAGCACAGCCCAGGCGCTATCAGGCAGCCCCATGAGCCACACCTGGCGATCTTCGGAGTGGGCGAGGCGTTGCGCGGTCAAAAGAAGCGTAAGTCCTTCAAAATCAACGACATGAGAGTCTGTGAAGTCGATTAGGACATCCGACTTGATGTCTTCCGGGACTCGTAGGGCGACACGGGGTATGGCCCCGGCAGCGGGCGTACCCGCAGGGAAGCCTGGGTCCCGGGTGTTGCCGTTATATCCGCTCATGACCTCCTCCTCGTTCAGATCGAGGGCGCCGGCGGTGCGTGGCCGGTCCAGGCTGCTTTAACCTCAAGACTCGTGCCAAACGGGGAAATTCCCACTTTTTGGCCCGGTGGCTGGTCCATCATGGGTCGGCATGGCGAAAGGGGGGTCTCGGTGGGAGATTAAGATCGAAAGTCGTGCCGTTCGCCCCGGGATGGTTGGGCGGTCGGCGTAGGTGGAGGAGGTAGCGTTGGGTCGTATACATGGAGCCATGATCGTGGCGCTGGGGCTATGGAGTGCTTTTCCACTCCCATTGGAGGCCCAACGGCGCGTCCCCGATCTCGCGGCCATCGATGCCTATCATGCCACGGTAGGTCGGGCGTTCCCCGTTTCCTCCGACGAGGTCGGAATTCTTGCGGAGTGGCCACTTCGCGCCGATGAGATTGCGGTGGTCCTGTTCGTTGCCGGGAACGCGGGGGTCTCGCCGGACGCCGTGGCGTCACTCAGGAGTTCGGGCGGTTCCTGGGCGAGTATTCTGCGGACCTATTCGGTGGATCTCGGTGCGCTGCGGGTCTCTTTCCCAGGGGGGACCAGCCTGGGTCCTCTCGAGGAGACATACCGTACCTTTTCAGCGACGCCGAGAACCTCCTGGGCTTCCATCGACCTTTCAGATCAGACAGTTATCGCGCTCGTGAACATCCGAATTCTCGCTCGCGAGGTCGGCGTCACGGTCGGCCGCGTGCTTCGGACCTGGGATGGTGTGGGAGACTTCGTCTTGGTTCACCAACGGATCACGAGGTGACCCAGGCGATGGGAACGCCCTCGGGACTCGTGCCCTTGTCCAGCTACGTCGAGTTGCCCACGGATGAGATGCGCGAGCGTGCGAGTGCGTTCCTGACTGAGGCCCAACGCCGTCGCACGGTCCGCGATTTCTCGGACCGGCCGGTTCCACGGGACATCATGGAGATGTGCATCCTCGCGGCGGGTACCGCACCAAACGGGGCCCACCGCCAACCCTGGCATTTCGTGGCCGTTTCGAATCCGGAGGTCAAACGGGCCATCCGCATCGCCGCTGAGGAAGAGGAACGGGCGTTCTACCGCGGGCGCGCCCCCGAAGAGTGGCTGGAGGCCCTGGCGCCTCTGGGCACCGACGAGGCCAAGCCGTTTCTGGAGAGCGCCCCATACCTGATCGTCGTCTTCGGAGAGAGCTACGCGGTCGCAAAGGACGGTGAAAAGAGTAAGAACTACTACGTGACGGAATCCGTGGGCATCGCCACGGGGATGCTCATCACCGCGATTCACCGAGCCGGGCTCGTCTCGTTGACGCACACTCCCTCACCGATGGCGTTTCTCAATGAGATCCTCGGGCGGCCCCAAAACGAGCGACCGTTTCTGATTCTGGTGGTGGGTTTTCCTTCCCCCGATGCAACCGTACCCCAACTCCGGAGGAAGTCGTTGGAGGAAATCGCGACCTTCATGGAATGATGAGTCAGGCCGTCGCGTCCGAGATGGGAAAGGCTTCGATCCGTGCCTTTACGAAGGCTCTTCTCAAGGACCTCCAGGCTCTCGAACAGATGCTGGATGAGGGCCTGATCGAGTCCGGTGTGCGCCGGTTTGGCTGCGAGCAGGAAATGTTCTTGGTCAACCGGGCCTGGCGCCCGGCGCCGGTAGCCATGGAGGTCCTCGATCGGCTCGACGGAGAAGCGTTCACCACGGAGCTGGCGCGCTTCAACCTCGAGATGAACATCGAGCCCATGATGCTGGGCGGCGGTTGTTTTAGCGCCCTCCAGGCGAACATCGAAGGGCTCTTGGACTTGGTACGTGCGGCGGCGGGCGAGCTCGGCGCCGACGTGGTCCTCGTGGGGATACTCCCGACGCTCGGCAAATCCGACCTGACCCTCGACAACATCACGCCGATGCCGCGTTATCATGCGCTGAACGAGGCGCTGACGAGAATGCGTGGGGGGGCGTACAGGCTTCAGCTCGAGGGGCATGACGAACTCCAGATCGAACACGATTCGGTGATGCTGGAGGCGTGCAACAGCAGTTGCCAGGTGCACCTGCAGGTCGAGGCGGCCGAGTTCGCGGCGCTGTACAACCTTGCCCAGGCCATGACGGGGCCGGTCCTGGCAGCCGCCGTGAACTCGCCCGTCCTGTTCGGCAAGCGTCTCTGGGCCGAGACTCGAATTGCCCTCTTTCGCCAATCCCTCGATACACGAAGCACTTCGGTTCATCTACGTGAATTCAGCCCTCGGGTCCGATTCGGTGACCGGTGGGTGAAGGAGTCTGTCACCGAACTGTTCCAAGAGGACATCGCCCAGTTCAGGGTGTTGTTGGCTCAGGAGGCGGTGGAGGATCCCTTCGTCCAGTTGGCGGCCGGAGACATCCCTCGGTTGCAGGCGCTCCAGTTACACAACAGCACCGTCTATCGGTGGAACCGCCCCTGTTATGGGATTTCAGAGGGAAAACCCCACCTGCGCATCGAGTGCCGTGCCCTGCCTTCGGGCCCGACCGTCCTCGACGAGGTCGCGAACGCGGCATTCTGGATCGGCTTGGTCCTCGGCTCACAGAGCGAATACGGCGACATCACGGAGAGGCTGAGCTTCGACGACGCGAAGTACAACTTCCTCACGGCGTCCCGCCAGGGCCTCAACGCTGGATTTCACTGGGTCGACGGTCAGAGGGTGAGCGCGCCGACGCTTATTCTGGACACCCTGATTCCGCTGGCTCGGGCAGGCTTGGAGGAATACATCGATCGATCCGAAATCGAAAAGTATCTCGGTGTGATTCAGGATCGGGTCGAGAGTCGTGGGACCGGCTCCGAGTGGATGTTGCGCTCGCTGGCCGAGATGAAGGACCGCGGCACGCGCTCCGAACGCATGACTGCCCTCACGGCCGCCCTCGCCAGCCGACAGAGGGAGCCGGGGCCCTGCCATGAGTGGCCGCTGGCGCAGCTGGAAGAAGCCGGCGGGTGGACCCAGAATTATGTGAAGGTCGAACACTACATGACCACCCAACTTTTCACGGTTCGGGAGGATGAGCTGCTCGAGATGGTGGCCTTCTTGATGGAGCGGAACCAGATCCACCACGTGCCTGTGGAGGATGACCAGCATCGCCTGGTGGGCCTGGTATCGTACCGGTCGATCCTACGCATGGTCTCCGATATGGGGAACGAGGGAGACCAAGGGACCACACCCGTGAAGACAATCATGGAGACGGATCCGGTGAGCGTAACGCCCGAGACGTCCACGCTCGAGGCTATCGACCTGATGCGAACGAGCGGCGTGTCCTGTTTGCCCGTGTTGAAAGACGAAAAGCTTGTGGGGCTCGTGACCGAGGCGGACTTCATGCCGATCGCCTACCAGCTGTTGGAGAAACAGTTGATCGAGGCTTCGAAGGGGGAGTAGCGCCGCGACTCGTGAGGGAGACGGAGGAATTCGTGAATGTGCGGTCGCTATAGCCTGAGCACGCCGGTGGACCACCTCATCGAGGTCTTCGACGTTCCCCCGGTGACCTTCGATTACCGTCCGCGGTACAACATCGCCCCCTCACAGGAGGTGCCGGTGGTCGCTTCCGACAAGCAAGGCACGAGGTTGGGTCTGTTGCGCTGGGGTCTCGTGCCGCCTTGGGCTGACGATCCTGCGATCGGCTCGCGAATGATCAACGCCAGAGCCGAGACCTTGCTGGACAAGCCCTCTTTCAGGAAGGCCGCCGTATCTCGGAGGTGCCTGGTGCCTGCCGACGGTTTCTACGAATGGGCAAAGGAGGGTAGCGGCAAGGTTCCCTATTGGATTCACCCGCCGGACCGCGAGCCCATGGGGTTGGCCGGGATATGGGAGCGCTGGCACCGCGAGGGATCCGAGCCCGTCTACTCCATGGCCATCATCACCGTCGATGCCAACGAGGGAATCCGGCACCTCCACCATCGGATGCCGGCCATCTTGCCCCCGGCTGACCGGAAGGCCTGGCTCGACCCCGAAACGCCCGAGGCGGATGCCTTGAGCCTGCTCAAGCCATATGGTGGAGCGCTGGAGGCGTATCCGGTCTCGACCCTCGTCAATTCTCCGGCGAACGACGAGCCGGCTTGTATCGAACCGGCTTAGTTGGCCGGCCTGGCGGCCCGTTTCCTGGCCACGCGCGTAACGCCTCGACGTACTCGGCTCACGTCACGCTTCTCGATCGCTGTTCGACGGAATCGAAGGCGGTGGCCAGACGGTCCAGGGCCCCCTCCAATTCGGGGGCCGGTAGGCCGAAGCCTAATCGTAGATAATGGTCCATTCCGAAGTGATCCCCCGGAACGACGAGTAGGTCCGTCTCTGTGCGTAGGCTCTCTGCGAATTCGGTGGAGTTGATCGAGGGGCCATAGCGGGTGTAACAGATCGCACCTGCGTCGGGTGGCCGATACATGAACCGGCCCTCCTGAACATCCATCCACTTTGACAGCAGGCCGAAATTGGTGGTCAAAATGTTTCGCGTGCGCGCCAGAATCTTGCGTCTGGTAGGGGCCTCCAGCGCCACGCGGGCCAGCGTGTCCGAGAGGCTGGCCACGGTGATGGTCGTGTAATCTTTGCGGCCCCACAGGGCTTCCATCATCTCGGGGGGTCCGAGCAACCATCCGATCCGAAGCCCAGGCAGTCCGTAGGCTTTGGACAACGAGTTCGTGACGAGAACTCGATCATGAAGGCCCCAGAACGACGGAGTCTCTGGACCGTTGAACTCGGCTCCCCGGTAAACCTCATCGGCGAGAATCCATGCCCCGTAACGGTCGGCGAGTTGGACGATCCCGGACATGGAGGTGTCATCGAGGACGGCGCCCGTCGGGTTGTTCGGGTTGGTGACCAGAATGAAGCGGGCGCCATCCCGCAGGCCCCTCTCCAACTCGTTCAGGTCGGGCTGCCAGCCATTCTCCTCCACCAGGTGAAACGGGTGGGTACGTGCCCCGAGGCTCTCGAGCAGGCCTGGAACCTGCATGTAGTTGGGGAGCATGACCGCTACCGAGGCTTCCGGCTCCATGAGCTCCCAAAACGCTGTGAAGTTGGCTTCGGCTCCGCCCGTGGTCACCAGCACCGACGCTTCGGTCGCACCCCGATAGAGATCGGCGATAAGGCCCCGGAGCTCATCGCTGCCGTTGGACTGGCCGTATCCGAGGCGGACGTCGAGCGTATCCGGCGACCGGTCCGCCAGAGACAACAACTCCGTGACGGAAAGCGGGTGCACTCCACTCTCCGAGAGGTTGAAGCGAACGCGGTGCTCGTACGTGGATTGCCATCGTTCCATGACGAAGGGATGGTACTTCACCTGCGGATCCTCCCGGCGTGAGCGGTTCGGGTTTGAGGCCTGCTGAAGAAGTGGGCCTCCGCCATTTGGAAATTAATCCTGAAACATCGTATCGGCTTCGACGTCCCGCTATGTTTTCCGCGGAGGGAATGGTTCGTCACCCACTGCTCAGGACAAAGTCATGTCGCACGGTTCGCTCCCCCATGACCTCGCTATCCGCGGCGATGGTGGCGGAACGATCATCATGCTCGTCATGGATGGATTGGGTGGTTTGCCGCATCCGGACACGGGTCGAACCGAGTTGGAATCTGCTGCGACCCCTCACCTCGACGCCCTCGCAGCGCGGAGCTCCCTGGGCATGCTGGCACCGGTGGGGCACGGCATCACGCCGGGGAGCGGGCCGGGACACCTCGCGCTTTTTGGGTACGATCCGATCGAATCCATGATCGGGCGGGGCGTACTCAGCGCTCTCGGAGTCGGGTTCGAGCTGCGGCCCGGAGACGTCGCAGCCCGGCTCAACCTGGCTACCGTAGATCACAAGGGAGTCGTCACCGACCGCCGGGCCGGACGTCCGTCGGATGAGGACGGGCGCCGCGTGATCGAACGGGTCCGTGCCGAACTGCGCGCTCCGGACGGGGTCGAGGTGACGCTCATTCACGAGAAGGAGCACCGTGCCGTCCTGGTGCTTCGGGGTGAGGGTCTGGGGGCTGACATCGCCGACACCGATCCGCAGCGCACCGGCCTCACACCGGTGCCCGCCGTTGCCACCGGCGCGGAGCCGGAATCCGAGCGCACGGCTGCGATCGTGCAGGGCATTCTCGACCAGGTCCGGGAAATCCTCGCGGACGAGCCTCGGGCGAACTCGTTCCTCGCGCGCGGATTCGCGGTGTTCAAGTCCTACCCCACGTTCGAGGCGCGGTTTGGCCTCAGGGCGGTTGCGGTGGCGAGGTACCCCATGTATCGCGGTGTGGCGAGCTTGGTCGGTATGGCGGTCGAGGGCGTGCCCGACTCGAACGAGGGAAGCGTCGGGATACTCGAGCGGCACTTTGGCGCCTACGACTTCTATTTCATCCACTTCAAGGACACCGACTCCCGGGGTCATGACGGTGATTTCGAAGGGAAGGTCGCGGCCATCGAAGAGGTGGATACCTTGCTGCCCCGGATCACCGGGCTGGGCGCCGACGTGCTCATCGTTACGGGCGACCACTCGACGCCAGCCCTCTACAGGGAGCATAGCTGGCACCATGTGCCGACGCTCGTGGCTTCGAAATGGGCACGGCCCTCGGCAGACGTATTCGGCGAGTCGTCATGCCGAGAAGGTGAGCTAGGGGTCGTGCCGGGAAAGGACCTGATGTCCCTGGCGCTCGCGCATGCCGGCCGCCTCGACAAGTATGGGGCGTAGCGGACCGGCCTCCCCAGGACAATTTTCCCCGGTTCCGGGAGACCTTCTTCGCGACGCTGGACCGGGTGATCGCGGCCCGTCTCTCCTACGAGGCCGAACTCCGCGAACTGAAGAGCGATCAGGTCTTCGAGGAAGACCAGAGCGAGACCGAGGGACGGCGGCGGGGAGTTTCCTCGGGGTTGCTGAAACGATGCCTCACCCACGCGCGGAAATGACATAAAGGGGGGGATGGGGCACACCGGAGGGGAAGCACAATGAGTAGCGCCACCCACGGAGTCCGTTAACTTTCACGCGCGCTCGCGCCGGATCCCCGGCCCGTGCCTCCACAGATCCGAGTAGCTATGCTGTCCATCCCCGTCGAGCGGTTAACTCTGGATAACGGCCTCCGCGTAAATCTTTCCCACGATCCCACGACGCCGGTCGTCGCTATCAACATCTGGTATGGCGTGGGGTCCCGGAACGAACGCGAGGGCAAGACCGGATTCGCTCACCTCTTCGAACACATGATGTTTCAGGGCTCCGAACACGTGCCCAAGAACCGGCATTTCGAGTTGATCGAAAGGGCAGGGGGTTCGCTCAACGCGACGACCTGGTTCGACCGGACCAACTACTTCGAGACCGTCCCCTCACACCACCTGGAGCTCGCGCTGTGGCTCGAGTCTGATCGTATGGGGTGGATGCTTCCGGCGATGACTCAGGAAAAACTCGATAATCAACGCGATGTCGTCATGAACGAAAAGCGGGAACGTTATGACAACCAACCCTACGGCGACTGGGACGAGTGGATCCAGGCCATGGTGTTTCCGGAGTCCCACCCGTACCACCATACCGTCATCGGATCGATGGCGGACATCGAGGCGGCTACGCTCGAGGACGTCGCCGAGTTTTTTCGGACGTTCTACGTACCCAACAATGCGGTGCTGACCGTGTGCGGCGACTTCTCTCGAGATGAAGCCCTGGGCTTCATCGAGCGGCACTTCGGGGAAATCCCACGGGGTGGCGAGATCCCCGCAATTCCCGGGGAGCAGAGCCTCGATCCGGTTATCGGCACAACGGTGCGCGAGCGCGTCGAGGCCGAGGTGCCTCTTCCACGGGTTCTCATAGCCTTCCGGGTCCCCACCTATACCAGCGACGATTTCTATGCCGCCGACGTCGCTGGGTCCGTGCTCGGAACCGGACGGGCCTCGCGCCTTTACCGTTCACTAGTTCGTGAACAGCGGGTGGCCAAGGACGTCACGAGCTTCGTTTTTCCACTCACATCCGGCGCGGGAATGTTGCTCGCCTGGGCGACCGGATTCCCCGAGGGAGATCCGGTGGAGCTGGAGACCGCTCTGATCGCGGAGATCGAAGGGCTGGCCTCCGTTACCGAGCAGGAGATCGAGAGGGCTGTGGCGCTCACAGAGACGGCGCTCGTACGGCAGATCGAACGGGTGGGGGAGCGGGCCGACCTTTTCTCGATGTTCGACCAACTCTTTGATGATCCTGAGCGGCTGAATAGCGAGTTGGACCGGCTACGTGCGGTGACACCCGGTGACGTCTCGGCATTTGTGGACCGCTTTCTCGGCACCGATAACCGGGCGATCCTGACGTACGTCCCTGAGGCCGCGAAAAAGACGCCGACTCCGAGCCTTCGATGAGCGCACAATCCCGATCCGTTATGCCGCCTGCGGGGCCGGTCCGGCCCTTCGATTTTCCACCGGTCCAGGCCGAGGTGCTGGATAACGGGCTCCAGGTCCGGTCCGTACAGGTCGGGCGCGTACCCGTCGTAACCACGGTGGTGGTCCTGGACGCAGGAGAGGGGCTTCTCGACCATGTCCGGGGCGGTCTTTCGGTTCTGACGGGAGATTGCCTTGAGGGTGGCACCGCGAAACGGACCGGGGTGGAGTTGGCCGAGGCCCTGGAGACGATTGGGGCCGGGCTCTCCATCGGGACCGGGTGGGACTCCACGACCGTTTCGCTGTCGTGTTTGGCCGACCGTCTGGATGAGGCGATGAGCCTTCTCGCGGAGGTACTCATTCAGCCGTTGTTTCCGGTCGACGAGGTCGAACGAATCCGCGGTCAGCGTTTGGCGGCGATACGACAGCGGGAGATGAATCCGGTAGACATCGCGACGACCGCGTCACGGCGTTTGACATACGCGGAGGGCGTACCGTATGGGCGCCCCCTGGGAGGCACGGCGGAATCGGTAGAGCCCTTCAGTCCGGACGCCGCGGCAGCGTTTGTGGCGGCCCGGTATCGTCCCAAGGGGTCGGGCTTGGTCGTGGTAGGCGATGTCGATGCCGACCAGGTACGCTCGCTCGTCGAGACCCACTTTGGCGAATGGGCCGGTGAGACAGAATTCCGACCCGAGATCGACGTCCAGCCCAGGACCCGCGAGCGGGGGATTGTCGTGGTGAACCGTGCGGATGCGGTCCAATCCGAGATCCGTATCGGGCATGTAGGACAGGCCCGATCCACGCCGCATTATTTCGCGCTCAGGGTTCTCAATACCGTTCTCGGCGGCGCGTTTACGAGTCGGCTCAATCTCAACCTCCGGGAAGAGCACGGGTATACGTATGGCGTTCGTTCCCGTTTCATGGCCCGCAGAGGGGCGGGACCCTGGTGCGTTTCCACCGCGGTGGGTACGGACGTGACGGCGGACGCGGTGCGCGAGGCCGTCACCGAAATCACGAACCTGGTCGCCGAGGGACCCACGGAAGAGGAAGTGGGTGCGGCTCGGGACTACCTCGCAGGTGTTTTTCCGCTCCAGTTGGAAACAACCGGCCAGATCGCGGCCCGGATTGCCGAGCTTCTCATTTACGATCTCCCGGACGATTACTACGCTGACTATCGAGATCGTATCCGCAGTGTGACGCTCGACGAGGCCCATGAGGCGGCCCGCCGGTGTATTCGTCCGGACGAGATGACCGTGGTGGTCGGTGGGGACAGTGCGGAAATTAAGGGCCCGCTGGAGGAACTCGGATGGGGACCCGTGACGGTGGAGGAGGCTCCCTGAGTTCGCCCTGCCCATTCTCTATACCGACCGGTTCGTGCGGGGCGATCGGGGGCGCACCGCCCCGGCCGGGACGGAGGATGTGTCCCCGCGTTGAGATCGGGCGTCCCTAAAGTGGGACGCCGCCGTCCCCCGAGAGACGGAAAATTGGTTATTTTCGCATGTGCCAGGGTGGCACGGTACGTGCTACTCTAGTGCGGCGGGACGGGTGAGTGCTCCGCACAGGGGGAGTCGAGAGGTGAAGAACACAGTCGAAATCCAGATTCTGCCGGGAGGCGCGGCAAAAGAGCATCGCAAGATGCTCGGGCAGCTGGGTGACAGTGATGTGGTCCGGGCCTTCCTGGACGGTGACGAGCGGGCGTTTGGAGAGCTCGTGAAACGGTACGATGGACGCCTCTTGAACTTCGTCTATCGTACGGTCGGCGACCGCGAGCGGGCACAGGATCTGGTGCAGGAGACCTTTGTGAGGGTCTACCGGCATATGCACCGTTTCGACCAGGCCAAGAAGTTTTCGACGTGGATCTACACGATCGCCGGAAACCTGGCCAAGAACGAGCTGCGGAATCGTTCGCGGAACCCCTTGGTGCTCTTCCAGACCATTCGGAAGAACTGGGAGGCCGATCACCGGCCACTCGAATGGGAGGACTCGACCTACAGGCCCGACGATCTCTACCGCAAGCGCCACCTCAAAGATCTGGTCGAATCCGCGGTTACCCAGCTTCCGGAGCATCACAGAATCGTTTTCGTGCTTCGCGAGCTCGAGGGCAAGACCTATGAGGAAATCGCGGAAATCACCGGATGCAACCTGGGCACCGTGAAGAGCCGCCTGAATCGGGCGCGCAACAATTTCGCTCGCGTGATTGCGCCCACGCTCGACTGAATCTTCCCCGCCCCTCACTGGACCGCCCCGCCCAGAGCTCGGGCCCGCGCCTTGAGCACATTCTGCCTAGAGGGAACACCGCCGACCGGTGCAAGTAGTACCCAAACTCGGCGGCGTGTGCCGTGCACGGAACTCGCATCAGGAGTCGGTCTCACTCTATGGAATGCTCGGAATTTTTAAGCCAGTTTTCCGAGTTCTATGATGCCCCCCAGGGGGCCGCGGTAAGGAAGGAAGCCGAGGCCCACATGGCGGCGTGCGGAAAGTGTGCTCGATACCACGAAGTCGTTTCGCGGAGCGTGGCGTTGCTCCGGGTGATGCCCAGGGCTGAACTCGCCGAGAGTTTCCGCCCGCGGCTTCAGCACCGGTTGTTTCATCTGGAAGACGGCGCTGCGGTGGGTGGGCCCGGCAGGGGCTCTGCCACACCGGCGGTGACCGTGCTGGCGATGGCGATCCTGCTCATTGCAGTCGCCTGGTCGCCGATGCTTGGGAATGGCGTTCCCGAAGTCGAGCTTCCGGCGATCATCGTATCCGGTCCGCCGATCCTCGATCCGCTTCTCGATCTCGATGCCGGAGGCCTCCTACCGGTTTCCGCCGGTGTGCCGGCCTCCTCCGGTCTGTTCCCCGGTGGGTTATGGTCGGACGCGAGGAGCCTCCTTTACGAGTATTCTCCGATGAGTGAGCGGTCTCGCGGTCGGCGGGATTCGGATGGGCCGATACTGCGAAGAACCGGTCTAGATTGAACGAAGAAACGCATCCGACGTACCG
The DNA here is from genome assembly GCA_022564055.1 of Gemmatimonadota bacterium. Lineage (GTDB taxonomy): Bacteria > Gemmatimonadota > Gemmatimonadetes > Longimicrobiales > Gaopeijiaceae > UBA822. Next base: position 31,708 of record JADFMD010000014.1, read on the forward strand.
GCCATCCCCATGAATAACCCTCTCCGGAAGATCCTCGCGCAGGGATCGCCGGGCGGGGTTTTCTTCCTTTATGGGGAGGATGAGCATCGCAAGGGTGAGGCCGTTCAGGCCTTGGTGGACGCTCACCTGGATCCAGGGACCCGGGACTTCAACCTGGACGTGGTGCAGGCATCCGACGTGAATGTCGAGGATCTTGCCCGAATACTCGCCACGCCTCCGATGATGGCGGCGCGAAGGGTGGTTGTGGTGAGGGGCGCGGAAGCTTTTGCCGGTGCGGCCCGATCCCGGGACCTCATTCTCGATTTGGTCGAGAACCCGCCCTCGGATCTCGCCCTAATTCTCTCGGCACGGATTCCGGAGCGTTCGAAGGCGAAGTTCTACCAGACTTTGATCAAGCGGGCTCAATCGGTGGAGTTCCCCATGATCACGCCGGACGATGTCCCCGGGTGGTTGATGGAGGAGGCCACCGCCCGCTTCGGGGTCACCATGGATTCCGACGCTGCGAGGGCGCTCGGCCAGGCCATCGGGGCGGACTTGGGTATTCTTTCACGGGAACTCGAAAAGCTCCACGCCGTTGCCGGAGGCGGAGAGCGAATTACCCTCGAGCATGTGCGGGTGGCCGGGACTGTCTTGCCGAAGCAGGATCGTTGGAAATGGTTCGAGCTCGTGGGTGCACGGCGTTTTCGCGAGGCCGTAACGGGTGTCCGGGTGCTGCTGAACCAAGGCGAAACCGGTGTCGGTCTGACCATCGGACTGTCGACCCACCTGTTGCGAATCGCCTTGGCGGTGGAGAGTGGCCCAGGGGCGGTGGAGGAGGTGCTTCCCCCTCATCAGCGTTGGCTGTCCCGGCAGATTGGCGAGCAGGCAAAAGGATGGGAGGCGGGTGCGATCCGCGCGGCGGTGTTAGGCTTACTTCGGGTCGATCGCTTGCTAAAGGCGAGCTCACTTTCGGACGAGCATCACTTGGAAGAATGGCTTCTCACGTTGATGGCCCGCGAAGACGTCGCGGCGTAACTAATTTATCTGGCCTGATCCTCGCGGTGGGTGTCGCGGCTCCCATGGGCCTCGCGGTTCCCGCAGATGCCCAGCAGCGCTTGGACGTGGTGGATTCACTGGCCTCGGCCGGCCGGGCGGACGAGGCTCGGGTGGCGCTCGAGTCTTGGTGGGAGAACCAGCGGGTGGGATCGGGTCGGCGCGAGCGGCAACGCGGTTTGTGGCTGAGGGCTATTCTCACGGTGGATCCTCGTTTGGCGGGCCTCGACTTTCAGCGTCTGGTGCTGGAGTTTCCAGGTGGTTCGTATTCCGATGAGGCCCTGGTGCGTCTGGGTTTGATCTCTTCGGCCGGTGGGGATGTCCCGCGAGCAGCGCGGTATTTCCAGACGCTGGTGACGGATTACCCCAGGAGCCCACAGCGGCGTCGGGCGCAGGAATGGCTCGCCGAGAACTTGGGGGCGATCGAGGAGGCGGCGTTGACGGCGGAGGCAGGGGTGGAGTTTCAGGCCGGGGCTGCGGACGCCGATGCTCGGGAGCCGGAGCCGTCACCGCCTTTCCGAGCCGAAACGGTGTCGACTCGATATGCTGTCCAGGTAGGTGCGTTCGAAAGCGAGGAGCGTGCCCGAAGGTTGCTGGCCTCGGTCAACGCTTCCGGTTTTCGAGCCAGGATCGTGCGTGTCCTCGGGAGTTCGCTTCTGCGCGTTAGAATAGGGGCGTTTCTCGATCGGACAGGAGCTGTGGAGTTGATGGATCGGGTGAGGAGGCGCGGGCATGAAGCAACGATTGCGGTGGACGTAGCCGAAGAGGAGCCGATGCAGTGAACCAGCCTCAGAAGGGACCCAAGACGGAATGGCGCGTCCTTCTAGTGGATGACGACGACGACTATGCTTTGATTATTGAGCGAAGTCTCGCTGCGGCAGCCGGTGTCCCAGTGGAGTTGCGTAGGGCTCGCACGGGCGACGAAGCGCTCGCCTTGCTCCAGGATTTTGTGCCTGAGCTACTCCTGCTGGATCTGAAGATGCCGGGAATGGGGGGTCACCAGGTTCTCGAGAAGATCAAGGGGGACGATGTGCTTCGTTCGATTCCCGTAGCCGTTCTTTCGTCGTCCGACCGCGACGAGGATGTGGCCGAGAGCTATGGACTCGGAGGTAATCACTTCATCACGAAGCCGAGTAGTCCTCTGGAGCTGGAGGCGAAGCTTGCAGTCCTGCTTCGGAACCTCACGGAGTTGGGGGGGATTCGTCGGGGGTCAACGGGATCATCGACGACTGCGGTAAGCGCGGTGGATCCGCGATCCATGGCGACACAAAAGGTGTTCCGCTGGGTGGCGGTCGTGGGCGTATTGATCCTGTTATACGTCTTCGGCAAGGTTTCGGGGGTGTTTTAGTGCGGCGCTCCGGACCCTCCGGACACCGAAAAAGAGAATTATGACCACACTCCTCACGCAGGAAATTCCCATCACTGGAATGACCTGTGCTGCCTGCGTTCGGCGTGTGGAGAATGCGGTGGCCGGCGTCGCCGGCGTCGATCATGTTGAGGTCAGCCTCGCCACTGAAGCGGCTCGGGTACGGTACGCTCCCGGAGCCCTGGATAGGGATGCCATTCGGGAGGCTGTGGTCGCCGCCGGTTACGACGTTGACTCGGCCGCCGAGACGGAGGCCATCGAGGAGACCCTCCGGCGTCGCGACGAGGAACGTGAAGCTGAAGCGAGGGGTCTTCTCCACCGCTTCCAGATCGGAGCGCTGCTGGGCGTGCCCGTCCTGATCATCGGGAAGGCACAGTTCATCCCCGGTCTCCCGGACCTGAGTCAAGGGGTGATGCGGGGTTTGTGGGCGCTCAGTGGCTTGTTGACCATCCCGATCATGGTGTATGTGGGGGGTCGCTTCTTTACCGGGGGATGGGCGGCCTTCCGGCGGCACGACGCGAACATGGATACGCTGGTGGCTCTCGGGACCGGGGCGGCGTGGCTTTACTCCACGGTCGCCGTTGCCTTCCCCGGGCTCTTTCCCGAGGGGACGGCGCAGCCTTTCTATGAGGCGACGGCTGTGGTCATCACGCTGGTCGTGCTCGGCCAGGCGCTCGAGGCCCGCGCGAAGGGCCGGACCTCGCAGGCCGTTCGGCGCCTCATGGACCTCCGCCCTCTGGTCGCCAGGGTCGTCCGCGACGGTGTCGAGACGGAGATTCCGGCCGCCGAGGTGAGGGTGGGTGAGATGGTGGTGGTACGCCCCGGAGAAAAGATTCCGGTCGACGGACGCGTTCACGAAGGCCGGAGCGTTGTCGACGAATCGATGGTTACCGGCGAGAGTATTCCCGTCGAGAAGGCCCCAGGCGACGAGGTCGTCGGCGGCACGATGAACGCGTCGGGGGTGATCCACTTCACGGCCGAGCGGGTCGGAAGCGAGATGGTCTTGTCGCGCATCGTCCAGATGGTGCGGGACGCGCAGGGCGCCAAGCCGCCCATCCAAAAGGTGGTGGACGTGGTGGCTAGCTACTTCGTCCCCACCGTCATGATCGTGTCGGTGGTATCCTTCGCCGTCTGGTACACGTTCGGTCCTGCTCCTGCGCTGAGCTACGCGGTGGTCGTGGCGGTCGCCGTCCTCGTGATCGCCTGCCCGTGCGCTCTGGGTTTGGCGACGCCGATCTCGATCATGGTTGCCGTGGGGAAGGCTGCCGAATACGGAATCCTCATCCGAAACGGAGAGGCTTTGCAGCGGGCTCGAGGTGTGGACACCATCGTGCTCGACAAGACCGGCACGGTGACCCAGGGCGCGGCGACCCTCACCGATGTGGTCCCCCACGAGGGCGTGATCGAGGCGGACCTTCTCAGGTTGGCCGCCGCCGTCGAGGCGGGTTCGGAGCACCCGCTAGGGAGGGCCGTGGTCGATGGCGCCTCCGCCCGCGGGGTACAAGCCGAGCGGGCGACGGATTTTGCCGCCGTCCCCGGGCAGGGGGTGCGGGCCACCGTGGGTGACAAGACCGTGCTTGTGGGCACGGCGTCCTTCCTGGCAGAAGCCGGCGTAGAAACGGAGGGATTGGAGCGAAGTGCGGCCGAGCTGGCGGAGGAGGGGCGCACGCCGATCTTGGCGGCGGCGGACGGGAAACCCTTGGGTGTACTCGGAATCTTCGATCCCGTGAAGACGGATTCGGTGGCGGCCATACGCCGGCTTCAGGCCATGGGAAAACACGTAGTGATCCTGACCGGGGACCACGAAGCGACCGCCCGGGCCGTGGCGCGCGAGGTCGGGGTCGAAACCGTGTTGGCCCGAGTGCTGCCGGAGGAAAAGGCCCAGCGGATTGCGGACCTCCAGAAGCGGGGTCGCCAGGTGGCCATGGTCGGTGACGGCATCAACGACGCGCCCGCGCTAGCCCAGGCCGATGTCGGGATCGCCATCGGGACCGGGACCGATGTGGCGATGGAGGCCGCCGACGTGACGCTCATGGGGGGATCCTTGGGGGGCGTCGCAGACCTCCTCGAGATTTCAGAGGCTACCTTCGTAAACATCCGGCAAAACCTCGTGGGCGCCTTCATGTACAACGTGCTGGGCATTCCGGTGGCGGCGGGCGTGTTATATCCGTTTTTCGGCATCCTCTTGCAGCCCGTCATCGCTGGGGCGGCCATGGCTTTCAGTTCCGTGACCGTCGTCACCAACGCGAATCGCCTGCGGCGCTTCAAACCCAAGGGGATGGCCGGGTCAGGAGCCGTGTGATGTCCATCGACGTGGTTCTGGTGAACGTCGGTGCCGCGCTAGCGATCGTTTGGATCGTGTGGTACTTCTGGATTTCAGGGGAGGGCTGACCGCGGCTCAACTCCGAGAGGTGTTCGGACTCCCGTAGAGCACCGCTTCCCAGCCGTCCAACATCGCCTCGTACGAAAATCGCTCCCGATAACGCTGCTTTGCTGCGCGCCCCATTTCCTCCAGGAGTTCTCGGTCGTAAAGGACCGAGTTCAAAGCCGAGGCGATCTCCGGCGGTGCGAAGCCCGTGACCAGTCCCGGTGCGCGGCCGTTGGTGTCGGGCTCCAAGGCCTCGCGCGCTCCCGAGACATCGGTGGAGATCACGGGTACGCCTCTCGACATTGCCTCGAGCATCGCCCCTGACATTCCCTCCCGGCCGGAAGCGATGACCAGGGCGTCCACCGCATCCATGAGGGGGGCGATGTTCGGCTGGTAGCCAAGAAAATGAACCCGGTTGCGGAGTCCGAGTTGGCGGGCATGCTGCCCGAGAGCCCCGCGAAGGGGACCATCTCCCACGATGGCCACATGGGTGTCTTCACGAAGGAACACCATGGCTTCTAGCAAACGACCGAGGCGTTTTTGGGAGACGAGGCGGCTGACGCTCCCCAGGAGGCATGCGTCCGCGGGCAGCCCGAGGGACCACCTGGCGGCCCCTTTCTCGAGGCGTGGGCCGAGAGGCGGAATACCCTTGTAGATCGTGGTCAGCCGGGGCTCCAACTCAGGGAGGGCCTCGGCGTACGATTTCCGCATCGCCTCCGCCACCAAGACCACGTGATCCACCCATCGTCTCAGGACGAAGCGGTACTTGAAATTTCTCGGGGTATCACTCGAGAGTCCGATTCGCACGACGAGCTTGGGAACCTTGGCCATTCTCGCTCCCAACGCCGCTAGCCAGAGCTTGCGAAAGGTCCCGACGACGAAGGCGTCCGGCCGCTCTCGCCGGAGAACCAGCCCCAGACGCAGCGCGTCGTGGACCGCAAGGTCGCCGCCCAGCCTCAACAGGCGCGTCTCGACCCCCCTCGCCTGCGCTGCCTCCGCGACCAGCCCTCGGTTGCAGAGCAGCGTAATTCGATGGCCGCGGCTTGCCAGGCCGAGCAGGAGATCGACCAGTGCGATCTCACCACCACCCCACTCGGGCGAACCGTTGTGGGCGATGATCCGTAGCGGGGCTCTCTCCTGGCGAGACATGGGAAAATCCTCTGACCATCTCGATTGGTTGATCGTGTTCCGGCCGGCGGGTATCCTACCAGACATTCGCCCGTTCACACATGCTCGAGCCCTGTAACCCCACGCAATGCCACAGGCTGACGATACTCCACTGATGCGCCAGTGGCGAGAGGTCAAATCCCAGAACAGGGATGCTCTCGTTTTCTTTCGGGTGGGGGATTTCTACGAGCTGTTCTTCGAGGACGCCGTGGAGGGATCCCGGCTCCTGGGCTTGACGCTCACCTCTAGAAACAACGGAGCGGCGGCTCGGGTGCCCCTCGCCGGCGTTCCGGCCAAGGCCTTGGACCAGTACCTGGGACGGCTGGTGGCGTTGGGGAAGAGGGTCGCAATCTGCGACCAGGTGGAGGATCCCGCCGAAGCCACCGGGATTGTCCGGCGCGAGGTCACGGAGACGGTGACTCCCGGCACCGTGTTTCATGACGCGCTTCTGACCGCCGAGCGAAACAACTTCCTGGTTGCTCTGACAGAGCCGGCGGACGAGCGTCTGGGGCTCGCGGCGCTCGACCTGTCCACCGGGGAGCTGTCCGTCCAGGACGTGCTAATTGCCGATCTGGGGGCCGAGTTGGGGCGGCTGGATCCCACGGAGCTGTTGTTGCCCCGCCTATTCGAGGAGGGGGGGGATGGCGTAGACTCCTTGAGCGGTGCGCTCTCCGGCTGCCTCCACACCTACCGCGACGACTGGGTCTTCGATTACGCCTCCGCGGCGGATGAGATGAAGCGCCGCTACGGGATTCAGAGCCTCGAAGCCTTCGGCTTCCGAGTCGAGGACCGATTGCTCGTGCAGGCTACCGGGGCGCTTCTGGCCTACGTGGCGGAGATCCGGCCTGGCGGGGTCGCGCACCTGCGTCCTCCGCAGATCGTTCGTCGAGGCACGGCGATGCTCCTCGACGAAATGACGCGCCGCAACCTGGAGTTGGTCGAGCCTCTCCGGGCAGGCGAGGAGGGCGGCACGCTCGTTTGGGTGCTCGATGAAACCGTGACCGCCATGGGTGCGCGAGCGCTCCGGCGTTGGATCCTGAACCCCTTGGTGGATGCGGAGGAGATCTGGCGAAGGCAGGAGGCCGTCGCAGAGCTCTTTGACACTCCCGACCTGCGCGCCGATCTCCGGGAAGCTCTCGGGCGCATGACCGACTTGGAGCGCCTCGCCGGGAAGGTGGGTGCGGGGCGCGTCTCCCCGAGGGAGCTTCTCGGCCTCGGTCGTTCGCTTGCCGAGCTCCCCCAGATCCGGGAAGCCGGCGCCGGTGCGGACAGCGCGTTCCTGCGGAGCCTCGTCACCGAAATGGACCTACTGCAGGATGTCCGGGAGTTGGTCGAGACGGCTATCTCACCCGATGCTCCCGCCGTGCTCCAGGACGGAGGGATCATTCGCGAGGGGTACTCGGCGGATCTGGACGAGCTTCGCGCGACCCGGGACGGCGCGCGCGACTTCATCGCCGGACTTCAGAGCCGGGAACGCGAGCGTACCGGGATATCATCGCTCAAGGTCGGCTTCAACAAGGTGTTCGGGTACTACCTGGAGGTCACCAGGGCGAACCTCGAAAAGGTGCCAGAGGACTATGTCCGCAAGCAGACGCTGAGCAACGCAGAGCGGTATTTCACGCCCGAGTTGAAGGAGTGGGAGGAAAGGGTCTTCGACGCCGAGGACCGCATGGATAAACTGGAATCCGGCCTCTTCGCCGAGGTTCGTACCTTGGTGGCGGCCGAGGTGGGCCGCATCCAGGAGGCTGGTAGCCGCGCCGCCCAGCTCGACGTGTTGAGTACGCTGGCCCACGTTGCGGAAAGGCGCCACTACGTAAGACCCGAGGTCCACACGGGGTTTGAGACGGAGATTCTCGCGGGCCGGCACCCGGTGGTAGAGATGATGATGCCCACCGAGTCGTTCATTCCGAACGACCTGACGCTGAACGTGGCCCGCCGCATCGTGGTGCTCACCGGTCCCAACATGGCGGGGAAGTCGACCCTGCTCCGCCAGGTGGGGCTCATCCACCTGATGGCACAAATCGGATCCTTCGTTCCTGCGGACCGGGCACGCCTTCCAGTCTGCGATCGGATCTTCACCCGGGTGGGGGCCTCCGACAACCTGGCTCGCGGCCAGTCGACCTTCATGGTGGAGATGAATGAGACTGCCTCCATCATGCATACCGCGACCGAGCGGAGCCTCGTCCTTCTCGACGAAATCGGGCGGGGCACTTCCACATACGATGGGGTATCCATCGCCTGGGCGGTCACCGAGCACCTACATGAAAAAATAGGTGCGAAGACGATCTTCGCCACCCACTATCACGAGTTGACCCAACTCGGCGACCTGCTGCCCGGGGTGGTGAACATGAACGTATCGGTACGGGAGGTCGGAGAGGAGATCGTCTTCCTTCGCAGGCTCGAGGAGGGCGGGGCCGACCGATCCTACGGAATCCAGGTGGCGCGGTTGGCCGGACTTCCCGGCGAAGTGATCGCTCGAGCGAGGGAACTTCTGACCGAGTTGGAGGGAACACACACCCGTGGGGGAGAGGGTTTGGGCCGGTTCGGCGCCCATCGTCCGGCGTCAGAGCCCTCGCTCGATCAGCTCTCGTTCTTTGCGGCCGGTGAGCTGCCTTGGTTAAAACAACTGCGGGCGATCGATCCGGAAACGATGACGCCCAAGGAGGCCCTGGACTTGTTGTTCGATCTACATGAGAAGTCCCTTTCGGCGGAGGACGGTTGAGACCGCATGTAAGGCGATGGCCCTCGGGATCGCTCGCCCTGTGCGCATTGCTCGCGGGCGGCACTTCGGCCTGTGCTTCGGATCAGGAGATCCAGAGCCCGTCGCCGCTGAGCGCGTCGGTGCCGATCGATTACCCGTTGGATCTGTGGGATCGAGGTATCGAGGGAAGCTCCATATTGAAGGTGCGCGTGACCGACGTGGGCGAGGTGGACAGCGTGGTTGTCATCGAATCCAGTGGATACCCGGCCTTCGACTCCTCCGCGGTCCGGGGAGCGAGAACCCTGAAATTCATCCCTGCCCGCCAGGGAGACAAGCGCATCGAGGTCTGGGCCCACGTACCCGTGCATTTTTCGAAGAAGCCGAGGCCTTGATCCTCGCAGGCCTCGATCCTCTCCAGGCCGGTAGCCGGTCATGAGTAAGAATCACCCCCGTCCATACAACAACATCACGGAAGTCGTGGGTGCGACGCCTCTGGTCCGGCTGAACAGCGTCGCTCGCGACGTCCCCGGGACGGTCTATGTGAAATGCGAGTTCATGAATCCGTCTGGATCCCTGAAGGATCGCATTGGCCTGGCCATGGTGGAGGCAGCTGAGCGAGAAGGGGCGCTCAAGCCCGGAGGGGTGATCGTCGAAGCCACCAGCGGAAACACGGGAATGGCTCTCGCGATGGTCGCCGCGATACGGGGCTACCGGTGCATCTTCACGATGCCGGACAAGATGAGCCAGGAAAAGGTGAAGCTCCTGCGGGCCTTTGGGGCGGAAGTAGTCATCGTGCCCACCGCCGTGCCGCCGGACCATCCTGAGCACTACACCGTAAAGGCCGAGACCATCGCACGAGAGACACCGGGGGCGATACTCGCCAACCAGTTTTACAACCCGGCGAATCCGCAAGCACATTACGAGACGACCGGGCCCGAGATCTGGTCACAAACGGAAGGAAGAATCACCCACTTTGTCGCGGGTTCCGGCACCGGCGGGACGATAAGCGGGGTGGGTCGTTACCTGAAAGAGCAAAACCCGGACGTCCAGGTCATAGGTGTGGACCCCCAGGGATCGATCCTGAAGGCCTTCTTTGAGACGGGCGAGTCTCCCGTGGGCGAGCCCTACAAGGTGGAAGGGATTGGAAGCGACAAGATTCCCGGTGCGCTGGATATGGGCGTCACGGACCGCTGGATCACGGTGACCGATGCCGAAGCGTTCGCGATGACACGCAGAGTGGCTCGTGAGGAGGGCCTGTTCGCCGGGGGCTCGAGTGGGCTCGCGGTGCACGCTGCCCTGGAGATCGCGATGGATGCAGGTAAGGACGCCGTAGTCGTGACTTTACTTTCTGACTGGGGTGAACACTACCTCACCAAGGTCTATGACGACGACTGGATGCGGGAGAACGGGTTCATGAAGAGGGCGCACCACAGCGTGCATCACCTGGTGGCCGAAAAGGATCATGATCTCCCCGACCTGATCACGGTTCAGCCCACCACACCGGTGCGCGTCGCCCTCTCGACGCTCACGTCGCACAACGTGTCGCAGTTACCCGTAATCTTGGACGGTGAATGCGTGGGCTCGCTGAACGACGGCGACTTGATGTCTTCGGTGATCGAGGATCCCGAGCTCCTCGACCGGCCTGTAGAGTCGATCATGGACGCGCCTTTCCCGGTCGTGGACAGCCACATGGACGCCGAGGGGGCCGCACAACTGCTGACGCGAAAGAACTCCGCCGTCCTCGTCCGGAACGACGGCGAGATCGGCGGGATTCTCACCCGGTATGACGTGATTCGTGACCTGACCGGTGCGGCCGGCTGATACGGGCGGGCGGATGGGCCCCGCTTCCATGACCGGCCGGCCGATCCGCCGGTGAGGGTCGTCGTCCTGCTGGGGGGCGAGTCGGAGGAGCGTGACGTTTCCCTCGCGTCCGGCTGCAACGTGGCCGATGCTCTCCGCCAATCGGGGCACGATGTGGTTGCTCTGGACCCCGTCGCCGGGGCACTGACCCGTGCGGACGAGGCCAAGATCCTCGCCGAGGGCGTGGGGAGCCTACCACCGGGCGAAATCGCTAGCGGCGAGGCGTCCGTTTCGGGCGCCGCGACAGCCCCCTCCCGTACTTCCGTCGGCGCCGGGCTTTGGAAGCACGAGGAGATCGCTGCTGCCGAGGTCGTCTTTCCCGCCCTCCACGGAGGCATGGGCGAGGATGGCACGCTCCAGGCCCTCCTCGACCTCGGTGGAGTCGCATACGCCGGGAGCGGCATGCTCGGATGCGCCCTCGCCATGGACAAGGACGTCACCAAACGCCTCCTCCGGGAGGCCGGAATCCTCACGCCGGACTGGCTCGTGAACCCCACCGCCGCTGAGGCGGTCGACCGGCTGGGTCTCCCCCTCATCGCCAAACCGGTGGCGGGTGGCTCGTCGGTTCGCCTCTACCTGCTCAACGATCTTGCCGGAGTGGAGGAGACGATCAGCGTGGAAGCGGCCCGTGCCTCCGAGGGAGGCGAGGCTTCGGACATGATGTACGAGGCCTTCGTCGCCGGGCGTGAGCTCACCGTAGCCATCCTGGGGGAGGAGCCCCTGCCCGTGGGCGAGATCGTTTCCGAGCACGAGCTTTTCGACTATGAGTGCAAGTACCAAGCGGGGATGGCCGAGGAGATCTTTCCTGCGGAGATTCCAGAAACGTTGGCCCGTACGCTCCAGGCCCGGGCACTCGAGGTCCACCATCTGCTACGACTCAGGGACTTTTCTCGAGTGGACTTCATGGTCGATGACAAGGGCGAGGCCTGGTGTTTGGAGGCGAACGCGCTGCCCGGCATGACGGCGAACAGCCTTCTGCCCAAGGCGGCGCGCGCCGCGGGCATCACCTTTCCGGAGGTGTGCGATCGGATCGTACGAATGGCCGCGGAACGGGCTCGAAGAGCCTCCCCCTGAGGTAATTCTGCACACCCACCGGAACCTGGTCGTTGGGACGGGGGTTTGAATCCGAGGCCGAAGGATATTTTTCGCTGTACCGTAGGATGGAGAAGGGACTTTGAGAGGTACCGCTAGTTACAGCTCCGGTGGGTTGAACCTCAGCTATCAAATGACCCCTTGGGTCAAGCGGCTGCTGATTGCGAATGCGGTCGTGTTTTTATTCACCTGGGTGATCGGCCCGGATTTCGTCTTCGAGTGGTTCTCCTTCCAGCCCACCAAGATCTTGTTCCGGCCGTGGACCCCGCTCACCTACATGTTCCTCCACGGCGATTTTTGGCACGTTTTCATGAACATGCTGGTGCTCTTTTTCTTTGGGACCCACCTGGAATCGAAGTGGGGGTCGAGGGAATTCATCCGGTACTATCTGGTGTGTGGTCTCGGAGGTGTAGCACTCAGCTTTCTCTTCGTGTCGTACTCGATCATCGGTGCGTCGGCGGCGGTCTACGGGGTCATGCTGGCGTTCGCGATGGCGTGGCCCAACGCTCCCATTTACATCTGGGGCATCTTTCCGGTGAAGGCGAAATGGCTGGTGGGTCTTTTCGTTCTCATCACCTTTTCCAACGCCTTCGGCGGCGCAGGGGGGGGTGTCGCTCACTTCGCACATCTCGGTGGCTTCGCCGCAGGCTTCCTCTACCTGAAGACCGACTGGCGTGCCTCGCAGGCGATGCAGAGCCTTGGGAAGGCTGCTCGCACCAGGCGTTTCGCGATCGTTCCTCGGGAGGAGCGGGAGGCTGCCACGAGTGACCGCCGCCGGAGCGACCACGCCGGCGAGAAAAATACGCTGGATGCCGTCGACCGAGTCCTGGACAAAATCTCGGCGGAGGGGATGGCGTCCCTCACCGACCAAGAAAAGAAGCTCCTCGACGAGGTATCGAAGAAGCACCGCACGAACTGAGAATCGCCGCGGGACGGCCGCTCGCCGCCCACTTCTCTCCCTTGTGACACCCGCCTCATCTGGACGAGATGGACCCTTCCGCCTACAATCACCATCCCCTAGAAAAAAAATTACGGTGTACATCGGGTAGGAGCCATACATGCCGTTCGCCAAAGAGTATACGACGGATAAGATCAGGAACGTGGCCGTTCTCGGCCACGGCGGGGCGGGAAAAACCAGCCTCATCGACGCCCTCTGTTACACCGCCGGTTCATCGAAACGGAAGGGGAACGTCGACGACGGAACAGCGCTTACGATGTACACGCCGGAAGAGGCGAACCACGGCGTTTCGCTTCAGTGCACGCCTGCCTTTTGCGAATATGCGGGCACCAAAATCAATCTTCTGGACACTCCTGGCTTCATGGATTTCGTCGGTGAGACGCTGGCTGCGATCCGGGTGGCGGACTCCGCGGTCATTGTAGTGAGCGCCACCTCCGGCGTGGAGGTAGGCACCGAAACCGTGTGGGAGTACGCGGAGGACCGGGGAATTCCCCGGTTCTTTTTTGTTTCCATGATGGATAAGGACAACGCCTCGTTCGAGCGTGTGTACCAGGAGATCAAGGGGCGGCTCACGAAAAAGGTCGTGGCCGTCGAAATCCCCATCGGAGAGGGTCCGGACTTCCGCGGCATCATCAACCTGTTCAGTGAGCGGGCCCATATTTTCAAGGCCGGCACCGAGAAGGGCGAATACGATGAGGTCGACGTGCCCGAGGAGCTCAAGGCCAAGGTCGAGGTGTGGGAGACCGAGCTGCAGGAGACGCTCGCCACGACTGATGAGGCGCTTCTAGACCGCTATCTGGAGGAAGGCAAGATATCCCTTGAAGACGCCATCCAAGCCATGCACAAGGGTGTGGCGAGTGGGGATATCATCCCTCTTTTCTGCGGATCTGCTGAGAGCTCTTACGGGATGCAAACGCTGCTCAAGAAGCTCGTGGAGCTCTGCCCCAGTCCAGCGGAAGCGGGCGGCGAGACGGCGCAGCGTCCCGGCATGGAGGGGGAGGTGCATCTGTCGCCCACCGACGACGAGACCTTCTCCGCGCTCATCTATAAAACGGCTTCGGAGCCCCGCATTGGGGAGATGTCCTACTTCCGCGTCGTAAGCGGCTCGATCAGTAACGGGCAGGAGGTCAGGAACGGGGAGCGCGGCACCACCGAAAAGCTCAATCACCTTTCGGTCGCCATGGGGAAGGAGCGCCTCGAGGTCGCCAAGCTCCACGCGGGGGACCTCGGGGTGGTCGCCAAGCTCAAAGGCGCCCATACCAACGACACGCTCTGCGATATGTCCCGTCCGGTGGTACTCGAAAAGATCGCCTTCCCGAAGCCGGAGATCGCCATGGCGATCTTGGGCGAAAGCCGCAGTGACGAAGACAAACTGGGCGAGGTCCTTCCGAAGCTGCATGAAGAGGACCCCACCTTTCTGGCCGAGTTCGACCCCGAACTGCACCAGACGATCGCCCGGGGCCTGGGCGAGCTCCATTTGGCCGTTCAGATGGAGCGCATGAAGCGGAAGTACGGGGTGGCCGTCCACATGGAGCAACCGAAGATCGGTTACCGGGAGACGATCACGAGAGAGGCGGAGGGACAGGGCCGGCACAAGAAGCAGTCGGGTGGACGGGGCCAGTTCGGGGACTGCTGGATTCGGCTCAAGCCACGCAGGACGGGCAAGGGGTACGAATTCGTCAAATCCATCAAGGGTGGGGTGATCCCGACCAAGTACCTCCCCTCCGTGGACAAGGGCATTCAGGAAGCGGCCGCTCGGGGAATCCTCGCCGGTTTTCGATGCGTCGATTTCGAGGCGGAGTGCTACGACGGCTCGTATCATGCGGTGGACTCGAGCGACATCGCGTTCAAGCTGGCTGGGTCCAGCGCGTTCAGGAACGTCGCGGCCAAGTGCCGTCCCGTGATCCTGGAGCCCATCATCGAGGTCACGGTGACCACGCCAGACGACTACGTCGGCGACATCATGAGTGACATAAATCAGCGGCGTGGGAAGGTATTGGGGATGGAGCCCTCCGAGGGACGCACCACGGTCAAGGCCTTGGTGCCCGAGGCGGAGCTTTACAGGTACTCCACCTCGCTGCGTGCTATCACACAGGGGCGGGCGCACCATAGTCGAAGCTTCTCCGGATACGAGCCGTTGCCGGAGCAGGAGGTGCCAAAGGTGATCGCCGCCTCGAAGGAGGCGGTGACGGCAGCAGCTCACTGAGCACCGAGAAGGCTGGCGCAGAGGTACGGCGAGCAGGAGGAATTTGCGGTGTCTGGACATAGCAAATGGGCGACCATCAAGCGGAAGAAGGCCGCGACCGACGCGAAGCGCGGGAAGATCTTCACCAAGCTGATCCGAGAGATCACGGTGGCGGCCCGAGATGGTGGAGGTGACCCCAACTTCAACCCGCGTCTTCGCCTCGCTGTAGACAACGCCAAGGCCGGCAATATGCCCGCGGACAATATCACGCGGGCCGTCAAAAAGGGCACGGGTGAGCTCGAGGGGGTCAACTACGAGGAAATCGCCTACGAGGGGTACGGCCCCGGTGGGGTGGCCCTCTACATCGAGACGCTCACCGACAACCAAAACCGAACCGTGGCCGACGTGAGACACATCCTGACCAAGCTCGGGGGTAGCTTGGGGACGACGGGCTCTGTCGGCTGGCAGTTCGACCGCAAGGGGCAGATCTACGTGGACGTCTCGCGTTACACCGAGGAGGTGGTGTTCGAGGCCGCGATCGACGCTGGGGCGGAGGACGTCGAGGCGTCGGGCGACGAATTCATCGTCACGACCGAAGCCGGTGCTTTCCATGAAGTGCAGGCGGGCATGAGGTCCGCGGGGATCGAGTTCGAACGGGCCGAATTTTCTTGGATCCCTCAAAACGAGATCCGTGTCGAGGGCCGGGACGCCGAGAAGCTCATCAAGCTCCTGGAAGCTCTGGACGACATCGATGACGTCCAGCAGGTCTCCTCCAATGCGGATATAGACGAAGAGATCCTCGCCCAGGTGATGTAGGTGGGGGGAGAGCTGATTCTCGGGATCGATCCCGGAACGGCGGTCACCGGGTACGGCGTTGTGGCCAAGGAGCGCGGCGGCGCCGTTTCCTTGGTTGAGTGTGGCGTGGTACGCACCTCGCCTCGCGAGGCGCTGCCGTTTCGGATTCGAGAGATCTACGAAGAGGTTTCTGCCCTGATCGCGCGCCACCAGCCCTCGGTGGTGGTGGTGGAGGACGTCTTTCTGGGAAAGAACGTGCAGAGCGCCCTCAAGCTCGGACACGCCCGCGGCGCTATACTGCTCGCGGCGGCGCTCGGTGAGATTCCGATTGCCGAGTACTCTCCCAGGGAGATCAAGAAGGCGGTGGTGGGAAACGGAAACGCGTCCAAGGATCAGGTAGGCTTCATGGTTCAGCAGCAGCTCCGGCTCAAGGACCCACCCTCGCCGGCCGACGCCGCCGACGGTGTGGCCGCCGCACTCTGCCACTGCATCCTGGGGGCGTTCCGGTGATCACACGCCTCAGGGGCACGCTCATCTCCCGGGAGATGGATCACGTGGAGGTGGAGACCGCTGGCGGCGTCGTCTACGAGGTCCAGATCCCTCTGTCGATCTTCGAACGCCTGCCGAAGCCACCGTCTCCGGATTTCGAGATCCGCACCCTCCAGGTGGTACGGGAGGACTCGCTCACGCTCTACGGCTTTTTGGAGCCGTTCGAGCGGGAGCTCTTTTCGAGGCTCCTGGGGGCGTCCGGGGTAGGGCCCAAGGTGGCGCTGGCCATGCTCTCCACGTACTCGGCCGGCCGGCTCGTGCAGGCGTTGGTCGAGAAAGACGTGAATGCCCTGAGGCAGGTGAGTGGCGTGGGGAAGAAGACCGCAGAGCGAATCGTGCTGGAGCTGGCTGATAAGGTCGAGGACCTGGCTCTGGAGGCCGCCGGTCCGGACGGTGCCAGCGACGGAGCGGCGCCCGGTGCCCAGGAGGCGGTCGGCGCACTCGTGGCGCTGGGGTATTCGTTCGTGGATGCGGACGCGGCCGTCCGGCGCTCCATGGCAGAGGGAGAAGTGGCGGGTACGGACGAGTTGGTGCGTCGGGCTTTGGCGAAGCGTTGAGGATGGGCGAAGCCTTGAAGATTGGCGATGAGTGAGCCGCGGATGATGAGTGAACGCCAGGCGATGAGGGAACGACGGGCGATGAGTGAGCGCCGGGCGATGGGTGAGCGACGATGACCGGAAGAAGCGAAATCACCACACCGGAGGTCCTCCAGGAAGACGCCGTCGTCGAGCCCTCGCTCCGGCCCCAGCGCCTCGAGGAGTTCATCGGCCAGGACAAGGTCCGCGAGGCGCTGAGCATCACGATCGAGGCCGCCAAGCAGCGCCGCGAACCCCTGGACCATCTGCTCTTTCACGGCCCGCCCGGGCTCGGCAAGACCACCCTGGCGTCGCTGATCGCGCGAGAAATGGGCGTGAACTTGAAGTCCACGTCGGGGCCCGTGCTGGAGAAACCGGCGGACCTCGTGGGCATGCTCACCAATCAGCGTGAGGGAGACGTCCTCTTCATCGACGAGATACACCGACTTCGGCCTATCATCGAGGAGTTTCTGTATCCAGCCATGGAGGACTTCCGCGTGGAGATTCGCCTGGCCGACGGCCCGCGGGCGAAGACCATGACCATGGACATCGAGAAGTTTACGCTCGTGGGCGCGACCACCCGCTTCGGGCTCCTCACCGCCCCCATGCGGTCCCGCTTCGGGATCATCCAGCGGCTGAACTTCTATCCGCCCGAGGAGTTGGCGGTGATCCTGGCGCGGAGCTCGGAGATCCTGGGTGTGGAGTGCTCGCCCGAGGGGACGCAGATCCTTGCCCGCCGCGCCCGGGGAACCCCCAGAGTGGCCAACCGGCTGCTCCGGCGGGTGCGCGACTTCGCCCAGGTCAGGGCCGAGGGTATCATCACGGCGACCGTGGCCGAGGAGGCCCTCGAGATGCTCGACGTCGACGAATATGGCCTCGACGAGATGGATGGGCGCGTGCTCCGCACGCTGATCGAGAAGTTCGAGGGCGGTCCCGTCGGGCTCGAGACGCTGGCCGTGGCCATGGGCGAGGACCCCTCCACGCTGGAGGAGGTCTACGAGCCGTTCCTGATCCAGGAGGGGTTCATCATGCGAACGCCGCGGGGGCGGGTGGCGACCGTGAGGGCCTACAAACGATTCGGGTACGAGCCGCCCGCGGAGCGTGGGGTGGGGGATGGGCAGTCGTCGCTCTTCGAGTGACCGACGGCACCCGCGTCTCGGACTACGAATACGAGCTCCCTTCCGGGCGGATCGCCCAGTATCCGGTGGAGCGAAGGGACCAGAGCCGGCTGCTGGTGGTGCCGCGGGGTGGTGGGCCGTGCGAGCATCGGGTGTTTTCGGATGTGGTCCACCTTCTGAAACCTGGCGACGTGTTGGTGGTGAACGAAAGCCAGGTGAGGCCCGCGCGGCTGTTGGGGCGAAAGCCCACCGGGGCGCCCTCGGAAATCCTGCTGTTGAGGCCGTGGGGTGGGCGTGGCACCGCTTCTGTCCTCGATCCGGAGTCCGACGAGGCCACAATTTGGGAGGCGTTGGTGCGGCCCGGCGGCAAACTCAAGCCCGGGCGGCTGGTGAACATCGCCCCTGGCTTCGACGTGGAGATCGTGGACGGGGCACCGGGGGGCGGCCGGATCGTGAGGCTCGTTGTCGAGGGTTCCGTGCGGGAGGCGCTCGACGAGCATGGCCACATGCCGCTTCCCCCCTACCTCGAGCGGGACGACGAACCCCTGGACCGGGAGCGCTACCAGACCGTGTATGCGCGGGTGCCGGGCTCGGTCGCCGCGCCAACCGCTGGACTGCACTTCACCCAGGAACTGCTGGCCGAGATCGAAGAGAAGGGTATCGAGCGCGTGGCGGTCACTCTGGATGTGGGCTTGGGGACGTTTCGGCCTGTGGAGGCCGATGATCCGGCGGAGCACGACATGCACAGCGAACGGTATTTCGTGTCCCCTGAGGCGGCGGGGCTGATCAACCTCGCACGGAAGGAGGGACGGCGCGTCTGGGCGGTGGGCACCACCGTGGTGCGGACGCTCGAGAGCGCGGCTCACG
>JADFMD010000071.1 GCA_022564055.1 Gemmatimonadota bacterium
AGCGCCTGACCGGCGACCACAAGGGTGATCTCTGGTTCGGGCGGCGCACGGTCACAGCCCGCGGCGGCAGCGATCGCGACCAGGAGGAGACTAGGTCTATGTTTCCAATCCCGCTTCATCATCGACCTCGTTCGCATGGGGGTGCACACCAGCCATCCGCTAAGGGGAGGCCCGCTCTAACCCGTTGTAGACAGAACTGCATAACGAATTATCCCTCGCTCCTTGCTGCCATTTCACCCCCCAAATCGCGCGATTAGACTGCAACCGTCGCCGCATAAACACACGTGGACGTGAAGCGGCAAGCCGCCACGGACCGTGGATGCCGGTGCTGTGTTTCTAATTACCATGGACTGCCCCGTCTTCGAACCCTTTGCCTAGAACCGACGCCACTCCGCGGTCTCACGACCACGGTGAGGTAGGCTGTGGCGCCCGCCCTCAATTTGTTCTTTAATTTTCAGGCCTCCACCGGAGCTTCGGAGGCCCGGCCAAGATATGTCCTGGACTGCGTCGCCGTCAAGTTGCATAACATGAAGGCCATCCCGTCCACCGGCGAGCGCATCCCGGCGATCGGTCTGGGAACGGCCAGCAGCTTCTCCCGCGCGGCCTGCAGGCCGGAGGAAATGCTATGCGCGATGACGCTCATTGTTGCACTTCAAAGTTGATACTAAGCAGCGAGCCGCGAAGTCCGGGGGGCGCGCGACCGAAGAAGTCTGGCCCGGTCTACTCAGCCGGCGGAATAGCGCCCAACTGCTGCATCAACCCGAGCGCGTCGAGAATCTCCCAGGCTTCAACAACTCGCTCTTAGCGTCCACCGGTTGACGACCTTGTCCCCTTCACCAAGCATGCCGTCGATAGTGTCCCTTTCTCGTGCAGGGGGCATTCCGGATACAATCCTTATTGTTAGCCCGCTGCTTACGGAGCAAACATCTGCTGTAACACACCAAGCAGCTTTTGCAATGTCGTCGCGGTGAGTTGACCCCGGCGACGAACTAACCGCTCACGATCCACCGTGCGGATCTGATCGAGAATGACATGGCCGGCCTTGCCGCCGAACCGGCACGGCACCCGGAACGGATAGCGGCGCCCTCCGGTGGTCAGAGGAGCAACGATGTACGTCTGGAGATAGGCATTCAATTCGTCCGGCGACACCACGACGCAGGGTCTCGTCTTGCGTATCTCGCGGCCACGGGTTGGACTCAGATCGATTAGATATACGTCACCACGCTTGACGGCTGCCGCAGCTACCACTGCCACTCCTCATCATCGAAGCGCGTCGGCGTGACGCCATCGACTAGCCGATCCTCCTTGCGCTCACGAAGCTCCTTGGCAGCCTTCGCCCACCCTTCGCGTGCACGGTGGGCGGGCGAGATGATAATCGCACCTTCGCGCACCCGCAGCTCCACCTCGTCGGCGAGGCCGGCCTGCTCGATGAAGGGTTTGGGTAGTCGCACGCCTCGGGAGTTGCCAATGCGTACGAGTTTGCTTTTCACTGCCGCTCCTGGTAAAATATAATTACAAAGTAATTACGTCATAGCCGAGAGTCAACCACGCGCCCATATCAACGCCTTCCTTTTGAAACGCCCGTGCATTAGTGCAGCGATAAGCGAACGCAAGGGCTCCTCGCCCCCTGGCCCTGCCCCCAAATCCGAGGCGACCTCGCCGCCGGCGCAGTGGTACGCGAAACGGCAAGCCGCTGCCCCGCTTCCGCCGTCACCTGAGTGCGGGGAGGATCCACTTCTCGACGATGACGTCATAGTCGAAAACCCGCTCCCGTGGCTGGCCCCATTCTCCGTTGTTCAGGACAACCACGGTGTTCAGAGTCGGGAAGATCCCCAGGTACTGGCCCCCGTAGCCGCGTCCCACGATCGCCTCGGTGGTCATCCCATCCACTTCGTAGCTCTGATTCCACCAGTGGTAGGCGAAGCCTGTCGTGTAGGGCGAGCCACCCAGAGCACCTTCGGCCAGCGGTAGATGGCGCTTGACCGACTCTGCGATCCATGTGTCGGAGACCACCCGTTTGCCGTTCCACATTCCCTTATCAAGCACGAGTTGGCCCATTTTGGCGAGATCGTAGGCCGTCAAAGTCAAGCCCCCACCCGTCTCACGAGTTCCGTCACCAGCTTTTTGCCACCGGTAGCTGGACACATGCAGGTCAGCAAACAGCGTTTCCTCCGCGAACTCATCAGCGTACTTCCCCGTGGCGTTACGGATGACGCCCCCCAACAAGATCGAAGGCCCACTGCTGTACGCTGCGACCACTCCCGGTACACCGGCCTGATCCAGGTCCAACCAGTAACCGATCCAGTCACCCGATCGGTGCATCGCTGCGGCTGATTCAATGGCATCGCCCGATTCGATCGCCGCAGACATGGTCATGAGATGGGCCAGAGTGATCGGGTACTCCCCATCGATCCACTTCTTGCCCTCGTACTCGGGGAAGAACGTGTATACCGGTTCGTCCATGCCGACTACGAAGCCGCGATCCTGGGCGATACCGAACAGCAGTGACATCACGCTTTTTGTGACCGACTGGATCGGGTGCATGCGGTCCCTGGAATAGCCGTAGAAATACTCCTCCAGAACGAGCTTTCCGTTCCTCGCGATCAGGATCGCCTCAGGAAGTCCCTGCTCCTCCCGGAGCACACTTTCGACCAAGCTCGTAATCAGCCCTTCGTCTATAGCTTCGGTATCTAGGGTGGACACAGGCCAGCCATCTTCTGCTGCCGGCGGAGGTCGATACGAATAGTTGCGCTGGACCGCTCCGGCCTCGGTGAGACGTGGCACGTCGAACCGGCGAAACGCGTCGTTGTCCCTCTCCAGAACGAGGCTGTACCAGCTGTCTTTCGTAGCCATATAGAGCGCTCCCTGGATGGCCCGGAGATCGTCTATCAGCCGGCCCTCAAAGAGGGAGCTGGAACCAGTGCTGAGGTTGACAGTGTCGCCCGCGAGTTCCACTTTAAGTGGGACGCCTAGGGTGCTGGTATCGCGAAAGTCCGCGATGCCGGCCAGTTCCCCCTCAGAGTTCTGGCTTATCTCGATTTCGACACGGATCTCCTGCCCTTCCAGATACGTGAAGCCCTGCCACAGGCCCACGAGAGCCGAAGCGGATGGGGGCCCGACGTTGACCTCGCGGCGTGACCCCGGCCCGCAACCAAGAAAAACGCTCAGCGCGGCGGCAGTAATGAGCGAACAACTTAGGTGACGTATTCTGTCCATCACATGCCTCTCGGCTCGAGACGCTATCGCTTGGCTGTCGGGCCTGTCTGCGAGCATCCTGAAGATCGCGGTATAACTAGTCGTAGACAGAACGGCATAACGAATTATCCCTTGCTTCTTACTGCCATTTCACCGCCGCGGATGAACACGGATGAAGGCGGACCACCACGGAACTGTTCGCGAGCTTCCGCACCCGTTCCGTGTTCATCCGCGGCACATGAAGGCCACCCCGTCCACCGGCGAGCGCATCACGGCGATCGGTTTGGGAACGGCCAGCAGCTTCTCCCCCACGGCCCGCAGGCCGGAGGAATGCTATGCGCGATGACACTCATTGTTGCATTCAAAGTTGATACTAAGCTGCGACCCTTCACTGCCCCAGCGGCGGAAGTGATAGGTTGCGGCAGATCTTATGAACGAGTTTGTCGGCAATCTCGGTGTGGCGAGGGACCGCCTCCACCTTACCAGTCTGAGGATTCGTCCAGAGGGAGTGGGAACGACCCTCGCGTTTGAGATGACAGCCATGGCGCCGAAGGTGGCGGAGCAGCGCCGAACGCTTCACTCCAGCGTTACGGTCTCGCGTTCGGCGTCATCAGGCATACCGCGCAGGGCGTCCTCACGGCGGTCCTCGAGGATGAGCCCGATGGCGTCCGCAAGGTTCTGCCGAGCTTCTTCCTTCGTCTGGCCCTGGCCATTGGCCCCTGGGATTTCTGGGCAGTAGGCGATGTGCCAGTCTCCGTCACGTTCGAAGATGGCAGTAAACTCGTGCTTCATGGATGCCTCCCTGCGGGCATGTTAAGCCCACCCTCCCGTAATATACCCCGTCGAGCTTGTCGCGGTCTAACGAATTATCCCTCGCTCCTTGTCTTCCGCGCGGCCCACACGCCGGAGGAATGCTATGGACGATGACGGTCACTGTTGCACTTCAAAGTCGATATTAAGCCGCGACGTAAGCTTGACGCGTCACCGTGTGCCCGGATGCAGCAAGAATCGGCTGGGAACCACGCGCACTAGGTGTCAGCGCCGCTGTTTGCTTTACCCGAATCTTCCGAACAACAATTCGCTCTCAACGCAAAAAACCACCAGAAGAGGCCCATGCCGGTGAAGAAAGCGGGGAGGAAGACGCCACCCATGGTGAAGCCCCTTCCAAACAGCTTCCACCACCCAATCCCTGCAGCGACCAAAGTGATCACCGCCGCCAGCTTAAACATCATCCGTGTCGCACCTACCGTCATTTCTCCACCTCCAATTCCTTAGAGTCGCTGTCTACGTCTCTGCGATTCGGCCTAGATCTTAGGCGGAAAAGCTGCGGGCTCTCAGCCAGAGCCAGACGAGCGTGGGCCGCAATCCCCCCGGCCTACGCCGCGGGCCGATACCGCAACCTGAATTCCAGGCGTACGACACCGGGTACCGCGCGGACGACGGCGCCGAGACTCTGCTGAACCGTTCCGGAGCCAGGGGGGGTACGGCGCCCTCCGCACTCCTCGCAGACGACCGAGCCGGAGAGGGTCACGACCCCGTCCCTCACCTCTACGCCAATCGAATCCGCGGGAACGTCGGACGCGCTCACCAGGGCCGCCTCGACCCGTGCCTTGAGCGCCAAGTCCATCGGACTCTGGGCGGCTGCCGACGCGGTGACACCGAGGTTTGCGCCGGCGCCGGCGCAGATCGCGAGCGCGAGCTGGAACGTGGATACCCCTTTTCTCATGGTCTCAGGCGGACGTGGCGAGCGCCAAAACCGTGCGCTCCACCACACCCCGGGTCAGCGGGATCTTGTAGGCGTTCTTCGAGAGCGGCCTCGCTCCGGCCACGGCCGCAGCCCCGACTTCGCGGGCGAGCTCAGGCGTGACACGCTGGCCGGCCAGCAGAGCCTCCGCTCCCGGAACCCGCCACGGAACGGGGGCCACGCCTCCGAGCACGATGCGCGCTTCCCGGCATACGTCCCCATCCATGTCGAGCACGACCGCGGCGCTCACCAACGCGTGGGTCCATGCCTCGCGGTCCATGATCTTGTGATACGCACTCCGCACGCCGTCACCGGGCGCTGGGAGCGCGACCGACGCCAACACCTCATCGTCCGCCAAAACGTTCTCGTGCTCTGCATCCTGGCTGGGAAGTACGAAGAAGTCCGGTCCGGACAGAGTCCGCTCGCCCTCGGGCCCTACGACCCGGAACGTGGCGTCGAGGGCGACGAGCGCCGGCGCGAGGTCCGAAGGATGGACGATGTAGCTCGGGCCACCACCGAAAATCGCATGGAGCTGGTTCTCACCCGCGATCGAGAAACACCGGTTGCCGCCTGCCTTGTAGCAGGGGAAGCCGTTGCGATAGTACCAGCACCAGGGCCGCTGAACGACGTTTCCCGCCAGCGTGCCGGTGTGCCGAATCTGGGGGGTCGCGACACTCTCAGCCGCCTCGGCGAGCACCGTGAGCCGGTCACGGATGACAGGATGTTCGACGAGCGCCTCGAGGGTCGTCAGCCCGCCTATGGTCACGACCTGCCCGCTCGAGGTCACCTCATCGAGCCCCTCCACGGTCTTGAGGTTGACGAGGACGTCCGGGTCGCCGGACCCAGGCCGATTCACCACCTTGTCCTTCATCAGCTGAAGGAGATCGGTGCCTCCCCCGACGAACGAGACCGACCGGCCGTCGCGGAGCGCCTGCTGCGCGAGCGCCACTGCCTCATCGAGCGTACGAGCATTCTGGTTCGTAAAGGCTTTCATGCGAGCGCCTCCAGAATCCTTTCCCGTGTGATGGGCAGGTCCTTCATGCGAACCCCTATGGTGTTGAAGATCGCGTTCGCCACCGCCGCGGGACCCAGAATGATGCCCGCCTCCCCGACCGTCTTCGCGCCGTAGGGCCCAAAGCCGTCGTCGGTCTGGATGAACGTCACCTCGATTTCCGGCACATCCATATGCGTCACGTGTCGCGCGCCGTAGTATCCGGCCGTGAGCGGATGTCCGTTCCGGGGGTCATACAGGAGATCCTCGTGCAGGGCCTGTCCTATGCCCTGTATGGCCGCGCCCCGGATCTGGTCCCTCGCGGGCAATGGATTGAGGATGCGTCCCGATTCGTGCACGGCCACGTACTTGGTGATCCGCACATGACCGAGCTGCACGTCCGCCTCCACCTCGACGAAGTGCGCGCCGAAGCACATACGCCGCTTCCCCTGCGTGCTGGGAGTGGGAGTCGCCGAGGCGATCAGCACGTCGTCCCCTCGCGGCATCCCCTTCTCCGCGATCTGCCCCTTGAGGTCCAGAGCAGCCTGAACGACCGCGTAGCCCGTCTGCGTCGTGGTCCGGCTCCCGGACTCGCCCACCGAATACGGGCAGCGATCGGTGTCGCCCCACACGACTTCCACTTGGGACAACGGCACACCCAGCTCCTCGGCGGCGATCATGGCCATCGTCGTCTTCGCGCCGGGTCCGATGTCGGTGACGCCCACGAACAGCGTGTACCGCTCATCGGCGTTCACCCTGAGGATCGCGCTGCTCGGGCCGACCCCTGATCGGAACATCATGAACGCCATGCCGGCGCCGCGCTTGATCGGTCCGGGGTCCGAGCCCGGCTCGGGACGCCAGCGGCTCTCCCAGTCGAAGAGCTCTCGACCCTGCGCGATGCACTCCTCGAGGAAGTAGTTGGTGAACTCTACCTCCTCCGTCGGCCTCCGCATGTTCTTCAGCGCGAAGTCCACGGGGTCCATACCCACCTTGTAGGCGATGTCGTCCATCATCGACTGGATGGCGAAATAGCCCTGGGGGTCCGAGGGCGCCCGGAAATTCCCCGACACCATCCGGTTCGTGTGCACCGGGTAGATCACGCGCTCGACGTTGAGACACGCGTATGCGTCTATGCCGCTGATGCCCCCGGATCTCCTCAGATACGGTCCCATGCCGCTGTAGGCCCGCAGTCCAATCGCCGTCACCGTGCCATCCTGAGCCACACCCACCTTCAGGTCCTGAACGGTATGCCAGCGGCCGTGTGTGCCGAGCCAGTCGTCCTTCCGCGTGAGCTCGAGCAGCACGGGCGCGTCCGCCTCCTTCGCTAGTGACGCGGCGATCAGATCGAAGTAGTAGCTCCCGTTCTTGTCGCCGAACCCGCCGCCCATGTACTTGCAGATGATCTGGACTTGATGGTCTTCCAGACCCAGATCCCGCGCGTTGTCGTGGCGGCAGTTCGAGATGCCCTGGGTCGGCGTGTAGATGGTGACCTTGTCGCCCTCCCACTGCGCCAAGGCGGAGCGCGGCTCCATCTGGGCGTCCTGCACGAAAGCCGTCGTGTATCGATCCTCGAACACCTGGTCGGCTGCCGCGAATCCCGCCTCCGGGTCCCCGCTCGTTCCCCCCGATGGTCTCGGTTCGTTCCGGAAATCCAGCGCGAGGTTGCCCTCGGGCCAGATGGGCGGAGCGCCCGGCTCCAGGGCCTCTTCGGGATCGATGACGAACGGCAGCTCTTCGTAGTCGATCTCGATGAGCTGGAGCGCTTCTTCCGCTACGTGACGATTGACCGCGGCCACGGCGGCCACCGGCTGACCGACGAAGCGCACCGGGTTGTCGAACATGTACCGAACGTTTCGGGTGATATCCTTGGCCGCGTCGCTGTACTGCCGCCCCCCCGCTATGGAGCCCGAGCTGTAGATCAGCTCGTGGGTCTCGTGCGTAACGACCGCCCTCACGCCCGGCAGGGCCTCCGCCCTCGATGTGTCGATGCTGCGGATGCGCGCGTGCGGATGCGGGCTGCGCAGGACCCGGGCGTACAACATCCCCGGGAGCCGCACGTCGCCGGTATACGTGGCTCTTCCAGTCACACGCTCGTAGGCATCGATGCGCGGGACGTCGTGCCCGACCGTATCCATGGGCCCGACCTGCTGGCTCGTTTGCGGTGAGCTCATTGCGCACCTCCCGATCCCGAGGTTGCCGCAGCGGCGAGCACGGCCTCCACGATGGCGTTGTAATTCGAGCACCGACAGAGATTGCCGACCATCGCCTCGCGCACCTCCCCAGTCGTCGGCTGCGGGATGCGATCCAGCAGCGCGGTCGCCGTCATCAACTGGCCCGGCGTGCAGAATCCACATTGGGCCGCATTGTGATCCATGAAGGCCTGCTGCAAGGGAGAGACGTCACCGCCGCGCTCGAGCCCTTCCACGGTCACGATTTCTCGACCGTCCGCCCACACCGCAAGCGTGCTGCACGAATACACCGGCTCGCCATCCAGCAGCACAGTGCACGCGCCGCATTCGCCGCGGTTGCATCCGATCTTGGAGCCTGTGAGCCCGATGTGGTCCCGGAGGAACTCGTTGAGCGTCCACCGGTCCTCCACCTCCACCCGGTGCTCGGTTCCGTTGACGGTGACACGGATCGCCGTCTGTGGAACGGCCTCCAACAGCTGCGTGGAGACCCCCTCTTCCTCGACCCCCACCCCTCCGAGTGTCGGTACACCCGCAACCACCAGAGCGGCCCCGGTGCCTCCCAAGAAACCGCGTCGAGTGAGATCGCCCCCGTCGTCCTCTGGCTTGCCTTCCATGGATGCCTGCCCACGTGAAGTGTTCAAGAGATGATTCCTCAAGGTAAGCTGAGCGCAACCAGCTGGCCCGGGGCCTGCAGGACGATGCGCTGCCGACCCTCGTGCATGTAGGACATCATGCCGTACATCACAAGGCCCGAAGTCTCCCGACTCGCCAAACGCTCGCCCGTGGCCTTGTCCAACGCGTACAAGAAGGGGGTCACTCCGTCGTCGCCGATCGCCGTGTGGAGAAGCATGGTCGGGGTCACCATCATCGCGGAGTGGCCCAAGTTCCCGGTGGGAGGAATATCCAATCCCTGGAGCGCCGGGTGTTCCTGGATGAACCTCGGTGTGCCCCCGTTCGGAATCGACCACAGGTGCTCCCCGGTATTGAGGTCGATCGCGGTGATTCGGCTGTACGGCGGCTTCTCCAGCGGAAGCCCCTGGGGACCCGGCACGCCGCCGGGCGTACCCATGCCGACGGCGAAGTCCGCGATCGCGGTCCCCGTCGGTCGCTCGAGCAACTCATCTCGATCCACACCCGGGACGATGGTCCGCCAGCCGCAGTTCGTCCGTGAGACCGTATAGATGATCCCCGTCTCGGGGTCGGCCACCGGGGGGCCGGGGATGTTCGTTCCGCCCAGCTCGCCAGGGCACCAGATCGAGCCCCGCAGTCCCTCCGGGTTGTCTCTGTGCAGCGGCGGGTTGAAGATCGGACCGAGCCGATAATCCGACGCGATCTCCAGCGCCTCCTCCCTCAGCGAGGGTGTGAAGTCGATGAGGTCGTCCACCGTGAACCCGTGCAGATCATACGGCGCGGGCTTCGTGGGGAAGGGTTGGGTGGGTGACAGCTGCTCGCCGGGCACCTCCGACTGGGGCACCGGACGCTCCTCGACGGGCCAGATGGGCTCACCCGTCTCCCGATTGAACGACCAGAGGATCGCTTGCTTCGTGGCCTGAAAGACCCCCGGGATCCTCTCCCCGTCCACCGTCACGTCCATGAGGATCGGCGCCGTCGAGGTGTCGTAGTTCCAGACGTCGTGATGAACCATCTGGAAGTGCCACACCCGCTCGCCGGTCTCCACGTCGAGGGCGATGAGGCTCGTGCCGAACAGGCCGTCACCGGCCCGGAAGCCGCCGTAGAAGTCGATGGTGGGCGGATTGGTGGGGATGTAGACGATTCCGCGCTCCGGGTCGGCGGACATGGGCGCCCATGAAGAGACGTCCCCCGTATACTGCCAGGCATCGCTTTCCCACGTCTCGTGGCCCACTTCACCCGGCCGCGGGATCACGTGGAACTTCCACTTGTGCGCGCCCGTGCGGGCGTCGTAACCCAGAATGTCGCCGGGCACGTTCTCGACCCGCGTCTGGTTGTAGCCCTGCTCCGCCGAGTTGCCCACCACGACGGTCCCGTTCACGACGATCGGCGGCGAAGAGCTCGTGATATAGCCGAGCTCCAACGGGATCCCGTAGTAGGGGTCGTAGGGCTCGTCCCACTCCAGCCACGGACCCCAGTCGGCCAGGAGGTCGGGCAGGAGATCCACCACGCCGGTCTGCGGAAATCCCTCCAACGGCACCGGGGTCCCCCAGTTCTCGAGGGGCCTGCCGGTCTCCGCGTCGAGAGCGTGTAGAAAGAAGGCCGGGGTCGTGATGTAGACGACGCCCCTGCCGTCCACCTCCGCGTATGCGATCCCCTTCCCCCAGGACGCGCGCATGGAATACTCCCACCGGAAGGTGTTGGGCTCGCTGAACGTCCATAACGTTTGTCCAGTGGCGGGGTCGAGCGCCACCACGTGCCGGCGCGGCCCGGCTACCGTAAACAGCTTGCCGCCCGCGTACACGGGCGTGGAGCGCGGGGGCGTCGGCCCGAAGCTGGCATTGCTCCAGGTCCACTCCTCCTGGAGATCGTCGAAATTCGAGGCGTCGATCTGATTCAGAGGCGTGGATCGGGTGTGCCCGGCGTCTCCACCGATATAGTGCCACCCGCCCGGCTCGGCCTCGGGCCGATCGTTGACATGTTGGGTTGCGCCGGACACCGGCGCGGCGAGCAGGACGCCGAGAGCGACCACGAAAGCCTTGCTGCGCCAAGGGTCGAAGATCACCATGTTTCGCGCTCCGTTGGGTTGCCGAACCGCCCCCGGAGGGTGGCCGCATTCCGGCCCACCTGGGACATCTTCCGCATGATGCGCACGCAAGCGTCGGCGCGCCAGAGCCCCCCAATGCGAGGGATCGCAATCCGGATCGTTATTAGATCCCCCGTCATTTCATTGCGCCGCGGCGACGCAGATCACAGTTTAGGGTCGAGGCACACAGGCTGAGGCTGAGCCAGGGCTCAGCATGTTTCGAACGCCGTCGGCTAGGGACCGCCCACCTGAGTCAGGAGCGAGTCATGATGAAGAGCTGCACCCAGTTCCAATCATCCTGGGGTCCGGCGGTTGGAGCGCTGGCTCTGGTTCTTCTGGTAGGTACTGCGAAAGCCGGCGTAGCCCAGGCGCAATCCAGCCCCACATTCACGGAAGACGTCGCTCCCATCCTGTACGAGAGCTGCGTCGGCTGTCATCAGCCGAACGGCATCGGGCCCATGCCGCTGCTCAGCTATGAGGACGCGCGGCCGTACGCGGCGCGGATCAAACGGAAGGTGCAGGCGAGGGAGATGCCCCCCTGGCACCTGGACCCGACGGTCGGGATCCAGGCGTACAAGAACGACATCTCCCTCTCCAATTCCGAGATCGCAAGGATCGTGAGCTGGGTCGACGCGGGTGCACCCGAGGGCGATCCCGCAAAACTCCCGATGCTCCCGGACCTACCGGACGGCAGCGTGTGGCAGCTCGAGGATCTGCTCGGTCCCCCCGACTTCGTGATCGAGGCACCCCCGCTCACGGTCGCGGCCAATGGTCAGGACCAGTGGTGGGTCCAGAAAACGCCCTTCGAGGGCCTCATCGACGGACCGCGATACGTGAGAGCCACCGAGCTGAAGGGCTCCTACCCGCTGGGCGTGAAGGTCCTCCATCACGGGCACGTCACGCTCGGATTCGAGGGGGAAGACGGGCGACGGCAATCACGGCCACTCGGCCGGCAGGGCATCGGCAAGGGTGGTGATCTCTTTCCGGAGACCACCGGGATGCTCATCCAGCCCTCGGGCGAGCTGAGCTGGAACCTCCACTACTTCCCCATCGACGAAGAGGTGGCGAACGAGCGCGCCACGGCCGCCGTGTGGCTCTACCCGGAAGGCTACAAGCCCGAATACGAGACGATCGGAGAGCAGCGCTTCACGGCGGACAGCGGCGGCGACATGCCCTGGGCCGGCGACATCGTCATTCCTCCGCACTCGATCAAGGCGCAGCAGGGCACCCACGTTCTCAAAGGGCCCGCGATGGTCACCAGCTTCCGGCCCCACATGCACATGCGAGGAAGGGAGCAGTCCCTGGAGGCGATTTACCCCGACGGGCGGCGGGAGATGCTGGCGAAGGTGGATAACTACAACCACTTCTGGCAGATCTCGTACGAGTACGAGGACAACGCGGCCCCCCTCCTGCCCAAGGGCACCGTTCTTCTGATCACGACCATCTGGGACAACACGGCCGATAACCCGGTCAACCCCGACCCCCGTCAGTGGGTGGTGTTCGGACAGCGGGGCGTGGATGAGATGTCTCACGTGTGGCTCGGCATGACGTATCTCACCGACGAGCAGTTCGAGAGGCTGTCCGCCGAGCGGAACAGGATGGCGGCGCGAGACGACGGCTGAACCGTCGATGAACGCGAGGGACCGGCGTTTCGCATGGGCCCTCTTGGTCGTCGGGGCGTGTCTCGGCGGGATACCCGTATCTTCCCCGCTGGTGGCGCAGATTCCCGGTCAGAGCCCCCTGGGCGAGAATCCGCTGCGTCCCCGGGGTCAGAACGTGATCCCCGTCTTCGACGGTTGGTTCGAGAACCCCGAGGGTAGCTACACACTCTGTTTCGGGTACTTCAACATGAACACCGAGCAGTCGCTCGACATTCCCCTCGGGCCGGAGAATCGAATCGAGCCGGCTCGGTATGACGGCGCGCAACCCACGCACTTCGATCCCGTCCCGGATCCCACTCTGACCTCCAAGTATCGCCACCACTGGTGCGTCTTCTCGGTCACGGTGCCGGACGACTTCGGTACCCAGGAAATCGTCTGGACGCTGACGAGCCAGGGGGACGAGTTGGTGGTGCCAGGGTGGCTCGTCCCAGAGTACATCCTGGACGAGCCGACTTCATCCGGTCGGGGAGCCGTCGCGCCGTTCCTACGCCTCGACGAGGATGGGCCGGAGCTGCAGGGACGGACGGGCCTGTGGGCGGGTCCCCGTACCGTGCAAGCGAATGAGCCCCTCGCCCTTAGCGCGTGGATTCGACACTCGGAGCCGGGGACCTGGCTCGGATGGACGAAGCATCAGGGGCCGGGCGAAGTCGTGTTCAGCGAGTCCGAGATCCGAATGGAAGCCGCCGAGGGCGCGGCCACGACTACCGCCACTTTCAGCCAGCCGGGCAGTTACGTGGTGCGCGTCCAGGCGATCAACGATCTGGAATCCGGTCGGAATCCCACGTACGGATTCGAGTTTCACTGCTGTTGGACGAACGGATACGTGCGGGTCGAGGTGGTCGAGTAGCTCCCGTCAGGCTCTTTCCCTTCGGGGCCGGTTCACCAGGTAAGCCAGCCCCAACAGACCAGCGCCAAAGCCCATGAACAGGAGGATCCGCCAGACCGGATCCAACTGAGAAAGGTCGAATAGCAAGAGCTTCGCGGCGACGAGACCAAGTGTCGCGAGGCCAGCAACCTGCAGGGGCTGCGAACGATTACGGAGGGCCACAACCAGTGCGGTCGCACCCTGTAAGCTCCAGGCGATGCTCACGAGCGGGGCGCCAAATGCTCTGGGGCCCAACTCGGACAGGAACCACACCAGCAGCCCAACGTAGGCCGCACCCTTGTAAGCTGGTGCGGCGTCCTCCTCGACCCACATCGAACCGACGACCAAGAGGCCCAGCACACCAAGCCGGGTGAACGCTCCCTCGCGCAACCCGAGAAAGCCGTCGAGAGGAGCGTTCGCGGCGTAGGAGAGGAAGGCCACGGCTACGACCGCGGCGAGCGCGTGCCCTATCATACGCAGGCTATGAGGCGCCCCGCGCGCGGCCAGCGCGAAGAGGATCAATGACTCGGTCAGGACGAGCAGAAGGACTGCGGAGTCGTCGGCTACAAACAACAATCCAACCGCAACACAGAGCGCCGAAATTTCTGCGGATGGCCACTGAGAAAGCGGTACTCCGCGAGTGCGGTAGGCCGCCACGCCGGTCACCAGCCCGAAAAAGAACAGCAGCAAGCCGACCTCACGCCCCTCGAGACTCAGATGCACACTCAGGAGGATGACCGTCGCTGCGGTTGCCCAGCTCACCGCGGCTCGGGAATCCCAAAGGGCGGACTTATCGGGCCTGTCGCGGGGGGGCAGCGACGTCATGACCGGCCTCAGAAGCGGCGAAGCCGCGCAGACC
>JADFMD010000072.1 GCA_022564055.1 Gemmatimonadota bacterium
GGGTAGCGTTTGACGATCTGCTTACGACCCATAAGTTCTGATCCGCGGAGGATTTGGAGGCTCTCAGTCGGCCGGTCTCCGCCCGTCCGGCGCGTTGGTTGACGGCATTCCCGTAGATCGCCGCTCCGGAGGGTCACTGCCTTCTCATTCCCAGCGGGTCGGTAGAACCGGACACAGGCGCCCCGACGCTTTAGGGGCTTTGGCGGGTAGGTGGGAATCAGCACCCGCCCCGGCCAAGCTGAGCGGTCCGCGGGCGGATGACGGGAATATTCGTCCCGCCCCTGTAGCCAGAGAGCGGTCCGTTGCCCCCCAACCATGCCAACGTGAAGAGGGGTTCACGGTCCCGCGCAGGACAGTCTGCGGCGAAGCCGTAGAGCGAAGCGCTGGCCGGAGCGGGACCGTGAACCCCTCTTCTACCACGAGAAAAACAGGAGGGCCCCGGCCCCTCGCAGACCGCTCGGCTGGATCTATTTCTACGCTGACCCTAAAGGCCTGCCAGAAACTCCAGAAACCCTCCCGTCAGGCTGCCTCCGCACACTTCCTGCACGGGTCCGGTGAGGGTGATTTCCATCGCCGCCGTGACGGTGACCTCCATGCTCCCACCATCCATTCGGACCTCGAACTTTCCGGGCGTGGCCCTTCCGGACTTCACTGCGGCGGCCGCGACCGCGCAGGCAGAGGTTCCCGAGGCGGAGGTCGGTCCCACCCCTCTCTCCCAGATACGCGCCTCCAGGATGCGACCGTCGAGTACGCGTGCAACCTGGACGTTGGTTCCATCGGCGAAAGCCGGATGCCCGGAGATCTTGGGCCCGATCTCGTCGATGAGCTCGCGCTCCCAATCCTCGGGAAAGACTACCGCATGGGGATTTCCAATCGACACGAGATGCACGATCGGCGTTCCGGCCCTGCCGAGATCGAGTCGCTGGTCGGCGTCCAAGAATTCCGGGTCGAGTCCGACGGCTTCGGGTCCATGGCCAGCTGGGCCCATCTCCGCTGAAATTTCGTACAACCCTCGTTCCGGTGGACCCCCCACATGCAGACGAACGGTATCCCCTCCCACCGACACGTCGAAAGACTCCTCTCCTACCAAACCCTCGCGGGCCAAGTAGGCGGCTAGAATCCGAAGCCCGTTGCCGCTCCGCTCGAATTCGGAGCCGTCGGGATTGAACATGCGGAGCGGGAACGGCCGGCTGCCTCGATCGAGAAGAAGCACTATTCCGTCGCTCCCGGGGCCCCTCCAGCGGTCGCAGACCGCCATGATCCCTTCCGTGTCGAGCACCCAGTCGTCGCCGGCCTCGAACACGAGGTAATCATTTCCGAGGCCATGCGCCTGGAAGAATGCCGAGCCAGCGTGGGGCGCGTCCCCCTCTGGGAGAGTCACTTCGAGCTATCCTATCGTCCGTGTCCGCGGTCGCTTTCCGGCTCGCGCGAGCACGGAGAGATCGAGAAGGCTGTACTTCTTCAACAGCCTTCAAGGCGTACCGCGTCGAGGAGCGGGGCGCAACCGCGCCGGTGGCGAGGCCTAGGAATCGCCCCGCCGAGGCACTACCTTTTTTGGACACCATGGAAGGGGTGATTTGAGGCGTATTGCGGCCCGACAAAAACCGCTAAAAAGCCAGACCTCGACGCGGAAGGATCGCGGCGGGGTTTTAAAATTCGGACCTCCCCTCCCCGCATGATTTCAAGAGGCGAGATACGAGAACCATGGGCAGGTCCACTCCCACCGGCGGCCGCACCGCGGCGCTCCAAGCGGCTCTAGCAAAGCGAATCCTCGTTCTCGACGGTGCCATGGGCACCATGATCCAGAGCTATGGGCTGGCCGAGGACGACTTTCGGGGCGACGTCTACCCGGATCATCCGGATGCGCTCTTCGGGGCCAATGACCTGTTGTCCGTCACACGGCCCGAATTGATCCGGGAGATCCACTGGGCGTATCTCGAAGCCGGTGCGGACATGATCGAGACCAATACGTTCAACGCCCAGGCGATCTCACTCTCGGACTACGGGCTGGAGGGGGAAGCCTACCGGCTGAACGTGGCCGCCACAGAGTTGGCTCGGCACGCGGCTGACGAGATGACCACCCTGACGCCCGACAAGCCTCGCTTCGTATGCGGCAGCATCGGCCCCACCAACCGTACCGCCTCCTTATCGCCGGACGTGGATGACCCTGCGCTCCGAAACGTCACCTTCGATGAGCTGGTCAGGGCCTATACGGACCAGGCGCGTGGGCTCCTTGACGGCGGCTCCGACATCCTGTTGGTCGAAACGATCTTCGACACGCTCAACGCGAAGGCCGCCGTCTTCGCCATCCTCGGCCTCTTCGAGGAGAGGGGCGCGTCCGTTCCGGTGATGATCTCCGGAACGATCGCCGACGCGAGCGGGCGCACCCTGAGCGGGCAGACGACCGAGGCTTTTTACAACTCGATCCGGCACGCCGAGCCCTTTTCCGTGGGCCTGAACTGCGCCCTAGGGGCGGAACAACTTCGACCGTACCTGGAGGAGCTTTCGCAGATCGCGGATGTAGCCGTGAGCTGTCACCCGAACGCCGGACTGCCGAACGCGTTCGGCGAATACGACGAGACGCCGGAGGTCACGTCCAGAATCATCCGGGAGTTCGCCGAGGCCGGATTCGTCAACATCGTGGGCGGCTGTTGCGGCACCGCGCCTGCCCACATCGAGGCGATCGCCGACGGCGTCGCGGGCCTCCCCCCCCGAAGCATTCCCAAACTCGAGCCCTGGTTTCGGGTGAGCGGGCTCGAGGCCCTTACCATCGGTCCGGACTCGCTGTTCGCGGACATCGGAGAGCGCACCAATGTCACGGGCTCGAAACGTTTTCGGGATCTCATCACCGACGATGCCTACGAGTCTGCGGTCGAGGTGGCCCGCCAGCAGGTGGCGAGCGGGGCACAGATGCTCGACATCAACATGGACGAGGGCCTGCTCGATTCCGTCGAGGCGATGACCACCTTCCTCAATCTGCTCGGCTCGGAGCCATCCGTGAGCCGCATCCCCTTCGTCGTCGATTCGTCGCGATGGGAGGTGATCGAGGCGGGGCTCAAGTGTATTCAGGGCAAGAGTGTGGTGAATTCGATCAGCCTCAAGGACGGCGAAGCGGAATTCATCGAAAAGGCTCGGCTGGCGAGGCGGTATGGAGCCGCGGTGATCGTGATGGCCTTCGACGAGGAGGGGCAGGCAGACACCGTTGAGCGTAAGGTCGCGATATGTGAGCGCGCGGCCCGAGTACTCCGTGAAAAAGTGGGCTTCCCACTCGAGGACGTGATCTTCGACCCCAACATCTTCGCCGTAGGAACCGGCATCGAAGAGCACAACGAGTATGCCATCGCGTTCATCGAAGCCACGCGGCAGATCAAGGAGCGCATTCCGCACGTGCACGTGAGTGGAGGTCTGAGCAACGTTTCGTTCGCGTTTCGGGGGAGCCCCCGTGTGCGCGAGGCGATGCACTCGGCGTTCCTCTATCACGCCATTCGGGCGGGCTTGGACATGGCCATCGTGAACGCCGGCGCCCTCGCGGTCTACGACGACGTGCCGGAGGAGCTCCTCGAAGCGGTGGAGGACGTGCTCTTCAACAGGCGCTCCGACGCGACCGAACGCCTGACGGCGTTAGCCGGGCAGTACGCAGGAGCGACCCGGGAACAGGTCGTCCTCAACCAGGAATGGCGATCCGATCCGGTGGAGGATCGTCTCTGCTACGCGCTCGTGCACGGGATCACCGATCACATCGTGGAGGACACCGAGGAGGCCAGGAGTCAACGGACTCTGGCGCTGGAAGTGATCGAGGGGCCCCTCATGGACGGCATGAACGAGGTCGGAGATCTGTTCGGAGCCGGAAAGATGTTCCTACCACAGGTCGTGAAGAGTGCCCGGGTCATGAAGAAGGCGGTGGCCTATCTGGAGCCCTTCCTGGACGCCGAGAAAGCCGCGGGCGGGCAGGACAAGAAGTCCGCCACCCTGGTCCTCATGGCGACGGTGAAGGGCGACGTGCATGACATCGGCAAGAACATCGTCTCCGTGGTGCTCCAGTGTAACGGCTACGAGGTCGTGGACCTCGGTGTCATGGTCCCGGCCGAGACGATCCTCAAGGAGGCCCGGGACCGGAAGGCCGATGTGATCGGTCTGAGTGGGCTCATCACGCCGTCCCTCGAACAGATGGCCCATGTGGCGGCCGAGATGGAGCGCCTCGACTTCGACCTGCCCCTTCTGATCGGTGGTGCGACGACGTCTCGCAGACATACGGCCGTCCGAATCGAGGGGAAGTACAGCGGGCCGACGGTTCACGTCGTGGACGCCTCGCGGTGCGTGCCCGTCCTCCGGGCCCTTCTGGATGACGCGAAGCGGGAGGCGTTCATCGCACAGATCCGTGAGGAATACGCCCAGGAGCGGGAGGCGCACGCCGCCAGAGCCGCCAGATCCAAACTCATTTCCCTCGGAGCGGCTCGGAAGAACAAGGTGGCTCTGGACTGGGGTGGGTTCGAGCCCACAACGCCGCGCGAGCCCGGAATTCATCTCTTCGACGACTATTCGCTCGCCGAGCTCGTCGACTATATCGACTGGAGCCCGTTTTTCCAGGCCTGGGAGCTCAAGGGCCGGTATCCGGAGATCCTCGATGACCCGAGCGTGGGAGAACAGGCCCGTGCCCTGTACGCCGACGCCCGGGAAATGCTCGACCGTATCGTTTCCGAGGGCCTGTTGAGCGCCCGCGGTGTGGTTGGTCTGTTTCGCGCCCACAGCGTGGGGGACGACATCGAGGTGCTGGGTGAGGACGATGCATCTTTTAGGGTCCACGGTCTTCGCCAGCAGTTCGAGAAAAAACCCGGGCGCTCCAACGCTTGCTTGTCGGACTTCGTGGCACCAGAAGAAACGGGGCTCACCGATCACCTTGGCGCGTTCGTGGTCACCACCGGGCTCGGGCTCGACGAGCTGTGCGCGTCGCTCGAAAAGGACCACGATGACTACGGAAGCATCATGGCCAAAGCCTTGGCCGACCGTCTGGCGGAAGCGTTCGCGGAGCGGCTACACGAGTGCGTACGGCGAGATCTCTGGGGATACGAGGCCGGAGATGCCCACTCCGGTACCGATTTGATCTCGGAGCGCTATGAGGGGATCCGGCCCGCGCCCGGGTATCCGGCGTGCCCGGACCATACCGAGAAGAGAACATTGTTCGAACTACTCGAGGCAGAACGCCACACGGGGGTCAGCCTCACGGAGAGCTACGCCATGCTGCCGACGGCATCCGTGTCCGGCTGGTACTTCGCGCACCCCGAAGCCCACTACTTCGGCGTGGGCCGGATCGGAAAGGACCAGGTGACCGACTACGCTGAAAGAAAGGGAATCTCCCTGGCAGAGGCGGAGCGCTGGCTCCAGCCCAACCTGGGGTACGAGCCGGAGGAGGAATCCGGTGAGTAAAGGAGAAACAGAGGGCTCCGCCCTGAAAAGCCTCATCGATGACGGGCGGGTCCACGTGATGGATGGGGCGATGGGAACGGAGCTCTACGCCAGTGGCGTCTTCGTGAACGTGTCGTACGACGGTCTCAACCTCGAGACACCCGAGATCGTAGAGAACGTGCACCGGAACTATGTGAACGCCGGGGCGGAGATCATCGAGACCAACACCTTCGGCGCCAATCCGGTCAAGCTCTCCAGCTACGGTCTGGCCGACCGAACG
Source organism: Gemmatimonadota bacterium (assembly GCA_022564055.1). Classification (GTDB taxonomy): domain Bacteria; phylum Gemmatimonadota; class Gemmatimonadetes; order Longimicrobiales; family Gaopeijiaceae; genus UBA822. The sequence continues at coordinate 5,684 of JADFMD010000072.1, forward strand.
GAGGAAATCAACCGCGCGGCCGTCGAACTGGCGCGCAGGGGCGCCCAGGGTAGAGCCTTGGTGGTCGGGGCTATCGGGCCGTTGGGCATTCGCATCGAGCCGCTCGGGCCGACGTCCCGTGAGGAGGCCCAGGAGTTCTATCACCGCCAAGTCGATGGGCTCGTGGAGGGCGGCGTGGACGGCTTCGTCCTCGAGACCTTCAGCGACCTCAACGAACTGGAGCAAGCGTTCAAGGCCGTCCGGAGCCGATCCTCCCTCCCCGTCATGTGCCAAGTCACGGTAGGGGAAGACTGTTGCACCTCGTACGGTACCTCTCCGGAGGACGTCGCCACCACGGTCACTGCGTGGGGCGCCGACGTGATCGGCATCAATTGCTCCGTAGGACCGGCTGTCATGCTGGATGCGGTGGAGCGGATGGCGGAAGTCACCGACCTCCCTCTTTCGGCCCAGCCCAACGCCGGACTACCTCGAGCGGTAGGCGATCGCAAGATCTATCTCGCTAGCCCGGATTACATGGCCCAGTACGCCCGCCGGATGATCGAGGCCGGGGCCCGCTTCGTCGGCGGATGCTGCGGCACGAGCCCGGAACACATCCGAAGCATCCGAGCACTGGTGGGCGGCCAGCGACCGCCTTCTACACGAGTTCGCCCGGGCTCGCACGCCGAGCCGCACGACACGCCCATTCAGCCGGACGTCCCGCTCGGCGAGCGCTCCGCGTGGGGACGGAAGATCGCCGAGGGCAGCTTCGTCACGAGTATCGAGATCACGCCGCCCAAGGGCTGGGACCCCGAAGACCTCTTGGAGCAGTGTCGCCGCATCCAGACCGCCGGAGCCGATACGGTGAACGTCCTGGATCACCCGCAGGCCCAAGCCCGGATGAGCGCCCTGCCCGCCGCCATGCTGATTCAGAGGGAGGTGGGCATCGAGCCCATCGTTCACTATCCCTGCCGCGACCGGAACATGACCCGCATGATCAGCGACCTGCTCGGAGCCGCCGCGGCCGGGCTACACAATCTACTCTTGGTGACAGGGCGCCCACCCACGACGGGTCCATACCCCGACTCGACGGCCTCACTGGACATCGACTCGATCGGACTCACCAACGTGGTCCACGGCCTCAATCGGGGCGTCGACCCCGGGGGCAACGCGATCGGCGTACCCACGCGCTTCGTCATCGGGGCGAGGGTGAACCAGGTCGCGGTGGACCAGGACCGTGAAGCAGGACGCCTGAAGTGGAAGGTCGACGCCGGCATCGACTTCGTGATCACGCAGCCGGTGTTCGACGCGGGGCGGCTCCATGCCTTCTTGGCACTTCTGCCGGACGTGTCCCTGCCCATGGTCGCAAGTCTACGCCCGCTCACCTCGCTCCGTGAGGCCGAGTTCCTGCACAACGAGGTCCCTGGCATCCACATCCCCGAGGAGATCATGGCCCGAATGGCCGAAGCCGAACAAGGCGGCGAGGAAGCCGCGAGGGCCGAGGGCGTGAGGATCGCCCTCGAAGTGTTCGAGTCCATCCGAGACTCGATCGCCGGCGCTCACGTCCATGTACCAGACGGCAATCTCGACGGAGCACTGGAGGTTCTTTCAGGTGTAGTCGACCGGCTCTAGGGGCGGTCGACCCCGCCATTCGGGCGCCTCGGAGCCGCCCCCCCCCGGAATACGAGCGTCTTCAGGAATCCACGACGGCCGAGGACCGGGCGATCACCTCGGCGAGCCGGGCCTGCACCCGCCGGTGGCCCAGGTTGCTGATGTAGACCCGTTCCGCGCCCACGGCCCGCAGGGCGTCCAGGGTTTTGCCCAGGAGCTCCTCCGGGGTTGCGCCGGCCTCGAATTCGCGGGTCAACTCCTCTGCGGGGACCGGGAAAAAATTCCCCAACCGCCCGAGCGTACGCGGATCGGCGCTCCAGTAGTAGAAGACGCCGAATATTCCCGGGACGTCCACACCCCGGCGATCGCACTCCTCGAGAAACGCCTCGACCCGATCCGCACTGTGGTGCGAGACGACCTGGGTGAGGTAGAAGTCGGCAGAAAAATCCTCGCTGCCCAGGTACTCGACCTGGGTTCGCACGTCACGATGCGGGTTCGCCCAACCGCCCAGCGAGAGCCCAGGTTGCCGCTCGCGAATTCGCTGGCGGAGCATGTAGGCGTGTGGAACACAGCGCGGTAGACCCCCTGAAGTGTCTCCACCCACCACCGTGAGCGCCTCGAAACCGAGGGAGTGAGCACGATCAGCGAACATGAGGCAGTGCTCGAGCGTGTGCTTGCAGGTGAGAAAGGGAACGAGCTGCGAGAGCGGCACATCGGAGCCGACGTTGGCCGCAAGGTGCCCGAGGTTCTCCTCTTCCCGTGATCCGACCGCATCATCCGTCAAGAAAACGAAGATGTCCTTGAGCGCGAGATTCCGGATCGAGTGGTTGAGGTCGATCCAGGAGTCCATCCCCTCGGTGGCCGAAAGCCCGCGCCGCGGTGGCCGAAGCTCCACGGTGACCAGCGGCCCCGGACGCTCCAGCCGCGTGACCAGAGCCGAGGTCACCCTTTTCCTCCCACAAGGCCTTCGATCTCATCGGCGGACACCGGTAATCCGGCCGTCAGCACCTCGTGACCGTCGGAGGTCACGACCACATCGTCTTCGATCCTGATCCCAATACCCACGTATTCCTCCGGAACGTCGGAACCCTCCGCCGCGCTTGGGAAGTAGAGGCCGGGCTCCACCGTCAAAACCATTCCCGGCTCGAGTACTCGCGGCACACCGGAGGAGGCGTAGTCACCCACGTCGTGCACGTCGAGGCCCAACCAATGCGACGTCTGGTGGGGATAGAAAGGCTTGTAGGCCTCGGTGTCGATCACCTCCGCCTTGTCGCCCTCGAGAACGCCCAGGTCGAGGAGTCCCTCGACGAGCACTTCCCTAGCCGTGTGATGGATCGACTCGACGCTCACTCCGGGCCGAATCCCTTCTATCGCCTGGTCGTGGGCCTCGAGGACCACGGCGTAGAGGGCGCGTTGGGCTGCCGTGAAGGATCCGGACACCGGAAAGGTACGGGTGAGGTCGCACACGTAGTGGTCCACCTCCGCACCAGCGTCAACCAGGATCAGGTCCCCGTCCCGGACGGTGCAGTCGTTGTCGATGTAGTGCAGCACGCACGCGTTCGCACCCGAGCCCACGATCGTGGGATACGCGGGGCCGCTCGCCCCTTTTCGTCGAAAGGCGCCATCGAGGATACCCTGGAGTTCCCACTCTCCGACCCCAGGCCGCACGGCCTCGAACATCTCGGTAAAGGCCTCGATCGTGATCGCCGCAGCCCGCCGCATTCGCTCCAGCTCTTCGGGGCCCTTCACCCGCCGGAGTGGATCGAGCCACCGCCCAGGATCGAGGATCCCTTTCGGCCCGACGCCTTTTCTGGCACCGCGCAAGCGGGCGTTTTGGAGGGCCTCGACGACCAGGCGCTGTACCGATGAATCGGTCCCAATCCGGAAGTACACTTCCTCGGCTTCAGCAAGCAATTTGGGAAGGTGCTCATAAAGCGCGTCGGTACCATGGCTTCTCTGCGCACCGAACACCTCTCCAGCCCGCTCCGGTCCGAGCCGCTCGCCGCTCCAGCGCTCCTCTTCGGGATTTCGCGGTCGCACGAAAAGTACGAAATCACCGTGCTCGCCATCCGGGCGCAGCACGGCCACAGCTCCGGGCTCCGTGACGCCCGTGAGATAGAAGAGATCGCTGTCGGCACGGTACCGACCGCCGGAGGTGTCATTGGGTGAACACAGGACCAGAGCAGACCCGCCGAGCTCGGCCAAGACGCGTTTTCGCCGTGCCGCGAAGACGTCGGGCGAAAAACCCAACGTCGGATCAGGATCGTCTTTCACGCCTCATCATCCACGGTGGAATTCGCCTTTCGGTGGGTAGGGAAATTGCCAGCTCAAACCCGATCTCAGGCCCACCGGCACCGGCCACGGAGGCGGTTACTCGCCGCCGTCCTCACTCACCGCGGGGGCCTGTCCTATCAGCCAGTGTTCAAACCAGCTACGGATCCGCTCCAATCGGTCCACGAGGAGCCACGGCTCTCCCGTCCGCGACAGACCGTGAGAAGAATTCGGGTACCGAACCATCTCCACCGGCACGTCCAGGTTCTTCAGGGCCATGAACCATTGCTCGGCGTCCCCGATGGGTGTTCTGTAGTCGTTTTCGCTATGGATGATGAGCGTGGGAGCCGTGACATTCTCGACGTAGGAGATGGGGGACAGCCGGCGATACAGATCCCGCCGCTCCCACGGAGCGCCGAAGAACTCATACTCGGTCAACGCTTGGGCATCGGAGGACCCCCACCAACTCTCCCAATTGGCGATGGACCGAGAGGTGACGGCGGCCTGGAAGCGATCGGTGGTGGCCGTCAGCCAGTTGGTCATGAAGCCGCCGTAACTTCCACCGGAGACGCCCAACCGCGTGGTGTCGGCCTCCGGGTACCGCGTCAACGCGGCGTCCACGCCGGTCAGAAAATCTTGGCTGTCCATGACGCCCCACTGACCCCGGGTGGCATACCTGAACTCGTGACCATAACCGCTCGACCCACGCGGATTGGTGTAGAGCACGAAGAAACCCGCGGCGGAAAGCACATGGAACGTCGGAAAAAACGTGTTACCATAGGCACCGTGCGGCCCGCCGTGAATCTTCAGAATCAGCGGGTACTTTCTACCAGAGGTGTGGCCAACCGGCTTGATGACCCACCCCTCCACCTCGATGCTGTCACCGACCAACCACGTCAGCCGCTCGGGAGGCACCAGGGTAATACCTTCCATCCAGCCCCGGTTGAACTCGGTCGCCTGTCGCTCAGCGGTACCGTCGCCTCGGGCCACGTACAGTTCGGTGGGGGAGACGGCGTCGGTGGCGGCATAGGCCATGACATGGCCGCGGTCGGATAACGAAACACTGGTGAGCCTTCGGTCGCCCTCGGTCACCTGAACGACCGGGCCACCCACGGCCGGGACCCGGAAGAGATGGCGATTCCCACCGACCGCGGCCGAGAACAGAATTGCGGTTCCGTCGGCCGACCACTCAGGGGCGCCGGGTACGAGGTCCCAGCCCTCGGTGAGATTGACGGGCTCCGTCTCGAAACCACCGCCGCCACCGACGTCCACAATCATCAGATCCTGCTCCGCCCCACGCCCCGCGGTGAAGATGAAGGCCAAACGTGTGCCGTCAGGCGAGGGTGATGGCAAGGTTGCAGAGCCCGGCTCCGGCGTGAGGTTCGTGACGGAGCCGTCGGTCACGCGAACCGCCCAAATGTCCCGAGTAAGCCCATCGGTGGACTCATCGCGCTGGTTCTCGTCTCCGGAAAAGTAGATGGTACGCCCATCGGACGACCAACGAACGGCGGATTTGTCGAAAGCGAGCTCCGTGAGTCTTCTCGGCACGCCTCCCTCGGCCGATACCAAGTAGAGGTCAGGGGACTCATTGACCGAGAAGTGGGGACGCAGGGCAAGGATACTGTCGGCCTTGTACCGGATCGACGTAATAACACGCCCAACGAAGCGGTCCCGGTCCAGCGTGTTTGAGAGGGCGTCGGGCGCGATCCAGCCGTCACGCTCCCCACGCTCCCTTCCCTCCGCGAGAGCGAGGTACGCGATCCACTCCCCATCCGCCGACCAGACCGGAGCCCCCCGGACCCCCGGGACGTGGAACGCCTCTCCGCCAAGGCCCGAGACCCGGACAAACCAGGTCGAGTTTTCGTCGTCCCCGCGCTGTGAGGTGAATGAAAGGAGCGAACCGTCTGGTGACCACCTGGGACCGTATGAGTCCCCTGTAGGCGCAGTGAAGCGATAGGGGTCACCCGCAGGACGTCCGTTCTCGAGCGCCTGCATCCAGATCTCGCGCTGGCGGCGATTCTCCTCCTCGACAATCCGAGTGACGGTGAACGCGACGAGGTCGCCCTCGGGCGAGACCGCAACCTCATCCACGGTGACCAGGTCATAATAGTCGGCTGGCAGGAGCCCACGCCGCTGTGCCGAGGCGGGCCCGGGCATGGCTGCCAAAAGCACCCACGCCGCGCCTAACCATCCGCACGTTCTAGCCGATTTCACCTTCACGCTCGTCTCCGTGGCACTGAGCTTGGCGCCCGCCGCGACCGATGCCCGTGCAAAGGTATGGGGGATAGGAACCTGCCTCAAGGCGGACGCTGCCGAATTCTGACGGTCCCCGCGCATGCCGTTTGCAAGGTCGATGCCAGAGCCCTCGTAGCTTCGCGCTTCGGTGGTGGACCCCCAAACCGAAGCGGCGGTATGACACCCGTCCCCTAGGCACCCGATCATGGATGGGAGGAGTTTGTGGCGATGGCCGGTCACGGGACCGATTCACGCGTACGCATCACAATGCTACGGACGCTCTTGCACGGCGTTCGGACCTGGTTCCCAGTTGCCACGTTTTTATTCGTTCTCGGGCTGGTCCCGCCCACCCCGCTAACGGGCCAGGCGATCTCGGGAATCGTGGTCGAGGCCGGGACGGGAATTCCCATCCAAGGAGCCTCTGTCATACTCCTCAATCGCGCCGGCGAGCGCCTCGACTGGCGCCTGACGAACGTGGAGGGGCGGTTCGAATTCAGGATGTCAGGACCCGGAACCTACCGGGTCCAAGCGGAGAGAATCGGCCACGCACGCGTTCTGTCCGATCCCATCCCGATCGACCGTGGCGTGACCGTCGTGTACACGCTGGAGGCTCCCATAGAGCCCGTCATTCTGGAGGGGATCCGAGTGGCGAGCAGCCGCCGCTGTGAAGTCCGTCCGGGCCAGGGCGCTTCCACCGCCACCGTGTGGGAAGAGGCGCGCAAGGCCTTGGAGGCAACCTCACAGACCAGCAGGCTGGGCGTCTATCGGTACGTGATCCGCCGTCATGAACGGGAATTGGATGCTCGCGGCCGCCGGGTAAGAAGCGAGCAAAGCCAAATCCAACGCCAGCTGCTGACCATCCCCTTCCGCAGCCTGAACGTCGAGGATCTCCTCGACCGGGGATTCGTGCACTCCGGACCCGAGGGGATCACCTACTACGCACCCGACGCCGACGTTCTCCTTTCGGACCCATTTCTCGACACCCACTGCATGAGGTTGGCCGAGGGAGAAGATGAGGCGGCGGGTCTGATCGGCTTGTCGTTCGAGCCCACTGAGGATCGCGGCGTCCCCGATATCAGTGGCGTGTTATGGTTGGATCCGGATGATGCGCAGCTTCAATGGCTGGATTATCGGTACGAGTTCCTGGACGTTCCCAACTCCGAGAGGCTCGGGGGACGTATTCGGTTCCACGGCCTTCCCGACGGCGGATGGATCGTTCGTGAGTGGTATATCCGCATGCCACGCCTGGAGACCACACTCCGCGCGGGCCGCCGCGTTCGAACGCGGCTCGTCGGCCTCAAGGAGGAGGGCGGCTTGGTCCTACGGGTCACCAACCTACGGGGTGATCTCGTACACGAAGCGGGGGCGGATGTCATCGATGAACTCGGGCTCGATGCGGTCGCCTTCCTGGACGACCGCACACCACTCGCGACCGACGAGGACGGGCGTGTGCGGATCACCTCACTGATGGACGGAAACTTCAACTCGAGGGTGTTTCGCCCCGCCGAGGAGTGCGATCCGGACAAACTTCCGCGGGGGTTTGGATATCTAGGCATCCTCGCGGGTTTTGTCCTTCAGGAAAACGGTGAGCCGGCACCCGGTGCCGTCATCTCGGTCGCGTGGCCGGAGGTAACCGAGACTGCGGGGGGCTGGATAACGACCCCCAGGGTGCTCACGGTGTCGCGTCTACCCGACGACGGATTCTTTTTTGTGTGCGGCGTGCCGAGGGGCCAGCCGGTTGAGATCACGGTACAGTGGAACGGTATCGAGTCGCTGCCCGAGCGATTCCGCCTCTTGCGGACGCACCGCCTCTCGCAAAAGGACATCACGATCCGAAAAGACCCCCTCCGAAGAGACCGCTGAGGTCGGAACCTGGGACCCATCCAGCCGACTCGGGTCCGACCCCTGGCCCTTTCGACCGTGCCAGGGTAGCGTGTGGCCTTCTTTTTGGTCGAAGTAGCTGTGAAATTCTCTGGATCGTAGAAGAGGTCCAAAAAAACCGCGGCTGAAACACCACGGGATACGAGGAAACTGATGATGATGACACCGGTTCGCGTAAACATCACTCACTGTGCGCTGACCCTTCTGATGGCCATCGCGATGTTGGGGCCGTGGACACCCGAGCTTTCCGCGCAGGAGCCGCTCGATTCGGTAATTCCCTTGGACTCCATTGTGGTTACCGTCCTCCGGGCCACCGACGGACTGGCGCGCGCGCCCTACGCCGTCACGGTGCAAAGTGGGCGGGCCCTGCAACTGGGCAACACCGGCTTCTCGCTCGACGAGGCGCTTCAAGGAATCCCCGGCGTCCAGATTCAGAACCGGTACAACTACACCGTGGGTGAGCGGATTTCCATCCGTGGCTTCGGCGCCCGGACTCCTTTCGGCGTACGTGGCATCACGACTCTCGTGGACGGGATACCGGCGACAATG
>JADFMD010000073.1 GCA_022564055.1 Gemmatimonadota bacterium
GAAACGCGAAGGGGGGCGGTGGCGGGGCAGATTGAGCGCACCGGCGGGATTGGTCACGAGGGGCCGACCGGGAGAAAAATTATTGTGAGGAGAGAAATCCTCGTGAGCGCCGGTGCCCACGAATCGTGGGTGGCGCTCATGGAAGACGGGCAGTTGGCGGAGATGATGCTCGACCGGGCCGACCAAGGCCGTTTGCTCGGAGACATTTACCTGGGCAAGGTGGAGGCTGTCCTGCCCGGCATTCAGGCCGCCTTCGTCGATATCGGTACGGAGAAAGCCGGGTTCCTCCATGTCTCGGACCTCGAGATGGAGGATGACGATGACGAAAACGGTGGTGGCGGACGCCGGCGGCGCGACCGGAAGTACCCACCGATCCAGGATCACATCCGGAAGGGCCAGGAGATCATCGTCCAGGTCACGAAGGAGCCCATCGGTACCAAAGGGCCTCGCCTGACCGCGGAAATCTCACTTCCAGGGCGGTTCCTCGTGTACATGCCAGGGTCGTCGCGGGTCGGTGTGAGCCGCAAAATCGAGGACCGAGAGGAGCGATCGCGCCTTCGCAAGCTTGCCAAGGAAGTGCTCCCCAAGGACGAGGGCGGCATCATCGTGCGTACGGTGAGTGAGGAACTCAACCAGGAAACGTTCAAGAAGGACTTCAAACGTCTCAGTTCCAAGTGGCGCAAGATCCTCAAGAAGAGGGAGGGAGTGAAGGCTCCAAGCCCTCTCCACGGCGAGGCAAAGCTGATCAGCGGAGTGATCCGGGACCTCTTCAGCAATCGCTTCGAGTCGATCACGGTGGACGATAAGGGGGTCTACCATGAGATCCTCCAGTACGTGAAGAACGTCGCTCCCGAACTCAAGGATCGCGTCCGGCTCTACACGGGCTCCGAAGCACTGTTCGACAAGTATGGAGTCGAGGAGGAATTTCGGGCCACGCTCCAGAAGAAGGCGATTCTCCCTTCGGGTGGCCATATCATCATCGAGCCCACCGAGGCGCTCGTCTCGATCGACGTCAACACGGGGCGGTACAAGGGGAAGAAGGATCCCGAGAGTACGATCCTGAAGACCAACCTCGAGGCCACCCAGGAGATCGCACGCCAGCTCCGACTGAGGGATATCGGAGGCATCATCGTCTGTGACTTCATCGATATGGACTCTCAAAAAAATCGCGACAAGGTCCTGAACGAACTCCGGACCCACCTGGGGAGAGACCGGGCCCGAACCAAGGCGTTCGAGGTCTCAAGCCTGGGACTGGTCGAAATGACGCGACAGAGGGTCCGCCCCTCTCTGTTCCAGACGCTCACCGAGGAGTGCGATCACTGCGAGGGGACCGGCCGGGTATATTCGCCGGCTACGGTCGTTCGACAGATCGAGCGAAGCATTCGACGTATCTCGGCGAAAGGGGACGAAAAGAAGCTCATGATTCGGATGCATCCCGAGGTTGCGCTCCGGATCATGGAAGAGGAGCCCGACTTCTTCCGGGAATTAGGTCAGCTCACGAGCCTGAAGCTCGACATGACCGACGATCCACTACTCCGGGAGGACGAGTTCAGGATCCTTTCCGGCGCCGCGCAGACCGATGTCACCTCCAGGTACGCAGCGGCATGATCGGGCCTTGACCCGCCGCAGGCTTTCCGTAAGCTTTTTGGCCGTACTGGATCAAATCGCTGGATCGACGAGGTGTCATGTACGCGGTTTTTCGCACAGGTGGTAAGCAGTTCCGGGTGGAACCGGGCACGAAGCTCCGGGTCCCCACGCTGGAGGCCGAGGAAGGCACGACGGTTTCTTTCGAGCACGTGCTGATCACCTTCGACGGAGATGCGGTCTCGGTGGGTCAACCCACCGTTGCCGGCGCCTCGGTCACAGCAGAGGTGTTGCGTCATGGCAAGGACCGCAAGATCATCGTCTTCAAGCGGAAGAAGCGTAAGGGTTACCGAAGGAAACAGGGACATCGTCAGAAATTCACCGAAATCCGAGTCGCTGAAATCAAGCTTTAACACCCGGTTTTCCGTGCGACGCTCCCGAGGAGCACCCGATGGCACATAAGAAGGGCGTGGGATCGAGCCGAAACGGCCGAGACAGCAATCCCAGCTATCTGGGTGTGAAGCGGTACGGTGGCGAGTGGGTGAGTGCAGGCAGCATCCTCGTACGTCAGCGGGGCACCCCCTTCCATCCTGGACGTAATGTCGGCCGCGGGCGGGATGACACGCTGTTCGCCACCGCCGACGGTGTGGTGAGGTTCGAGAAATATCGACGCCGCAAGGCCGTGTCGGTCTACCCGGACGCCTAGCCCCAATCCAATGTGCATCGAGGCCCGTTTCGCGGCGACACGCTGCGAGACGGGCCCCTTCTGCTTGAGCGTCCCCTTTGGAGGACACCTCACCTGGATCTTTTCCCACTCTTCTAGCGTAGGGTGCCGAGCCCACGGAGAGGCATAGATATGTTTTCGATAAGAAAAATCGTGTTTTTGAGTTACGCACTGATTGCGTTCCTGATCGCATGGACCCCCGTGCGTCGCTTCGCCGAGGAGATCGAAGCCAAACGGTCTCCGGCGGAGGTCGTTCCGATGGCCCTAGCCGACGTGGGGAGTGAGGTGGCCGACGTTCGGCTTCCGATCGAGGTGAACGAGCGCGTTGAGCATTGGATGGTACGGTTCTCGACATCGCACCGGTCGGAATTCGAAGAGACGCTTTCCCGGGCCGGGCTCTACTCCGACATGATTCGGGAAAAGCTCCGCGCTCGTGGAATGCCCCAGGAGTTGGTTTACCTCGCCATGATCGAGTCGGGGTTTCTCACCCATGCTCGATCGAACGTCTCCGCGACCGGCATGTGGCAGTTCATGGATCCCACGGCGAGAGCCTACGGGCTTCGGATCGACGCCTATGTGGATGAACGGCGGGATCCCGTGAGGGCCACCGACGCCGCTCTCCACTATCTCAGTGACCTCTACGAGCGGTACGGATCATGGTATCTCGCAGCGGCAGCCTATAACGCCGGTCCGACACGGGTTTCACTTGCGATCGCACGCCATTCGGACGGGCGGACGGGGGATGAGAGCGTCTATTGGGAGATCATAGATCATCTTCCCAAAGAGACCATCAATTATGTGCCGAAACTGCTCGCGGCCACTTTCCTGGCACGTGATGCCGCCCGTTTCGATTTGGCCGTAACCCTCGCGGATCCGTATGTGTACGACCTGTTGTGGGCCCCTGGTGGGACGTCGTTGGCAGCCATCGGGAAGACGATGGGCCTGGCCGCCGATCAAATGCGGGATCTCAACCCGCAGCTCATCCGCGGCCTCACACCGCCCGGGTCCATCTATCCGTTACGGGTTCCCGTCGGCCAGGCCTACCAGGCGATGGCCGCTCTGGCCCACCCCGATCTCCGGAGTCGTCAGGCGGACGACTGAGACGGCGAGGATCCGCCCCCCTCGCCTTGTGCCTGGCGGGCGGAAGAGATGATACGCCAGATCACGTCCCGCGTGAGCTCCTCGTCCACTCCCAGGGCCCTCGATCGCTCCGCCACACGTCGCACGACTTGGGCCTCGCGTGCTGGATCGAGAATGGGAAGGCCGAGCGATTCCTTGATGCGCCCGACTTCCAGGACCAGGTCCCGGCGTTCGCCGATCAGCTTGATTATCTCATCGTCGACCGCAACGATACGGTCCCTCAACTCCGCGAGTGGTTCCGAGGCCGCTGCGGTCGACTCCGGATCAGTGCTCATCCGACGGGCCATCCTCCCTCCACGAGTAAAAACCCTGTCCGGTTTTCTTGCCCAGCTTGCCCTCCGCCACCATCTGCTCGAGCAGCTTGGGTGGACGAAACGCCTCCGACCCCAATGCCTCATAAAGATAGGTCGCGGCCTCCAGTTGGACGTCCAGTCCGATCAGATCCGTGAGCCGAAGCGGCCCTTCCGGATGACCGTATCCGAGCACCATCGCCTTGTCGATATCCTCCGGACGACTCACGCCGGCCTCAACCATTCGGATCGCTTCCAAACCAAGCAGGGTCCCCAAACGCGAAGTCGCAAAGCCCGGCGAGTCCCGCACGAGGATCGGGTGTTTGCCGAGGCTCCGGACGAAATCGACCACCAACGCCTGCGCCACCTCCGACGTGTCATCTCCCCAAATGACCTCCACGAGATGGTTCTCGTGGACGGGATTGAAGAAGTGTACCCCGAGGAACCGTCCGGGGTGGTCCATGTCGCTCGACAGCTGGGAGATGCTGAGCGAGGCCGTGTTCGTTGCGAAAATCGTGTCCTCCCCGACTCTTTGGTCCAGGAGTCGGAACAAGCCACGTTTGATATCCATCGATTCCGGAGCCGCTTCGATGATGAGTTGGGCGCCGTGCACGGCAAAAGCGAGGTCGGAGCTTCGCTGGATCCGGCCCAAAACCTCATCTCGCTCCGTTTCGGTGAGTTTTCCGGTCGAGACGAGCCCATCGAGGTCTTTACGGATCATCTTGAGCCCCGTATCGACGGCGCCGAGGTCAACGTCGTACAGGACCGTATCGAGACCGGCAATAGCACATACGCTGGCGATCCCGTGGCCCATGGTCCCCGCACCCAGGACCGTCACACGCTGAAACGGTTGGGTCACCCGCACCCCACGGTGATGACCCAGCTGGTGACTCCCACGACTCTACCTACGGCGAGGTCACGGATGGCGGAGAGGGTATCGGATGCGTGAGAGCGGCCCACCGAGGCCCCCAGGACGTGATCGATGATCAGCATTGTCGAACCCATCTCAAGTGCGGGGGGACTCCGTTCGGAGCATCTTAGCCCGAATCGGCCGATCGGCAAAGCTGGCCTTGGGTTACGTCGGCCCAAAAGGGGACATCCGTCCTTTCCTGTGCGTGTGTTCATGCGGTCTCGAGGGCCGGTGCGAGAAGGTTTGTTGACCCCGAAACGTAATCCAGCCAGATGCCGGATTAGGCCGCCGGTTCTCCGGTCGGTGCCGTTGGGGCGACCCGTCAGGAGATGAGGTCACTGTTTGGATAAGGGTTCCGGTCTTAAGTTCAAGTTGTCCGACACGATGAGTGACCCCGAGGAGGGGAATGCCATGCCACGGAATTTCATTAAAGCCGCCCTGCTGTTCGCGGGACTTCTGGGCTGGTCGTCCGGTGCCCATGCACAGGACGCGCCGGTGGTCTTCCGGGTGCCCGTAACTGGGGTGGTGGAAATGGGGCTGGCACCGTTCATCGAGCGTGCCATCCGTGAGGCTGAGGATGCCGGAGTAACCTTCATCGTCCTCGACATCGATACTCCGGGTGGACGCGTCGATTCGGCGGAGCGCATTGCCGACGCCATTTCCGACTCCGGCGTGCCCGTCTATGCCTTCGTGAACCGCCGAGCCTTTTCGGCGGGCGCTCTGATCGCTTTGGCGACACGCGGGATCTACATGAGACCGGGGTCGGTCCTCGGCGCGGTGACGCCGGTCGATGGCTCCGGTACCAAAGCTTCCGAGAAGATCGTCTCGGCGATGCGAAGTGAAATGCGCGCACTCGCGGAGGCCCAGGGTCTCGATCCCGCCATCGCAGAGTCGATGGTGGACGAGTCTTTGGCTGTTCCCGACGTCGTGGAGGCCGGGCAACTTCTGACGTTGACCATGGAAGAGGCGGTGCGCGTCGGTTACGCGACCCGGACGGAGAACTTCGCCACCTTACTCGAGGAGCTCGGCGTGGCCGGGGCTGAGGTCATCGATCTCGGAGTGAATTGGGCCGAAAGGCTCGTCCGTTTTTTCTCGCACCCGGTGGTGTCCCCCTTCCTGCTCACGCTCGGGTTCTTGGGTCTCGTCATCGAAATCAAGACGGCGACCTTCGGGCTTGCGGGGCTCGCGGGCGTGCTCTCTCTGTCCCTGTTTTTCGGTTCTCATCTGATTCTTGGTTTGGCAGGGTGGGAGGATCTCCTGCTTGTTGGGGCAGGGGTCCTTTTCGTCGCCGCTGAAGTGCTTCTGATCCCCGGTTTCGGGCTCTTCGGTGTGTTAGGCATAGCCGGCATCGCCGGTGGTATCTACATGAGTCTGCTCGGCAGTCTCCCAACGGCACAGGACTTCAGCCAGGCGGGTAGCGTACTCACCACGACATTGGTGCTCCTGTTGGTCACGGGATGGGCTCTCCTACGGCATCTGCCCAAGAGCAAGAGGCTGTTTCAGTCGGGAATCCTCCTCGGCGCGCGGACGGACCGGGCCATCGGATACGAGTCCTCCGAGCGGAGGACCGACCTCATCGGTATCGAGGGTGTCACCGCGACAGATCTTCGACCTTCGGGCGTGGGTATCTTCTGTGACGAACGTGTCGATATCGTGTCCGAGTCGGAGTGGATCGAGGAGGGTACGCCCGTCCGTGTCGTCACCGCAGAAGGATATCGCCAAGTGGTTCGCGCCATTCGTGACGCGGCGGACACCGGTGAAGGGGGCCCCAAAGGAATTGGCGCGGCGTCGGCAGACGCCGAAGAAGGAAAAGCTACAGCGGCCGGATCCGGTGAAGAGAGTGTGGCCCAAGACTCACAGGACTCATCTGACCCGAATTCATCTGATGTAGCGGACGTTTAACTCTTCCGGTCCGATCTTTCGGAGACTCCATCCGTCAGGTCAGCCGGCTCGGCGAAAGGAAAACTGAATGCAGGACGGCGACATTGTCACCTTGGTCGTGCTTTTCATAGTCATCGCGTTTATCTCGTTGGTCGCGTGGGCGGTGCCGGTACGTTTGTATATCGAGGCGCTATCTGCCGGTGCCCGTGTCGGGATGGGAAACCTGATCGGCATGCGTCTACGTAAGGTGACTCCCGCGGCGGTGGTTCGGCCTCTGATCTGGGCGACCAAGGCCGGCATCCCGCTGAATGTGGACGAGCTCGAGGCGCATTACCTCGCGGGAGGGGAGGTGGATCGGGTGGTTCGTGCACTCATCAGCGCCGACAAAGCGAACATCGATATGGGATTCCAGCAGGCGGCGGCGATCGACCTGGCGGGCCGCGATGTCTTCGAGGCGGTGCAAGTCTCGGTGAACCCCAAGGTGATCAACACGCCCAAGGTGGCCGCCATGGCGAAGGACGGCATCCAGCTCATCGCGCAGGCCCGCGTGACCGTACGGGCCAACATCAATCGCTTGGTGGGTGGCGCCGGCGAGGACACGATTCTGGCCCGGGTCGGGGAGGGCATCGTCTCCTGCATCGGTTCGGCCGAAACCCACAAGGAAGTCCTCGAGAACCCGGATGAAATCTCCAAAACGGTCCTCGCCAAGGGGCTCGACTCCGGTACCGCCTTCGAGATCCTCTCGATCGACATCGCCGACGTGGACGTCGGCAAGAACATCGGTGCCGACCTCCAGACGCATCAGGCCGAGGCCGACAAACGCGTGGCGCAGGCCCGAGCCGAGGAGCGACGTGCGATGGCCGTCGCCCAGGAGCAGGAGATGAAGGCGAAAGTCGAGGAGATGAGGGCTGAATTGGTAAAGGCCGAGGCGCAGGTCCCGCTCGCGCTGGCGCAGGCGCTCAGGGATGGTCATATGGGCGTCATGGACTACGTCCGATACAATAACATCCAGTCCGACACGTCCATGCGGCAGGCCATCGCCGCTCCCGAAGAGGACGATCCGGAGCCACTGGCCTAGGTGGGGGGCGTATGCCGGTAGGCGAGTCTTCTCTGAAGCCACCCCGGAGGATCGAGTGGTGGGTGCGAGAGGAAGACGCTCATGGGTGAGGGACTGATTCAGTTTCTGGTCGTCGCCGCGTTCGTCATTATTTCGATGATGGACGCCGCCGCCCGAAGGCGACGCAAGGAAGCGCAAGGCAAGGGAAATCTCCCCACCGCCGAAGGATTTCCGGAAGCGGCCGACGATCTGGATGAGGTGTCTGAGTCATCGGAAGGGCTGGCGCCGCAGGATGTCTGGCAGGAGGTCGCAGCGTTGGCTCGTGGCGAGGTGCCGGCTTCGCAGCGGGAAGAGCCCGAGACCCCCGACCGCAGCCCGATGGACGATCCGCCTTCCGGGTTGGAAGCGTGGACTGCTCCGGAGCAAGATGTCGAGACCAATACAGGTTTGGCCGATCTCCAGGCCGGTTACTTGCACCCCGACCAGGCCGCTAGCCACGAGGAACACGCTCACGAAAGACACGCTGAGGTTGCTTCCCCGCCCCGCCCCGAGGAGCTGCAACCCGAGGAGCTGCCACACGAGTTCGTGCCGCATCCCCGTGAGCAGCCGAGCAAGCCGCAGCAGGAGCCTCGGCCGGCACAACCGGGGAGGAGTCTGCTCCGGGGGGTCAGAAGGGGTGCCAAGAGCTCACTCCGGGAGGCCATAATTCTGGCCGAGGTGCTGAGCCCCCCGGTAACGCTACGAGACTCGGGCTGGACGCCTACTTTCTAGGCCGAGGCCGGTGGGCTGGCCCCACGTTGGCCTACATCTCGCCTTTGGCGATCCTCCGGAGCACCGTATGCAGGATTCCACCGTTTCGGTAATACTCCACGTCCACATCTGAATCGAGACGCGCGACGGTGGAAAACTTCGTCTCATGTCCATCGTCCGCGCGGGCCACTACGGTCAGGCGGGCGTGAGGCTCCAGCCCGTTCGAAATTCCTTGGATGTCGAACGTCTCGCGTCCGGTCAGGCCGAGCGACTCCGGTGTGTCGCCCTCTTCGAACTGAAGGGGCAGCACGCCCATGCCCACAAGATTGCTGCGGTGGATGCGCTCGTAGCTCTCCGCGATCACCGCTTTGACGCCGAGCAGCAGGGTCCCCTTCGCCGCCCAATCCCGGGAGCTCCCAGTTCCATACTCTCGGCCGGCGAGAATGAGCAGGGGTGTGCCCTCGGATTGATAGCGCATGGCGGCATCGTAGATAGGGAGCTCGTCTCCGCTCGGGATGTGGACCGTGTAGCCGCCCTCCCGGTCGTCGAGCATCAGATTCCGGATGCGTATGTTGCCGAACGTGCCCCGGACCATCACCTCGTGATTGCCGCGCCTGGAACCGAAGGTGTTGAATTGCCAGGGTTTTATACCCAGTCCCCGGAGGTAGGTACCCGCGGGTTCGTCCTTCGGGATGGCTCCGGCCGGCGAAATGTGGTCCGTGGTCGTGGTCTCACCGAAAATTCCGAGGACACGAGCGCCCTGAATGTCTTCGAGCTCCCCGACCTCCAGCGACATCCCTCGGAAGAAAGGAGGATTACGGATGTACGCGGAGTCATCGTCCCAGTCATACAGGTGGTTGTCGTCCGAGGGGAGGGGAAGGGCCTGCCACAAGTCGTTGCCTTCAAAGACCTCGGCGTAGCGGCGCTCGAACATTTCGGGTGCCAGTGCTTGCTGCACGGTCTCCCGGATGACGGCCGAGGTGGGCCAGAGGTCTCGAAGGAAGACCGGGCCATCCGTGCCCTGGCCCAGCGGCTCGTTCTGCCAGTCGATGTCGACTCGACCCGCCAGGGCGTACGCCACTACGAGCATGGGAGACGCCAGGTAGTTGGCGCGGATCTCAGGGTGAATACGCGCCTCGAAATTCCGGTTTCCGGAGAGCACGGCGGCGACCACCAGGCCCTGGTCCCGAATCGCATCGGAGATGGGCTCGGCGAGGGGACCCGAATTCCCGATACAGGTGGTACAGCCGTACCCGACCACGCCAAATCGAAGTTGCTCCAGGTACGGCATGAGGCCAGACGCCTCCAGGTAGTCCGTGACGACCTTAGAGCCCGGGGCCATGCTCGACTTGACCCAAGGCCTTACCTGGAGTCCGAGCTCTACTGCCCGCTTCGCCACCAACCCAGCGCCCACCATGACGGACGGGTTCGACGTGTTCGTGCAACTCGTGATCGCCGCGATCACGACACTCCCGTCTCCGAGCTCACAGGTCTCGCCGTCGAGCTCCACCTGAACGGTTCGCGCACCCTCGCCGTTCACCGAAAATCCGGAGGGTAGCAAAGCCGGCAGGTCTTTCGCGAACGCCTTCGGAAGATCGCCCAACGCAATCCGATCCTGCGGTCGTTTGGGCCCCGCCACACTCGGCTCGACCGTACCGAGATCCATGTGGAGGACGTCCGTGTACTCGGGATCCGGGGTCTCGTCGGTTCGGAACAGGTTCTGCTCCTTGCTGATTCGCTCGACCCGTTCGACGAGCTCCGCACTACGGCTCGAACCCCTCAAGTAGGCCAGCGTCTCGTCATCAACGGGGAAGAAACCGATGGTGGCACCGTATTCAGGTGCCATGTTGGCAAGGGTGGCTCGATCCGGCAGTGTCAGCTTCGAAAGGCCAGACCCGAAGTATTCGACGAAACAGCCCACCACTCCGTGCGCGCGCAGCATCTGTACCACGTGAAGGACCAGGTCCGTGGCCGTGGCACCCTCGGGCAACTCTCCCGTGAATTTCACACCCACCACCTCGGGGAGGAGCATGTAGTAAGGCTGACCCGTGAGCACCGCTTCCGCCTCGATCCCTCCGACACCCCAGCCCACGATCCCGAGTCCGTTGATCATCGTGGTGTGGGAGTCCGTGCCCACCAAGGTGTCGGGGTAGGCGAGGGAGACGCCGTCTTCCGTCCTGCGGTGCACCACCGAGGCCAGGTACTCGAGGTTGACCTGGTGTACGATGCCGGTGCCCGGGGGAACTACTCGGAAGTCCTTGAAGGCGTGCTGTGCCCACCGCAAAAGGGTATAACGCTCCCTGTTCCGCTCAAATTCCCGCTCCACATTCTGCCGGTAGGCCTCGGGAGTTCCGAAGAAGTCGACCTGAACGGAATGGTCGATGACGAGGTCGGCCGGTACCACTGGGTTGATCCGGTCGGGATCCCCTCCCAACGCCTTGAGCCCATCCCGCATGGCTGCCAGATCGACGACCGCCGGAACGCCCGTGAAGTCCTGGAGAACGACACGAGAGGGCATGAACGGGAAATCGGCGCCCGCGTTGGTGGGGCTCCAACCGGCTATGGCCTTCACGTGCTCTTCCGCCACGTACCGTCCACCCGAATGCCGGAGGGCATTTTCGAGGAGGATGCGTATGGAAAACGGCAGGCGGTCCAGATCGGTCAAGCCGGATGCCTCGAGCTTCACCAAGCTGTAAAACGAGGTGGAGCCCTCCAACAAATCGATCGTGGTGAGCGCACCAAAGGGATCGTTACTCATGGAGCCTCGCCAGTGAATGCTCCTCATCAGTGATTAGATACAAAATATCAGAGGCGCTGCATCGGAGACACCCCACCGAGCTCTTGAAACGCGGCGTATCTCCCATCCGACGAGGGATCAGCTCAAGAAGCCGACGCTGGGCAGCAGCTTGAGCACTCCCCAACCCGCTCCCGCCGCCACGATCAGAGCGATTACTCCACCCGTCACATTTCCGTACAACAGGAAACCCGTGCCGAAGAGTGCGGCGTACACCAATACGCACCCGAGGAACCACGAGAGAAGGCCGGCGGTGAGCTCGCCAACGGACCCCGATTCGGACTCGCCCGACCCGTCGGGTTCTGTACGGCCCTTGGGCGGCACGACGGCGTCCCAACCCCGTCCGAGTGGTCGAATTTTTGCGTGGAATGCGCGGAGCGTTTCGGTATTCACAGGGGGTGTCAGGAAGGTGACCACGATCCAACCCACTGTCGTCACCGCTACGCCCACCACGAGCTCCGCCGAAGGATCCCACTTCGCGAAACCGAGCTGCGAGTGGAGAAAACCGAAATATACGGCGACCAGGAACGAGATCACCATCGCGGAGATCTCGCTCCATGTGTTGATCCGCCACCAGAACCAGCGAAGCAAGAAAACCAGGCCTGTCCCGGCTCCGATCTGAAGGAGAATCTGGAAGGCCTGCATCGCCGTTTCCAACTGAAGGCCGACGAAGGAGGCGAGTATTATGAGCGCGACGGTCGAGATACGGGCCACCCTCACGTAGTCTTTCTCGTCCCGATCCGGGGCCACAAAGCGGCGGTATACGTCATCCACGATGTAGGATGCCCCCCAGTTCAGGTGCGTACTGATCGTCGACATGTAGGCAGCCGCGAGGGAGGCCACGACCAGACCGAGAAGGCCGTGTGGGAGAAACACGAGCATGGCTGGATAGGCCAGGTCGTTTCCGATGGTGGAGGGATCGATGTTCGGAAACGCCGCCGAGAGGTCACCCAGAGTCGGATAGACGATCAGCGAGGCGAGTGCCACCAGAATCCAGGGCCAGGGCCGAATCGCGTAGTGGGCCACATTGAACCAGAGCGTGGCCTGCATCGCGTTTTTTTCGTCCTTTGCCGCGAGCATGCGCTGCGCGGAGTATCCGCCCCCCCCAGGCTCGGCTCCCGGGTACCAGGTGCTCCACCACTGCACCGCGATCGGCACGATGAAGATGGCTGCGGCGGTAGTGGGATCCGAAAAATCAGGTAGAAACGAGAGCTTATCGACAACGTTGGCATGGCTCATCAGTCCTGACAGTCCTCCCACTTCGGGGAGCCGGAGGGCGTAGA
The DNA here is from genome assembly GCA_022564055.1 of Gemmatimonadota bacterium. Lineage (GTDB taxonomy): Bacteria > Gemmatimonadota > Gemmatimonadetes > Longimicrobiales > Gaopeijiaceae > UBA822. Next base: position 12,414 of record JADFMD010000073.1, read on the forward strand.
CCGCGGCAGCCACGGAACCGATCATCGAGATGGCGAAAAGGAGCAGATCCGTCACCAGGACCCCCCACAGGCCCGAAGTGGCGGAGTAAATCACGGTGGCGGTGCCGGCCACGAGAACCACGGTGTACTTGTCGACGCCGAGCAGAACGCCGCCGATCTTGATGGCCGCCAATGTCACGGTGGCCATGATCATGACGTTGAAGAACACGCCGAGGTAAACGGCTCGGAAGGCCCTCAGGAAGGCAGCCGAGCGCCCGGCGTAGCGCATTTCGTAGAATCCGATGTCCGTGAGCACTCCCGAGCGCCGCCAGAGCTTGGCGTAGAAGAACACCGTGCACATGCCCGTGATGACGAACGCCCACCACACCCAGTTCTGGCTGACACCGCCAGTGCGGACGAAGTCGGTGACCAAATTGGGCGTATCGGCGGAGAAGGTCGTGGCCACCATGGAGGTCCCGATCAGCCACCAGGGCATGCCGCGGCCCGCGAGGAAGAAGTCCTCCCTCCCGCCTCCCGCCCGACGGGCAACGGCCAACCCCACAGAGAGGATGGTGAGTCCGTACAACGCCAGAACCCACCAGTCGAGTGTCGAGAGCCGCATCAGTGCTCCATGCCAGGGTGTCCGTACCGGAGGGTGTTACCGGGGCGTGCGGTCGCCGCGATCACAGGTCCCAGCCGGCACGGGCGAGCATCCATAAGTTTATGACGACCACAACCAGAGCCGTGAGATAGAAGGTCGGAGGGGTAAGGGTGTCCGGGGACGCGAAAAAAGCACCTCCGATCAGGGCGGGCGTTCGCATGCCATTGAGCCCCCACAGGATCCGGGCGAACCAGACGTTGCGCCAATGGTAGAGACCCACGAAACCGAACGCCGCCAACGCAGCTCCGCCAATGAGCCAGGCCCACGGCGGGCCGAAGCGAAGGGGCAGGGTACCCGCGTCGAGCATCGAGTACACTGCGGCCTCGTATAGGATGGCGACGTGCAGATAGACGAAACCCGCCTGCCGAAACTTGGCCACGCGTGCCGGCGGCCAATCTGTTTTCAGCACCGCTCCTCCGGAAACAGGTTAGTCACGAGTGTCGTCGGTCGATCCCGTCACAGGGTCAGAGAGCACGGTCGAGATTCTACCGTTTCCCGACGGAGTCGGACACTGCCGATACCTGACAGGGTCCGACTCGAGCACCCTGATAAGGTACTCTGTGGGAGTCCGTCCCGAGATCGGGGACCGCAACTGAGGTGAGGGGTTTGGTCGGCGGATGGCGTTTCGGGTGAACTGAACCGCACGGAACAGGAATGGGCGCAATAGCATATACGGCGCCCAGGCCCCTTCGTACATTACCGGTGCAGTCCCCGCCGGGGTGGTGGAACTGGTAGACGCACCGGACTCAAAATCCGGCGGGCTTCGGCCCTTGGGGGTTCGAGTCCCCCCCTCGGCACTGGGTTTCCAGCGGTTTTCCACAATCGCGCTCACTGGTTTGGACAAGATTTGGACAAGAAAAGACCCCGACCCTTCACGGAGTCGAGGCCCTCGGGGCTTCCAAGGCGACTGGAAATAAGCAGGACAGGAAGTACAGGACGACTAATAAACCGATAACGATCAACACACGCCAAGCGGTGATCACAAACCCTAACCTCCCTCGCTTGACTAATACCCCTTCCCAGCCTAAGCCAGTTCCTTCAGCGCCTCCCGCTCGTCCTCGACCGGCTGCACACCCGGCAGGTCGCTCAGG
>JADFMD010000074.1 GCA_022564055.1 Gemmatimonadota bacterium
TGTGGCCGAGATGGCCATCCCCTTCAAGAGCCTCCGCTATCCCACTCCTCCGGAAGGCCAGCCGCACCGTTGGGGGTTCCAGATCGTCCGTGAGGTCAAGGGTAAGAATCAGGAGAACCAAGTGTGGGCGCCGATGTCCCGCGACGAGTCCAGCTTCTTGGGGCAGATGGGCGTACTCGAGGGGATGACGGACCTGTCGACGAGCCGGAACATCGAGATTCTGCCCACCTTTACCGCCATCCAGTACGGCGCGATCGATCCGACCAGGCCGGCATTCGTAAATCAACGAACGGATCCCGACGCGGGCATCAATGTGAAATATGGGATCACCTCGACCCTCACGGCCGACTTCACGATCAACCCCGATTTCTCACAGATCGAGTCGGATCGGGCCCAGATCGAGGTCAACCAGCGCTTCCCGCTCTTCTTCGGGGAACTCAGGCCCTTTTTCCTGGAAGGCGCCGAGATCTTCAGCCTCCCCTCTCCCGTCACCCTGGTACACACCCGTACCATCGTAGACCCTGATTTCGGGTTGAAGCTGACGGGAAAGATTGGGGATGTGTCGCTTGGTCTGGTGGCTGCCAACGATCGGGCTCCCGGTAACGTCGATGACGTCAACGACCCGCTTTTCGATCAGACGGCGTACACCTTCATCGGCCGGGCCCTCTACGACGTATACGCGGAGTCGACGGTGGGTGCGATCATGACCAACCGGGAGTTCCTGGACAGCCATAGCCGACTCTTCGACGTGGACGGGAATCTTCGTCTCAACCCCACGACGGTATTCCGGTTTCGGGCGGTGCGGACGTTGCACAAGGCGTTGGGTGGCCAGGAAGAGAGCGGCCACATGCTCACGGCTCGGTGGGTGCGAGGGGGACGCCACGTCGATTGGGACCTCTTTCTCTATCAGATTTCTCCAGACCTCGACACGGACGTCGGGTTCGTCCGTCGCACGGATGTACGACAGGCCTCCACGGCTGTCGGTTACCGTTTTTGGCCCGAGGCATCGCTCATCAGCTGGGGTCCGCGCGTTACGTACATGCGGAATTACACCTTTGACGATGTTCTCCAGGACGAGAAATTTGGTATTTCCACCGATTTTCAATTCGCACGCAACATCAACATCAGCGGGACCTACAGCCGAGACATGGAACGCTTTCTCGGGACCGACTTCGAGAAAACTCGTTTCTCGATTCGAGGAAGAGTGAATACCAGCCGGAGGTACCAGTTCGGTGCGAATTTCTCGAGCGGAGACCAGGTGCGTTACAGCGCCACGCCATTCCTGGGACACGGCACCAATTGGGGCCTCAGCGCGACTCTCCGTCCGATTTCTCGAATCCAGGCCAGTCTCAACCTGAACGCCAGTCGGTTGACGAACCCGCAGGACAACACGGAGGTCTTCGACGTGAAGATCTTGCGGGCGCGAACGAACATCCAATTCACCGATCGGATTGCGCTGCGGAACATCGTTGAATTCAACGACTTCGACCGGACCTTAGACTTCAATGTGCTCGTCAACTACCGCGTCAACGCGGGAACCGTCTTCTACGTCGGGTACGACGATCATTATATGCAGGCGGACCTCATCGATGGGGACCGCGACGGGGACGGAATCCCCGACCAACTGTTCTTTACCGACGAGTTGAAGCGTACGAACCGCGCGATCTTCGTGAAACTTCAGTATCTGCTGCGCTACTGAGGCATCCGGGGGGGTCTCCGGTCGAGGGTCCCACCCGTCCCTCATTTTCAGGCGATCGGATCGAGACTTCTTGATGGCCTCGCGCTTTTCTGCCCATCGAGCGTTTCCGCAATCCGGCTGGCGTAAAGCCGGCGCTTTTAGGACACGGGAGGCGACTCCTCGTCCGGAGCGGGCTTCTCCGGGGCCGGCTGCTCTAGGGCCGACTGCTTCCAGGCCGGCTGCTTCAGGGCCGACTGCTTCAGGGCGGGCTGCTCTAGGGTCGACTGTTTCAGGGCCGGCTCGTCCAGAGCTCGGAGGGCCCGAATGATGACGGGCGTAGGGATGTCGTCCTCGCGCTTGTAGCGGGCCGCGCTGGTGAATGGGTCGGGCTCGACGGTTCGGAAGCGGTTCTGCCCCACCAACGCCTCGACCGGCTCCGGGGGGAGGCGCGGGGGTGGGGGCGGCTGGTCGGGAAGTAGCCTCATGCTCGGGTCGAGGAAGTAGGGCCGTTTGCCCCGCGGAAAGTTCACGGTGTAGCCTTCCTCATGCACCAATCGGTGATGGAAACGGCAGAGCAGGACCAGGTTCTCGAGCTTCGTCTCGCCACCGTCGGCCCAGTGCGTCACGTGGTGGGCGTCCGTGAAGCGGAGCCCGCAGCCCGGGAATCGGCATCCGCGGTCCCGGGCCTCGAGGGCGCGCCTGATTGCGGGCGGAATCGTCCGTGTCCTGCGGCCGACGTCGCCCATCGAGTCGTCGGGAGCTTTGCCGTCGCCCATCGAGTCGTCGGGACCTTTACCGTTCTGCACTTCACAACTCGGAGCTTTCGTAATCCGGACCACACTCGCGTCGCACGAAAGCCTCCGGGACGTTTCCGCGGAAACGCGTGTCCCGTCTTCCAGCTCCGAACGCTCCGGCTCGCCCTCGTGCTCCAACGTGGCGGCATCTACGTAGAGCATCACTTGATAGCGCTCGGCACGCGTGCCGCTGAGGGGCACGATATCGGCACCGGCTGCGGGTTCGGCGGTGCCTTTGCTCGTGGCTGCGGCCGTGCCTTCGCTTGTGGCGTCGGCCGCGCCTTCGCCCGTGACGTCGTTCGTGCGTTCGCCTTCCGCGGCGGCTCCGCTCCGTTCCGTGCGCCCGAACCCCGCGGCCAGCGCCCGCTCAGCCAGGAGCCCCACCGCATCCGCGCGCCGCTGCTTCGCCTCGATCTCCTCCGAGGTGCCCGCTCCGGACGTGCCGGCTCTGAACAGGGCGTCACTCGCAGCGTCGATGGCTCGCATGAGCATCGCCCCCACCTCCGGGTCCAACCTGCCACGCACCAGGTACATGCCCTCCTCGTCCGGGAAGACGGAGAAGCAGCGTGAGCGATGTCGTATCCGTTCGAGCTCGTTTTCATCGAATCGACACATGCGACGCCACGCCCGCACGGTGCTCTCCAGTTGCGCTGCCGTGCTGCATCGTGCGAGCTCGAGCAGATCACGCTCACTCTGGGGTGTAGCGACGCGCGTGAGCGCCCGTACTTTCGCGAACGAGAGCTCTCCCAGTGCCATCGACGCGCTGATCTCGGGTAGCTCCGTGAGGGCCCGGGCGGCCCGCACCTTCTCGCGAGCTGCGCCCAGATCGATCCCGGTTCGGAAGGCGAGCCAGTGGGCACACGAGCGGTGGCCCTCGGGCTCCCACCCCTGGAGCCGGTCGAACTCGGCGATCAGCGTGAGGAGGCGGTAGGTGGCAGCGTGCAGGTGGGCCGCCAGCGTGGCGATCTCGTCACCGAGATCAAAAAGAGCGTCCAGCTCGTCGTCACCCTCCAGCTTGCCGGCACCCTCCAGCTTTTCGGCACCCTCAACCCTTTCGGCGATCTCCGCAGCATCGGAGCCTCGCGCGTCATCCGTGCCGTTCCTGGCTCGAGCCTCGGCGGCGGCGGGCCCGTCTGCGGCCGGGCCGTCCGCGTTTGACCCCCCTGGGGCTGGCCTCTCGGCTAGTCCCCCTGCGTCGGCTTGATCCGTAACGCGCGAAACCCCAGTGACTGCGAGTGTGGCAAGGCCCATCGTAACCCCCTCATCTGTAAGAACGGCACTGACTTACATCGAAAGATAAAGGGGATTTCGAGGGCTTCTCAGCGGCCTCTGGGAGCTCCGAAACGGGGTCGCGAGGTCACGGGAGGTCGCTCCATCGGTCGAGCGGTGTCGCAGGGGCAAGGGCACCCGTTGGTGTGGGAATCCGGGCCTGGTCTCGGCCTCCTCCAACAGCGTACTCGCCAAAGCTGTCCATGGCTGGATGGGACAACATGGGGCACAGCCGAGCACGGTCACAGCCGAGCCCGGCCACGATCCAGCACCATCACAACCTAGAAAGACCACAACCGAGCACGGCCACAACCGAGCACGGCCACAATCGAGCACATGAGCAAGGGCTTGGGCTCCGGTCTCAGCTTCTCACCCACTTCCACACGGTGCGGCCGCCGACCGACGCTCCCCGGATATTTCCGTCGTCGTCCACCGAGAAGCCCTTGGGTTGGCTCATGGCCCCGTGCGGGTCCGGGTCCGCAAGGAAGCCGGATTGCCGCGTGCGGGTACCCTCCATAGCTTCGATACTTCTCACCATTGAGGACTCGCTCGCCCATCTATGGAGGCGGTTTGATGTCACACGTCGCACGAAAGGGAATGACACTCGTGGCAGTAGTCGTCGCCACGATCACCCTTGTTTCGGCCCAGACGCTTCGGGGGCAGGAGTGGGATTACCGCCTCGTCGAAGGCTGGGCACAACTGCCCGACGGAGTGGAGGCCTGGGGCCAGACCATCGGGGTGGAGATCGATCGCGACGGTAATCTCTGGGTCTTTCATCGGTGTTTTTCGACCAGCTGCAATTCGGGACGCGAACACGTGACGCCTGTTCTCAAGTTCGACCCGTCCGGTAGGCTCCTCGACAGTTGGGGTGCAGGCACGTTCATCTGGCCGCACGGGTTCTTTCTCGACGAGGATGGGAATGTCTGGGTGACGGACGCGCGCGGGGAGGACGGGAAGGGCCACGTGGTCATGAAGTTCACCCCGGACGGTAAGCTCTTGATGACGCTCGGCACGGCGGGGGTCGCGGGTGCGGGCGAGAACACCTTCGACGGTCCGGCCGACGTCGCGGTGGCTCCCAATGGTGACATCTTCGTGGTCGATGGACACGGCAACAACCGGGTCGTGAAGTTTTCGAAGGACGGTGACTTCATCATGGAGTGGGGCGGGGCAGGGACGGGTCCGGGGCAGTTCAATGAGCCACACTCCCTCGCCTTCGACTCCAGAGGACGGCTTTTCGTGGGCGACCGCGTGAACGAGCGCATCCAGGTCTTCGACCAGAACGGGCGCTATCTCGCCGAGTGGCCCGGCATCATGGCGAGCGGGATGTACATCACCGACGACGACGTGTTGTACGTTGCGGACTACCAACTGAGAGAAGGGATCGTGATCGCGAACGCGAGCGACTTCACGGAGATCGGATTCATCGACGAGCCGATGCCAGAGGGCGTGACCGTGGATCGCATGGGAAACGTTTACGCGGGAGAGGTCCTACAGCGGAGTCTGAAGAAGTTCGTCAGAGATTAGCTAACTTACTGGCGTTATTGGCGTTAAGCGAAGGCCCCTCCACGAAATTATCGGGAGGGGCCTTCGTTAATTTATTCGGGAGGGGCCTTCCTCATCCTATCAGGTGCCCTCATAAACAAGGCGCCCTCACAAGCGTCGCTGAAAGATCAGGTGCCGACCAAAAGCTACCGTCTCGACGACCTCACCAACGCACCCCCACCCGATACCACCGCTCCGTAGACGTTACCGGCGGCGTCCACCGCCACGCCCTCGGGGTTGGAGCCATTGGGATACGCATCGACGGCTCCGTCTATGAAACCGACGGCGAGCCCGTCGCTTAGGCTCCCAAACCGGATGCCCGGCTTCCAGCCAGGGTTGCGGACCTGGTCGAACTCCGACTCCGAATCGGCCACATAGATGATGTCGTTGTCCGCGATGTAGATTCCACTCGGCCGGCCGAATTGCTTCAGCTCACCGATGTAGGTGCCATCCAGCTCGAAAATCTGGAGGCGGTTGTTGCCCCGGTCGCCGACGATCAAGCGGCCTCGGGAGTCGATGTCCACGGCGTGCGGCGTACGCATCTCGCCAGCGCCGCCACCCCACTTTCCCCAGGATCCGAGAAACCGTCCGGCCCGATCGAACTTGGCGATACGCGCGACCGTCTCAGGACCCGCGTTCGCGTTTTGGCCGCTGTGGCCGTCGCCCACGTAGATGTTGCCATCTGCGTCGGTAACGACGTCGCAGGGTGTGTTGAGCAGTTCATCCGTGCCGTCTCCGGCAACTCCCAAAGTGCCGAGCGTCAGAAGGACCTCGCCCTGCGGACTGAACTTGATGACCACGTGGCCCTTACCCGCGGTGTTCGGGTTGGCGGGGTTCGGTCCCTGTGCGTCCGTCACCCACACGTTGCCGTCGCGGTCCACGTGCAGCCCGTGGGGAAAGATGAGAAGCCCGCCGCCCAGGCTCGCCACGACATTCCCCTGAGCGTCGAACTTGAGAATGGGATCGTCGTCGGAGTCGGCGCAGTTGTTACCGCCACATCGATCGATGGCCCAGAGGTGGACGCCGTCCGGATCGATGTCCACTCCGGCGGTCGATCCCCACTCCCGGCCGTCGGGGAGCTCGGCCCAACCGTCCACGCTGCGATACGGATTGGGCAGGTCGTTGATCGGCGGGATGCTGACCAGTGGCAGCGTCTGTGCGAGGGTGCCCTCTGCACCCACGACCATCAGTGCCGTGATCGCCAGCGCATGTCCGAGTCGTTTCGAAAGCGTCATGCTGGTCTCTCCCTTCACACGGGTGTCGTTCACTTCCCCCGCCCCGGCGCACCGCCTCGGCGAACTGCTCCGCGGGACCTCGCGCGGCTGCCGTAGGGGCCAGAACGGAATAGGGAGGGGGAAGGTAGAAAACGTTTGCGACATAGCAACCGGATCGACATGGTGTGGGTGTTCCGAATTACCCCCGGGGGGAAAACAGCCGTGCCCAATAACAGCACACAGCCTCCAGCGTGGAATAACCTCGCATGGCGCGGGACCGTCCTCGTTGCCGGTCTGCTGGCGATGGCCGGAGCCTCGGGCGGTGCGATTCCATGGTCTCAAGGCAGCTCGAGGTTTGCAGGTAGCTCGAGGCTCGCAGGTATCTCGACGCTTGCCGGTATCTCGAGCCCTCCAGGTAGCTCGCTCGGGACCGCCCTCGAGTCCGCCCAGCAAGCCGATTACGAGTGGGTGTCAATCACCTACGGCACCGGAATCGAGGTCGATGTAGCGATCTTCAAACCGGAGAGCTACTCCGATTCAGGGAATCATCCGCTCATCCTCGCTCTTCCATGGGGGAGGGGGACTCCGGACCTGACCCTCGGAATGGTGGACGCGTATTGGGGCAGGGAAGCGTCCCGAAGAGGGTACGTCGTGGTCGCGCCCTCGATACGCGGCTCGTCGCTCGCTACCGAAGCGGACGAGTTTCTCCCGGCGCTCTTCTCATGGCTCGACGAAAACGTCTCCTACGACCCGTCTCGGGTCGTGGCCGCAGGCGCCTCCGCCGGAGGTATCGGGGTCTTCCACGTCTTGGCGTCGGCTCCGGCGCGGTTCGCCGCGGCGATCGCGATGCCGGGGGGTTACTCCGGCCCGGTCGAAGCGCTCGAGCCTTTCGCGCCAAAACCGGTCTGGCTCATGGTGGGCGAAATGGACTCTGGTTGGCACGCGCGCACCGAGGCGACCAGGACGACCCTCGAGGCCGCGGGGATCACGCCGCGGGTCAACATGATCAGAGGGCAGGGGCACGTGCTTCGCGTCGATCCGAGGATGCTCATGGATTGGCTCGACGAGGCCCTGGGGGTCCCCTAGGAAGCGTAGTTCTCCAAAATCAACTTCGCTCGGTCCTCTTCGGAAACGCGCTGCCGGTATCGGCGAGCGGCAAACCAGAATCCCAATCCGGTGGCGCTGAGCGTGCCGAGAATCAACCACTCCAGAGGCCAGACGAGCATGCTCGGGCTCCCCGGGATGAGCATCACGCACAGGATGAACAGCGAGCCGGCGGCGGCCACGTAGGCGAGTGCGTTCCCGCCGGGCATCCTGTACGGACGCTTCAAATCCGGGAATTTTTTGCGCAGTTGGATGAGCGAGAGCGCCACGCCCAGAAACGCCAGCGCGATACAGAACGAGCCCACGTCGACGAAGGCGATGATCGCTCCCCGCCCGAGGCAGGCGGAGAGGAACGTCACCAGGCCGCTGAACAGGACGGCGTTGGTGGGGGTCCCGAATCGGGGATGGGTCTGGCCGAAGAACGCGTGGATGATGCGTCCGCGCCCCAGCGAAAACAGCACCCGGGAGCCGGCCAGAAAAAAGCCGTTCCAACTGGTGAGCAGCCCGATGAGGCCGGCGACGAGCACGAGCCTCACGAGCAACGGGGACTCGAACGCCGACGAGAACGCCGCGGCCGTGGGAAGCTCTTCGCCGACGATGCTTCGCCAGGGAGCGGTCATGCCTGCACCGAGTATGATCGCGATGTAGAAAACCGTCGAGCCGATGATGGCGAGAATGACGTACAGACCCAGGCGATGGAGCGGCGAGCCCTCTCGGCGCTCCTCGGCCGCCTGGGGAATCGTGTCGAAGCCGACGTACCAGAAGGGGACCGTCACGAAGACGGCGAGCATTCCTGCAAAGCCGCCGCGCCCGAGGGTGCTGTCCCCGAAATAGGGAGCCAGGTTGCCGACCTCGCCGCTGGCGATGCCCGAGACGACGAAGAGCACGGCACAGAGAAGGAAAAGGCCGGTCAGCACGATTTGGACCCGCGAGGCGATCCCCACGCCGAAATAATTGATGGCGGTGATGAACCCGGTAAAGACAAAAGCCAACAGGAGGTGCGAGGCGTAGACCGTGGAGCCCGCGATCTCGTAAAGCGGGAACACGTCGATCTGCGGAAACAAGAACGAAAGGACCAGCCCCACCGAAATGGCCTCGAACGCCGAGACCGAGAGGTAGCCGAAGGCCAGGAACCATCCGATGATGAAGGCCTTGGACGTGCCGTAGGCCTTATAGGCGTAGGCCACCTCGCCGCCGGTCACCGGGAGCATGGGTGTGACCTCGGCATAGCAGAGCCCGATGATCAGCATGAGCGTCCCGCCTGCCGCGAACGCAACGATCGCCCCCACAGGGCCGGCTTGCTCGAACCAGCCGCCCAGGGCGGTGATCCAACCGACGCCGATCATCGAGCCGAACGCGAGCGCGAAGAATCCGAACCCGCCGATCGCCTTCTTCAGCTCGGGTCTCTCGGTGGATACTTCTGCGGAATGGGTTGGCATGAGACCCTGCTCTATACTCGCGGGAACGCGGTCATGCCCGGAGCGGACGTGACAATGAGGGTAGGTAATCGAGAGGCTCGGTCGAGTCTTCGCAGGTCTATCGCTCGAACACCACCCTCCCGCCGACGATGGTCTTCTCGACCACCACGTCCAGGATGCGCTCCGGATCGATGGTCAGGAGGTCGTCGGAGAGCACGATCATGTCGGCCAGCTTACCCGGCTCGAGCGTCCCCTTGATGTCCTCCTCGAAGGTGATGTAGGCGCCGTTGCGCGTGTAGCCCCGGATGGCCTCCTCCATGGTCAGCCGTTCGTCGGGCGCGTATACGGCGCCGGATGCGCCCTTGCGCGTGACGGCCGCGTAGATGCCCACCATCGGCCCGATCGGGAGAATGTCGCTGCTGAGCGCCACGAAGACGCCGTGGTCCATGGGACTGCGGAGCGGGTTGTTGTGAGCGGCGTGCTCCTCCTCGAGATACTCGACGTAGCGGCCCTCCAAGGTGTACGTGAAGTTCGGCTGCTGTGTGATGAGGATGTCGTGCTCGGCCATCAGCTCCATCACCTCGGGCGGGGGACGCACCGTAAAGTGGTTGAGGTAATGGCGATGGTCGTCGCGCGGCGAAGCTTCGAGCGCCTCGGCAAAGTAGCCGACCACCAACTCGATGGCGGCGTCGCCGATGGCATGGAAGCCCATTTGCCATCCCATCTCGTGGGCCTGCCCGATGATCGTGCGCAATTCCTCCTCGGGGAGATCCAGCGAACCGTGAAAACCGGGCTCGCTCCGGTAGGAATCGATCGTGTAAGCGCTGGGCCCGGTAAAGCCGCCATCGACGAACACCTTGACCGCGCCGACCCGCAGGCGCTCGTCGCCGTCACCGGTCTTCTTACCGAAGGCGTTCATCCGCTCGGGTCCGCCCCAGCGGATCTGGACGTTGGCGCGCGGAAGCTCTTCGCCGTGCAGACCGTAGACGAGCTCCCACTCCCCGTAACCACGCGTCGAAACACCTGCTTGGGTGAGGCTCGTGATCCCGAGCTCCAACAGGTCCCGAAGGTGCTGAATGAAGCTGGGGCGCGTCTCCTCTCGCGTTGCCTGGGGAACGAGGCGCCCCACGGTGTCCTGGCGCTCGCGAATGATGCCGGTCAGCTCGCCCCGTTCGTCCTTCTCCAGGATCCCCCTGTCCGGATCGGGGGAGGCGCTGGTGATCCCCGCGAGCTCGAACGCCAGGCTGTTCACCACGGCGCTGTGCCCGCCCGCCCGCGTGAGCGTGACCGGATTGCGCGGAGCGGCTTCGTCCAGGTCGGCCCGCGTCGGCTTGCGCAGCTCGGCGAAGGCGTCCTCCGACCAGCCATACCCCGTGACCCACTCCCCCTCGCCGAGTTGGGCGACCTTGGCCCGCACCTGTTCCTGCAACTGGGCGACCGAAGTCGTCCCGGTCAGGTCGATTTCGCGGATGGGGTCTCCGCTGATGTGGATGTGCACGTCGTTGAATCCAGGGAGGACCGTCTTACCCTCCAGATCGATCGTCCTCTGGGCGTCGTACCGTGCGAGCAATTCATTCCCACCGACCGCGACGATTCTGCCGTCGCGCACCGCCACGGCCTGCTGGATCGAAAACGCGTCATCGACCGTCACGATCTTGCCGTTGTGCAGAACCAGGTCCACGGCCTCGCGTTCCGCGCAGGCACTGAGTGCCATGAGAGCGAATCCCAGGATCAGCCTGTTCGACATTTTACGCACTAGATGCCCCCCTCTTCTCTCGAATCGTCGCAAGATTCGCATCGTCGCGGGCACAATGCCCTTCGGACCCTCGACTCACAAGGGTCGGCGCCCGCCTAGCCCGTGCGGCGCCCTTCAACCCCTCGCCCCGCCCACCTCCGCGGTCAGCTTCTTCAAACCCTTGGAAAACATTTCGACGATCGAGTCCACGTTCTCGTTCGAGAGGATGAGGGGCGGTGAGAAACCGAGGGACTCGAACATCGCCCTGCAGATCAGACCCTCCCCCATCAGGAGCTCGTGAAGCCGCCGAGCGACGGCCAGCGATGGATCGAACGGCTCCTTCGACTCCTTGTCCCGGACCAACTCGATTCCAGCGATGAGGCCAACACCCCGCACCTCTCCGACGAGTGGGTGATCGACGAACGCCTCTCGAAGGCTCTTCTGGAGGTAGGCCCCCACTTTGGCTGCATTCTCGACCAATCCTTCGCCCTCGATGATGTCGAGATTGGCGAGCGCAGCTGCCGCGGCCACGGGATGACCCGAGTAGGTGTATCCGTGCGCGAAGGCTCCGTATTGCGAAGATCCCTGCCGCAAAACTTTCCACACTCGGTCGGAGATCAGGCAGGCCGACATCGGCACGTAGCCACTCGTAAGGCCCTTGGCCGTACTCATGAGATCGGGCTCGAGCCCATAGACCTGCGAGCCCCACCATTCACCCAGCCGCCCGAATCCGCAGATCACTTCATCGACGATGAACAGGATCTCGTACTTCCGTAAGATCGGAACGATGGCCTGGAAGTAACCCTCGGGGGGTGGAATCACACCCGCGGCACCTTGAACCGGTTCGGCGATGAACGCCCCGATCGTTTCGGGTCCGTGGCGAAGGATGCACTCCTCCAGGTTGGTGGCGAGAGAAGCGGAGTACTCGAGCTCGGTGAGTCCTTTTGGAGCGTGCCGCCAGTAATGGGGTGCGTCCACGTGGATAAACCGATCGAGAGGCAGATCGAACGGGTCGTGCATGTGCGGCATTCCGCTCATGCTGGCTCCGGCCAGGGTCGAGCCGTGATAGCCGCGTTGGCGCGCGATGATCTTCTTCTTTTCAGGCTTGCCCAAGACGTTGTGATAGTACCAGACGATCTTGACCTGGGTGTCGTTGGTATCGGAGCCGGAACTGCCGAAGAAGACCTTGCTCATGTGGCCGGGTGCCAGCGAGATGAGCCGCTCCGCCAGGCGGGCGGCCGGCTCGTTGGTCATCGAAAGGAAGGTGTGGTAGTAGGGTAGTCGGCGGGCTTGGTCGGAAACCGCGTCCACGATTTCGTCCCTGCCGTACCCTACGTTTACGCACCAAAGGCCGGCCATCGCGTCCAGGTACTGTTTACCACCGTTATCGCGAACGTGGATTCCGGAGCCCTCGACCATGAGCCTGGGCACTCCGTCAGCATGCTCGGCGGCCGAGGTAAAAGGGTGCAGGTGCACCTTTCGGTCCACTTCCTGAACCGTGGCGGTCTCGGTGCTGGTCTCGGCCATCGAACTAAATTCCCTCGGTAAAGGCGTGCCCATTCGGCGTTTTTTGCCCGCGCACGGTGTGAGCCGGCAACAATACGTCGACGATATGCGGAAAGAAAACCCAGGCGGGCTCCCCCGAGCGCCTTTTCAGTGGAATCGCCAAGACCTAAAATGCCTTTCCCACTCGCCCGAGGGCGATGCGGGTTGTCCTCCCCTTATTGTCGGGGAAGGCGAGTCGACTACGGTAAAAAGTCAGTTACGGTGAGCCCCGTTGTGGGGAGGCCTGATAAGAAAACAAAGAGGGAGCACATGACTATGCGCGTAATGTTTATGATGGCCGTGGCCCTGGTTGCGGCATCCCCAATGGTGGCACAGACGTCCGCCGACCCGTTCCCATCACCGATCCCAGCCACCGACGGCGTCGTGCGGGTCGACTTCGTCGAATTCGCCTCGATACCGGACATCGATGGAGCACCCGCACGTATGATGCGGCTCGTGGATGAGCCGGGGACCGGCCGTATCTTCGTCAACGACATGCGGGGGCCCCTCTACACCGTCAGTTACGACGGCGGGACCGTCACTGAATACATCGATATCAATGATCCTGGATGGGAAGTCGCTGTCCAGTCCCGTAGCAGGGAACGGGGCTTTCAGAGCTTTGCCCTCCATCCCCAGTTCGGGGAGCCCGGCACCGGGGGCTTCGGCAAATTCTACACCTGGACGGACAGCGAGAATATCGAGCCAACGCCGGATTTCACCCCCAGCGGCGGCGGCGATACTCACGACACGGTCCTTTTGGAATGGACCGCCCGCAATCCCAGCGGGACCACCTATGACGGCGGCCCGCCGCGGGAGCTGCTCCGAATTCAACAGCCCTTCGGCAACCACAACGGCGGTCAGATCGGATTCAATCCGCTTGCGTCGCCCGGTGAGGCCGACTTCGGCATGCTCTATGTCTCCATCGCCGACGGAGGTAGCGGGGGCGACCCGCTCAACCACGCGCAGGATCTGGCCTCGGCCTTCGGGAAGTTGTTTCGAATCGACCCCCTCGGCTCGAATAGCGCCAATGGCGAGTACGGCATCCCCGCTGACAACCCGTTTGTGGGGGACGTAGGCACGTTGGGCGAAATCTACGCCTACGGCATCCGCAACGCGCAACGCTTCGCGTGGGATCCCGCGAACGGAAACATGTTTCTCGCGGACATCGGTCAGGCCGTGATCGAAAAGCTCACGCTCGTTTCGGCGGGAGCCAACCTCGGCTGGAACGACTGGGAGGGGAGCTTCCGCTTCATCAGCCGTCAAGCGGTCAGCCTCGCCAACCAGCGTGGCGATCCCACCGTCACGTATCCGGTAGCGGAGTACGGGCAACTGGATCCGCTGCTCCAGCGCCAATCCGCTTCTTCCGGCCTCCACGTGTACCGAGACGACGCCATTCCTCAGCTGGCGAACCTCGTTCTGTTCGCGGATCAGCCGAGCGGAGAAATTTTCTATATCCAGGCGGACGATCTTCCCGACGGCGGGCAGGACGCCATCCGCCGAATCCTACTCAACGACGGTGGCGAGGCGAAGACACTCCTTCAGGTCATTCAGGAAAAGAACGCCGACCAGGGCAGGTCGCCGGCCACGCGCGCGGACCTGCGGTTCGGACCAGGGCCGGAGGGGCAGGTTTTCCTGCTCAACAAGTATGACGGAGTCATTCGGTTGCTCGTTCCCAACGGGGCTGGCTCGCGGTGAGCAGGCGCAGCGGAGGGGCGCACCGGTGCAGGTGCTCCCGGGGGGGGCCGAAGAAGTGGGGTGCGACGCCTCTAGGGAAGCGGAGGGGATACGAGTTCGTACCGGTATGCG
>JADFMD010000197.1 GCA_022564055.1 Gemmatimonadota bacterium
GGTCACGGTTGGAACGGAATATCGAGTTCGACCACTACAGGCACGGCCTCACCGTCGTCCATGGCCGGCGACCACAACACGATGCCGGCAACGCTTAGAGCCGGCTCGATGAACGTGTCGCGAGTGCTCCCAATGACCCCAACGAGCTCAAAGTCGACCACCTCACCGGCGGCGTTGAGGAAGAAGGCAACGCGCACAAAGCCCGCGATGCCCGCATCCCGGAGGAACGATGGATACTCCTCACGAATGGCTCCCTGAACTTCTGGGTCGTTCTGGATCCTGGGGGGAGAATCGACTTCTCCGGCTCTCCTGTACTCATCAGCGGGGTCCTCGGGGTTGGCCGGCCTGACGTCCACCGGCGGCTCGGGCGGCGGGAGCACCGCAACCGTGTCCCGGTCGGGCGACGAGGGGCCCACCGCCGTGACGGTGGCAATGACCTCCAGCCTAGCCACGCCCTCGACACCCCCGATCGTGGCCTGAACTAGGACAGATCCGGGAGACATCGCGACTACGATGACCTGGGCCCCAGCGCCCTCCACGCGGGCAACGTCGGTAGGGCTCACATCCCAGGTGACGTCTTGCCCGCTAACTGGATCTCCCGCCGCCGTCTCTGCTACAACACCTAAGGGGAGCCTGTCTCCGACCCGGAGCGTGTCCACGTCTGGGCTGATAACGAGCCGCGTTATGAGCGGAAGTTCGGGCCCCGGCTCCTCAACGGGCTCTTCGTTGACAAGCACCAACTCGGGAGCCGACACGACCACCCAGACGCTCGCCGACACCGGATCTCCGCCATCCCCTCGATCCACGAGAGCCCGAATCTCGGCCACACCCCTTGTGACCGCGGTTACCAAACCCGCGGGTGAAACTAGGGCGATCTGTGCGTTCATCGGTACCCAGCTGACGTCCACAGAATCCCTAGGTTGGCCATTGGTCCCCGAGGCTCGAGCCTCCAGCTGGAAATCGCCTCCCACAAATAGCCGGACCGTGTCCCCAGGGATGATCGCCACATTGCCGACCAACACGGGGAGCACGGCGTCCGACTCGGGGGGCGGCGAAATGTCGACTGGATCATCTCCGACATTCGTGGCGGACGGCGACCCGAACGTCGCAATCGCAACCACCACGGCCAGTGCCGCTACGCCGCCACCCACCCAAGGGAGCCACTGCTTGGTGGGCCGCCGCCGCGCACGGGCAGCGAGCTGCGCTGCCCACAACCCGATCGTCCCGCCTGCGGCTGCCTCATCGTCCGCAATGTCCGGAACCGGAACGGGCCGCTCCTCTTCTGTCTCTACGACCGGAGCCGCTGACCGTTTCTCAGGTTTCTCTAGCGAGCTGGGCAAGGAGATCTCGGCCGTGACAACTTGGTCCTCCACTTCTCTGCCAGCGTCGCTCGCCTGCGTGGCCGCCAACTTCTCAGGTGCCTCCTCCTCTGCCCGTGCCTCCTCCGCCGCTCGTTCGCGTGCTTTCTCCGCCGCCTCTGCGCGTGCCTTCTCCTCCGCCTCTGCGGCCGCCTTCTTCTCCGCCTCTGCGGCCGCCTTCTTCTCCGCCTCTGCGGCCGCCTTCTCCTCCGCCTCTGCGCGTGCCTTCTTCTCCGCCTCTGCGGCCGCCTTCTTCTCCGCCTCTGCGCGTGCTTTCTCCGCCGCCTCTGCGCGTGCCTTCTTCTCGGCCTCCGCCCGTGCCTTCTCCTCTGCCTCGGCGAGCGCCTTCTGCTCCGCCTCTACGCGTGCTTTCTCCTCCGCTTCTTTGCGTGCCTTCGCATCCGCCTCAGCGGCTGCCTTCTCCTCCGCCTCCTTGTCGGCCACGGTGCCGATTTCCATGGTGGCCGCCAGCTGGGGCTCCTCTTCGGCCGCTTCGCCGCCCGGTTGAGCGGCAACGAGCTCAGTTTCCGCATCGGCCTGTACTGTAACCGTCAGCGAGGCAGTCCCCACGCAGCCCCCGGCGGTCGCGGTAACGGTCGTCGTTCCCGAGTTGATGGCTTCGACCATCCCCTCAGAGGTCACGGTAGCGACGTTCGGATCTGAGACACCCCATTCCACGGGTCGCCCCTCCAGAACCTGACCACCGGGCCCCACCACGAGTGCTTTGGCCTCCATCGCACCGGTGAGTGGGAGTGTGATCTCACGTGGGGAGACGACGACCAAGTCCACCGGCACCTGCTTGACCTCCATGGAGACCTTCACCGACTTACCTCCACTCGTGGCGATCAAGGTCGCCGAGCCGGGCTGCAGGGCTCTTACGACCCCGTCAAACGCCACGGTCATTACGGCAACGTCGCTCGACTCCCAGGCAACCTGACGCTCTCCGACAATTCTCCCAGTGTCGTCGAGTGGCCTGGCCTCGAGCCGCACCTGTTCCCCCATGAGCAGCGAGTCCGGGAAGGACGAGATGTCGAGGGAGGCGATGGATCTGCGACCTACCGCCAACTCCTTGAGCGTTTCAAGAATGGGGTCTTGGTGATGGAGCGGACCCGAACCCAGCGCCGAGTGCACCTCGGGTAACGAGGACCACCGATCCTCGGGCTGCTTCGCCAGCATTCGGTGAATGACTTCAACCAGGTCGGTGGGGCAGTCCGGGCGGACGCTCGCCAGCGGAACTGGGTCCTGCTGTGATGCGTGGGTCCGATATATGGCGGCCACATCGCCGGTAACAGGGGGGGCACCAGTAAGTATCTCGTAGCCGACGACTCCAAGCGCGTATTGGTCCGACGCCGGAGTCGCCTCCGCGCCTTGAAACTGCTCGGGACTGACATAAGCCGGCGTTCCGACGATGGTCCCCATCCTCGTGAGACCCTCTTGGTCCGCCACCTTCGCGATGCCGAAGTCGGCGACCAGTGCTTGACCGTCCTGGTCGATGAGGATGTTGGAGGGCTTGATGTCTCGATGGACGACCCCCTGCCCGTGGGCATAGGCCAGGGCACTTGCGACCTGGCCTACCCAATGTTGCGCCACGTGAGGCGGAAGTGGGCCCTCCTCTCGTATCACACCCTGCAGCGAACGGCCTGCGATGAAGCTCATCACGAAGAAGTGAAGCCCTTCGCCCTCGTCGACATCGAAGACGGTCACGATGTTCGGATGGCGAAACTGCGCGGTGGTCGTCGCTTCGGTCGTGAACCGTCGGACCATGTTGGGGTCCACCATCAAGCTGGGCGACATGACCTTGATCGCCACTCGGCGTCGCAGCTTGATGTCGTCGGCCAGGAAAACCGCGGCCATCCCGCCCGACCCCAGTAGGCCGCGCACCCGGTACTTCCCTTCGGTGGCGGCCCGCAGCTTCTGCTCTACGGCGTCCCAGACGACGTTGTCGTCGCTACGGAGCTCGCCGGAGGAACCCTGTTCACCGCCGCACAGGGAACAGAAGCGATCGCCCGCCTCGATGAGGCCGGAGCAGTTTGTGCAGTTGATTAGCGTCATGGGGAGCCACTCCAGCTACCCGATGGGCTGGGGCGCCTCTTAGGTGATCTAAAATTCGGCTACACGATGCGATTGGCTTTCGACAACCGCAAGATTCATGGTCCTGGTAACTGATGACCTGTGCGGCAAATATGCAACGCGTGCCATACGTAGCGCAGGAGGAAATGTACGTAGACAGACCGCGGCTGTTACGTATACGCCGCCTGAGGCCGGGCCCGAACGTCCAGAGCCTCTGCCACTCCTGGAATCTGTTCGTCGGTTCTGAGTTCCACTCGGGCTTTTTTGAACTAACGGAGGCGGTTTTCCGCGGCCT